>JAUNGA010000016.1 GCA_030524765.1 Bacteroidales bacterium | reverse complement strand
CAAGGCAGTCGGCGCTGCCTGCACAGTCGACCGGCAGCGACTGCAACCTGGCGAGTCTGTCGGCATTGGCTTCGTCGTGGATGTTGACGTCGACATATGTGCGCTCGGCGACATCGAGTGCATCGGGCATCTCGAGGCCGTGTCGCAGAGCTACGGCGAGACCGGCGAGCAGCCTGTAGACATCGGCGGTGCCGTCGGCCGATCGTATCTCGACTGTCTGTTTCATTGTGGGATCGATTTCGGCGGGTGTGGTCTGACCGGGATTGACGGCGTCGCACATGTCGGCCTTTGCGGTCCACCCGAGAGGTACGCGCACGAGGACAGATCGGTTGCGGTCGCCCCAACATACGTTGGTCGGCGCCTCCTGATGTGGCACGAGCCTGAAGTAGCTTGTGGGATTTGTGTTGCCGAAAGCTGTGAGCGCCGGGGCGAGTGCCATCATGCCGGCGATGGCGCGTCGTGCGGTGTCGCTGATGCGTCGGTTGTCGTCGAGCATGCAGTTGTGGCCGTCTTTGAGCATGCGCATGTGTATGTGTAGTCCGGAGCCGGCTTTTCCGGCGGTGATCTTTGGCGCGAATGTCACGTCAAAGCCTTCGCGGTCGGCCAGACATCTGATGACCCACTTGGCGAGCATGAGCTGATCGGCGGCGTCCTCGGCATCGACGGGGAGGAATTCGATTTCGTTCTGCTCGTATATAGTGCCGTTGAGGGTGAAGTTGCCGACCTCTGAGTGGCCGTATTTGATCTGTCCGCCGGTGCGTGCGATGTATAGCATGCATTTGGTGCGGAAGTCGTTGAATTTGGCAAACGGTGCCGACTCGTGGTAGCCACGCTGGTCAGATGCGGGGAACCGCCCGGTGTCTTCGGCTATGACGTAGTATTCGAGCTCGCCCATCGCCTGGAATTTCATACCGGTAGAGCGGGTGAATTCGTCGCATGCCTTGTGGAGCGTGTACTCGGGAGACGACTCGAGTGGTCGACCCTCTTTGTCGCAGTAGCTGCAGAGCATTACGAGTGTGGGGATCTCGGAAAACGGATCGACAAATGCCGTGCGGTAACGCGGCACGACATAAAGATCGCTGCTGCCGGCGCTGATAAACGGGAACAGCGATGACCCGTCGACACGCTCGCCGAGCGTGAGGATGGTCTCGAGATATGCGAGATCGTTGATGACAAAATTGAGAGTCTTGAGCCGGCCGTCGGCGGCAGGATACATGAAGTTGATCATCTCGATGCCGTTGTCGGTGACATATCTGATGATGTCATCGCGTGTGAACTGTGCGCGAGGCTTTGAAAGAGCACGCACGATCGCATTTTTGCTTAATGCTATTTCAGGATTCATGTCAGGTAGTATGTTTTTTCGTGGTAGTTGGCTAAGTTACGTCAAAAGTAGGCAAGATGAGCGGGTATTAACTGTATTTAACATAAATTCAGATAAACGTGACTGCAGAATTAAAAATATCTGAAAATATGCTGTCGGTGCTTTCATATGACACAATAAATTGTTAACTTTGTATATGCTCAAGAATATGCGACATATCATCTTAGCGTTGGGACTGGCTTTGGTGGCCGGCCCGACAGTCTATGCCGACGATGCGCCCCGGACCGAGACGGCAGAGGCCGTGACGCCTGCGACGACGGTGCGTCCCGGCGCACACTGCATCATCGTCGAGTTGACGGCCGACTCGCCCCGCGTGGCTGCGATATTCGCTCTGACCGGTCAGATAGTCAAGCAGGTAGAGCTCGAGCCGGGCAGCAATCGCATCGAGATTGCCGCAGGATACTATATCGTGCGTGTTGATGGTCTGTCGCAGCGAGTGGTGGTGCGTTGAAATATCATAAAAAACACTTATATCATAACTTACATGAACGAATGCATAACAAAATTGCTGGCAGCCACACTGGTTGCCGGTTCGTCGGTGTGTGCGGCCGCACAGAGCCCCGCCGATGCAAGGTATCAGGCTTGGCCGACATATGACGGCGACGATCTCGAAATGACTGTCGGCGCCGACGGCACGCGATTCAGACTGTGGTCGCCCGAAGCCGAGGCCGCACGCGTCTATCTCTATAATACCGACCGCAATACGGCACCGTATGACACCCTCGAGATGGCACGTGCCGAGCAGGGCACGTGGCGTGCGTCGGTGGCCGAGCCGCTGTATGGCAAATTCTATACATTCAGTATCAAGCATGACGGCCGCTGGCTGTCAGAGACACCCGGTGTATGGGCCAAGGCTGTGGGGACCAACGGCGAGCGTGCGGCGATCATCGACATGTCGCTGACCGATCCCGAGGGGTGGGGCGACGACCGCGGCCCTCAGGTAGACAATCTGACCGATGTGGTGCTATATGAGATGCATCACCGCGACTACAGCATGCACCCTTCGTCGGGCATCGTGCACAAGGGTAAATTCCTGGCGTTGACCGAGCCCGGCACGCACAACAGTTACGGCCAGACGACAGGTATAGATCACTTGAAAGAGCTGGGTGTGACGCACGTGCACATACTGCCGTCGTATGACTACAATTCGGTAGACGAAGCCAATCTGCCGGCAAATCAGTACAACTGGGGCTATGACCCTCAGAATTATAACGCTCCCGAGGGCTCTTACTCGACTGACCCGGCCGATCCGTCGGTACGCATACGAGAGATGAAGGAGATGATCAAGGCCCTGCATGACGCCGGCATAGGCGTAGTGATGGACGTGGTGTATAACCACACGGCACAGAACGACGACTCGAATTTCTCGCTCACGGCGCCGGGCTATTATTACCGTCACCGGGCCGACGGTTCATACTCGGACGCGTCGGGTTGCGGCAACGAGACTGCGTCAGACCACAAGCAGATGGGCGATTTCATTGTCAACTCGGTGAAATACTGGGCCGACGAGTATCATATCGACGGTTTCCGCTTTGATCTGATGGCAATACACGATACCGAGACCATGAACCGTGTGGCTGCCGAACTGCACAAGATCAATCCGTCGATCTTTGTCTACGGAGAGGGCTGGACCGCCGGTGATTCGCCCCTTGCGCCTGAACGTCGCGCGCTGAAGGAGAATGTGTCGAAGATGGATGGCATAGCTGTGTTCAGCGATGATATACGCGATGCTGTCAAGGGCCATTACAGCCGTGCCGACGAACGCGGATTCGCTACAGGCAAGCCCGGCAGTGAAGAGACCGTCAAGATAGGTATCGTAGCATCGACTGCCCATCCTCAGGTAGATTACAGCAAGGGCAACAACAGCAAATTTGCCTATGCGACGTCGCCCGAGATGATCATCAACTATGTATCGTGTCATGACGATCTGATGCTGACCGACAAACTGGCCCATTCGATGCCCGGCTCGACCGAGGCCGACCGCCAGCGTGCTGCAAGACTGGCGCAGACAATAGTCTTCACCTCGCAGGGCACACCGTTCATGTTTGCCGGCGAGGAGATTTTCCGCGACAAGCAGGGCGTGCACAACTCTTATAAGTCGCCCGACTCGATCAATGCCATCAACTGGGATCTGAAGCATGCGAATGCCGATCAGTATGACTATTACCGCGAGCTGATAAAGCTGCGCAAGTCGCATCCTGCATTCCGCATGACCACAGCCGACGATATAGCCCGCAATATCGTGTTTGATAAGACCGAGGTGCCCAATCTGATATCGTATTCGATCAAGAACAATGCCAACGGCGACGAGTGGAGCGAGATCAAGCTCGTGTTTAACGGCGCTGACGAGGCACGCGAAGTGAATGTGCCCAAGGGCAACTGGATCGTGATAGCCCGCGACGGCAAGATCAAGGCCGACGGACTCGACATGGCCCGTGGCGGCCGGATGACAGTCGAGCCTACCTCGGCGCTGATTCTCGCCAAAAAGAAGTGAATTATTTGCACTGAACACAAAAAAGATGAGCTGCAAGTCATGACTTGCAGCTCGTTTTTTTGTGCGTTTCTTATCAGCGTATGACTGTCTTGACGGCGACGTTGCCGCGGCGGACTATAACCACCTGTCCTGCGGCAGGACGGGCGATGCGCCGGCCCTGCAGGTTGTAGAACTCGAAGTCGGCATCGGCGTTGTCGACAGCGATATCCTCTACACCCGACTGGGCGTATCCGGGCAGCGGAGCTGCGGGGGTGGTGTCGCGTGCGGGCTCGTCGTAGACGCGGCCGGTGAAGTCGCCGAACCGGCCTTTGAGCCATTCGATCTTGCTCTGCAGGCGATTGACGACATCGTTGCGCCGGCTCTGCATGTCAGAGTTGTCGACTACGCCCTGGCCGCCGTCGGGTACGGGACGGTCGCGCCAACGGCGACGGTCGGCCTTGGCTGCCTCGGTGATGTCGGCTACATAGGCGTCGATGTCGGCGATGAGTCCGTCATATGCATTAGACATGAACCATAGCCATGTGGCGCGTACTTTGTCGTTGAATTTGCCATTGAGACGCAGCGAGGCTATCCAGGTGGCGCCGAATGGTGCGTGGTCATAGAAGAATCCGTCGACGGGGCCGTTGAAACCGTTTCCACAGTCCCACAGAGGCGAGAAGTGCCATTTCTGTCCCTCGCCGCGGTCGCGGTACATGTAGGTCGAACCGTGATAGGCCTCGACGTGCGAGATGATTTCCTCGACGAGATAGTAGCGTGCCGCATCGTCGATGTCCATATATGACCAGAGGTCGTCGGAGTTATCGCCTATGAGGTCGTTCATGGCGGTGAACTGGTCGGTGACGAAGCGCAATTGCAGTGCCGAGTACTCCTCAGGTGTGTCGAATGTGATGCGAAGAGCGTCTTTGTATCCGGGGGCCTGGCCTTTCTCCTCGAGACGTATCTGATTGTCTTCGTCGTAGTTGTCGAGCTCAACGAGGTAACCGCCGGAGATCAGCGCGGGATCGCTGACGTTGTCGTCGAGTTCCTGTACGGGCACACGGCCGTCGCCGACACGGATCGACTCGGTGAGGAAGTATAGGCCACGGTAATCACCGTTTATGACGACCTCGACCGGCTGCTGAGAGGGCGTCCAGGGCAGTCCGATGCGGTGTCCGAGATTGAATCCGGTGAAGTTGCGCAGATAACCTTTGTTGTCGTCGGCGTGAGCGAGAATAGCATAGTGTTTGCTCTTGCTCATGCCGAGGAGCCGCTGCTTGGCGCCGAGCTTGAGCTTGAACGGTTTCTTGGCAAAGGCTTTGCGTGTGTAGTTGCCGCGGGCTTTGATCTCAAGAGGCAGGGGCGCGTCGGCCGAGCCGATCGACTCGGCGCCGAGATCCTCGAGCCACTTACATCCGTTGACATCGAGCCAGTATTCGCCATCAAAGTAGTTTTTGTGGGCGAGATCTTTGTCGATTACCTCATTGTTGTAGGTGCCGTCGGCATTTTTGACGTTAATATATAAGACAGGCAGTGTGCCCGAGAGACCGGGGACGGGACGCTCGACCGATGTCGAGAATGTGACAGTGACCTCGGCAGACGGGTTGGCCTTGTTGTATGCGAATGATATGGTGATGTCTGAGAGATCCTGAGCCTGATAGTTGACGCCGTTAGGCACACCGACGGTCACGCATGATCCGACGATGGCGCTGTTGTCGGCCAGGGCGCCGTAGTTGATTGTCCAGTCGTCGTCAGAGATCTTGAATTCGCCTGAGAGCTTGTCGAGATGAATGGTGTAGATGTCGCCCTGGCGGTTGAGACGAAATTTGTCTTGAACACTCCAGCCTGAGCCGTCCATCTCACCGCGTAGGTAGAGCTCGGGATAGCCGTCGGCGTCGAATGTAGTCGCCGAAGCTGTGGCTGTGCCGGCCATAAGCAGGGCAGACAGCAGCAATGATTTTAATTTGATCATGATATTTGATAAGTAAGTTATGTGATATTATTGGTTTTTATCAGAATATAGGCAGAAGTATCGCCGCATGATGACTATATAGACAGCGGCGAGCACGACTATTACCGCGCAGAGGTATATGACAGGGTCGACCGGCAGCCATAGCGCTCCGGCATTGATAATGGCCTGTACGGCGATATAGAGCGATGCTGTGGCTATATGGCCGAGCCCGAGTTCGTTGCTGATCAGTTGATAGAGGTGCATGCGATGAGACTGCAGAATGTTTTGGCGCAGCATGAGACGATGCACGATTGTGAGCACTGTGTCTACGCCGTAGACGGCTACGAATACCAGCGGGGCGAGGCTGCGGGTGGCGATCATGAGGCTGCCGAGTGCAAAGAGCAGTATGTATCCTACGGAGACTGAACCGACGTCGCCGGCAAAGCATAGTGCGTGGCGACGATAGTTGCAGAAGCAGAATATCGCGGCGGCCATGGCCGAGATTATAAGGAACGACGGGTCGATAAACGACTCGCGCGTATTGATGAGCAAGAGGGTGAGCAGAGTGATCAGGGAGTATCCGCCGGTGATGCCGTTTACGCCGTCCATAAAGTTGCAGGCGTTGACAAATCCGGTGCCGATGATTATCGCGGCCACGGTTGCCCATAGGGGCATATGCCCGATTACGCCGAGCTGCATTGCGGCGAGTGTCACGCCGGTAAGCTGTGCGGCCATGCGCACGAGCACGCCGAGCGGCCGCAGATCGTCGGCAAAGCTGACAGCGGCGAGTAGGGTGGCTCCGGCGGCAAAAAGTGTGCATGACATTCCGCCGGCGATGTAAAATGCCATGACTGCGAAATAGAATACTATGCCGCCACCGCTCACGGTCGGACGCCTGTGGGATGACCGGTGACACGGCAGGGATACAATGTCGAGACGTCGCGCTACGGCAAAGTAGGCGGTCTGGAGCAGGGCAAGGATAACGAATATGAGTATGTATTCAGGCAGTGACACTCTCAAAAGTCTGTTTCGGATGGCAAAAGTACGAAAAAAACGCCAAATAGTGATAATTTTAAGACTAATTGTAAAAGACGCAGGTTGAAATAGTGCTATTGTAAACTCATGGATTCAGGCTGTGGGGGCCGGAAACAAAAAAACGGGCTGCATCGGCAGCCCGTATATGGGGAGTGGAGAAAGGCCTGAATCAGAATTTGAAACCGGCCGACAGGATAATCGAATTGCTTGTCTGCGTCAGCTCGGCTGTCGGGGCTTTGTTGCCCTGGAAGTCGGTGTAGGCGTGGTAGGTCGACTTGCGGTTGCGATAGACATAGGCCGCGTCGATGTAGAACGCCTGGTAGCGGTAGCCGAGACCAAACGATATACTGTTGACGTCTTTGTTGAACGTGTAGGCGGGATTGGTGCCCGATGTGTAGATCTCAAGCTGTCCGTTGTCGGCCTCTTCTTTTGTGGTCGTGGTCGCGTAGCTGTAGCCGGCGCGCACACTGAATGCCGGTGTGACACGGTACTCGGCACCGACACGAATGATATTTGATGCCTTGAAGTAATCCTTGATATCGCCGTTGACATAGTCGTCGTTGACAAAGTTGCCCCAGTCGTCCTGATATTTGACTTTCATGTTGTTGTAGGCCTGTCGCTCGTAATCGAGACTGACGATGGCTTGATTGCCGATGACGGCCGCCGCACCGATCATGAGGCGCCAGGGCGAGTTGATGTGGAAGTTGTAGTAGCTGTTGTCGGTGTTCTCGGTGCCGGCGAGGGGATTGCTGTCAGAGCCGGCTGCGGCAGGGTTGAGATAGCTGTAGGCGACCTCGGCATAGCCCGATTGCGATAGGCTGTACCATGTGGGGGTGTGCACGGCAATGCCGATGCGGAATTCGTTGACGGGCTTGACGATCAGACCGGCCTTGAGATTCCATCCCGAACCAGATATCGACCGCCAGTTGCGCAGCTCGAAGCCGGCGTTGCCGTTGACCATGCCCTGCTCGCTTGCAATCATCGCGTCTTTCATGCTCTCCGAGTAGACGGCCCGCTGGTTGTAGCTGAGGTCGGTGATGCCGAATCCGATGCCCCAGTAAACTACGTCGCTGACGTTGCCGCCGAAGTCGATGTTGTACTCGTCGACATAGCCCGACTCGCGCACCTGGCTATAGGCGTCGCCTTCGGTGCCGTTCTGGTACAGACCGCGATAGCCGTTGCCGTCAGGATTGATCATGAAGCTGTTGTAGGCAAGAATCGACATCCAGTCGGCGCCGGAATCCTGATAGGGGTTGTAACCGTCGCCGAAGTTGAGCTCATTCTCGGGCGCGTCGGTGAATGCCGCTATGTAGTTTGAGAGCGAAGTCTGAGTGGGTATGTTGTATGCGTCGTAAACGCGGTCGAAAGATGCGACACGGTTGTATGACGCACCCCACGAGAATGTGCGAAGCGCGCCGTCGAGACGTATGGTGCCGATGTAGCCGAAGTTGTTGCATGCGGCTTTGGTCTGGCTCCGGCTGATCTTGTCAGACGGCGACTGGGTGGTGAATTTAGAGGGCGTGATGTCGAGTGTGGCACCGATCTCGCTGCGGCGGTAGACACCGATACCGGCGGGATTCTGTGTGATTGACGAGAGGTCGCCTCCAAGAGCGGTGAATGCTCCGCCCATGGCCATGAAACGGGCCGTACCACGTGTCTCGGTCTGAGATAGCGAGTAGGCGTCGACGGCGCTCTGGGCAAAGATTGCCGCCGGAGATGTGATGGCGAGGGCTGCCAGTAATATCTTTTTCATAAGCGATAGAGTTAACGGTTTGAAACGTGTCTTATGTTTATTGCAGCGGCCGGTATGTGGGCCGCTGCAATGACGATGTAACGGGATGATGGATCAACGGCGTCCGCGTGTGCCTCCGCCACCGCTGTGGCCTCCACCGCCGCCGGTGCTGCGATGAGTGCCTCCACCGCCGCCGCGTCCCCAGCTTGAGCCACTGCCCGAGTTGGTGTTGCGCGAGGGCGTATAGGTGTTGCGGTTGTTATTGTTGTTGCTGTTTGAATTGCGTGAGGGTGTGCTGTATGATCCCGACGAGCGGTTGTTGCGGCCGCGGTTGAGATTTACGTTGCCCGATGAGTTGCCCGCCGGACGGGAAGGTGTGGCCTGATAGCCCGGACGCGAAGTGGTGTTGCCCGGACGCTGGCCCATGTTGCCGGGCCGGGTGACAGGTGTGTTTGCTCCTGCGCTGAAGGCGCCGGGCCGACGTGTCGATGTGCTTGACGATCCTACGCCGGTGGGACGGTGTGGCCGTGACGCACCGGGGGATGAGCTTGCCCAGTGTCCGTGTCCGGGACCCCAGCCGGGGCCTACCCAACCCGGGCCGCCCCAACCGGGACCCCATCCGGGTGTCCAGCCCCATGAAGGTCCCCACGCAGGTCCCCAGCCCCAAGCGGGGCCCCAACCCCAGCTCCATGAGTACCAGGGATCATAGATGCCCCAGCTCCACGAATACCAGGGGTTGTACCAGGGCGATGACCAGGCCCATGAGCTGTAAGGCCATCCGCCCCAGCTGTTGACGACATAAACGTTGATGTCGGGTTGGGTCGAATAGTATGAGTCGATCAGATCCTGGTTGCCCGATGCGTTGACAACGTCTTCGTTGTAGAAACGCTCGATGCGTCGGGTGTAGTTGTAAGTGTCTGCCGACGCGAGTGCGGCCGAGTCGGCGGGCACCGAGTCAGAGACGAGAAACTGACCGTTGCGGTTGTATGCGTCGATGTCGACGTCAAGGCCTGCGCCTGCGGCCGGCGTGTATGTGTCGGCGGCCGGGTAGTCGACGACGGTGTTCGGGATGTAGGTCGAATATTGTGCGGCCTGCTGCTGTTGCTGCTGTTGCTGTCGGCGCTGCTGCTCGAGAGCCTTGGCGCGCTCGCGGGCTGCCTGCTCGTCTTTGGCTGCCTGAGACGACGGATTGTAGTAGATGTCATCGTCATCGTCCCAGCCGGAAGCTGTGGCAGGCATAGCCACGGCCATTGCGGCTATGAGTGTCGCGGGGAGAAAGAATCGCTTGAGAGTCATTGTCGCTATTGTTTTTGAGAATGGTTTGCAAATTAGACTACAATTTATGCCTGTAGTTTAATATTAATCTGCAAATATAGCATATTTTTTCAATAAAGGTGTGCGATGTGTTCTAAAAAACGCCCCGGCCTCAGACGATGCGTCGTGCCATGCTGGCGCAGAGTCAGATGCCGGGGTGTATAAGACTGTCAAGCCGCCATGGCGGCCGCCTCTTGTTTATTTGTCGGCGGGGCCTTCGACGGGACGCATCTCGTAGCTCGAGATGGCGAGGGTGAATCCCCAGTAGATAAATGCGATAGAGGTGAGGAACGATACCATCATCATGTCAGATACCCAGCCTGCCTCAAGGAAGAAGAAACCGATGAGGTTGAGCAGGATGCCGTTGATGATGCCGAGCCACCAGTAGCGGGCGCGGCTGCGGTAGCATGCCCCGATGAGAGCCTCGATGCCCCAGAAGATAAAGAGGAACGCGAGGAAGTAAGGGAATACGGCCTCAGAGAGGACGATACTGCGCACGAGCATGAATCCGATGAAGATGTCAATTATGCCGCCGGCAAGCCACCAGCCCCAGGCACGGGCATGATTGGGACCCGCAGCAACGCAGAGCTGAACGATACCGGTCAAAATCAACAGCCATCCGAAGATCTGTGATGCAATTGCAAAACCTGCCTCAGGCCAGAACCAATAGGCAAAGCCGGCAATGACCATCAGGATACCGACAAGCAGGACTACCCACCATGCGCGGGTCTGTCCCAAGTAAGAGATGTTAAAGGCTTTCATAGTTTTTATAAATTAGTTGAATATGTCATTAACTTAATTTTGATATTATAACAATGTGTGAGTGCAATTGGTTGGGTGGGGGTTGAAGTTATGTCAATTCTTTTTTTCGAGCCGGCTCGTGTCATAGGCTGTTGTCTGAACCGGTTTACAAGACAGATCCCCGGGTGACGTCGCGTCAGCCGGGGATCAATCAATCTAAACCTTATGATTCAGTTGCTTATTTCACTTGTATTTTTTCGATACGGTTGCCTTGGCGGCGGATGTATATGCCTGATGCGGGCTCTGCTACGGGGCGACCCTGCAGGTCAAACCACTCGACGGGCTGATTGTCGGTGTCGATGTCTACCGATTCGATGCCGGTGAGGGTATTGTCGGTGTTGAAGAGAGCGGTGGCATATTTGCGGTCGGCAAATGTGCTGTCATGCGAAGTCTTGTCGACAGCGGTGAAACCGTCGGGTAGCTCGGCAAAGCTCTGCATAGCCCCATAGGGGATCGCTCCGTTGGCCGGCACGGCATAATGATGTACTGCGTGAGCGCGATAACCGATCGTTACGGTAGGTTTGCCGTCGATGATATCGGTTGAGCCGGCAAGCTTTGTGGCTCCGGTGATCGTGGCGTTGACAGTGCCTACCATGACGCCGTTGCCGTCGGCATTGGCGATGTCTGAATGGTGTGCTATGTGGCCGTTGTTTTCATCGGTGATGGCGAAGAGACGTTCGGCCTCGGGCTCGTACCCGGCTTTATCGTCGATGCCGGTCAGATCGTACTGGTGTATCTCGTAGTGGCGGGGCATGTCTGAGTTGTCGGTCATCCACGAGAGGCTGGCGGTGTAGTGACCGGCGTTGTTCCAGGATGCATCGGTGGCAGGCTCGGCTGAGATTGCAGTAAGCACGGGATCGATGTAGTCGAGAGGCATGGGGCGCTCAGATGTGAGTGTCTCGCCGTCGTTGTTGCCCTTATGGTAGGTGACGGTGACGCGTGGGGTCAGACCGGGTGTGAAGTAGAAATCGCCGAGGTTTATCTCGATCAGCGATTCGCCGGTGTTATAGAATGCGTCGACATCATCGAAGGTAGTGCCTTCGGGGCGAGATGTGTAATTGCGTGTCTCGGTAGAGACGACCTTGCCGTCGGCATCGACAAATTCGAGAGTGAGGTCGGCTGTATAGTCATTGTTCCATACCAGAGTTGTGGTCACGTTGCCGACGGGGTAGATGAGTTTGTCGGCGGGGTTGTAGTTTTCGCCGTTTACAGAGCTGTACTGCATCCATGCACGTGTATTGAGCGAGAGGTCACGAGACATGATCTGGTAGCGTACCTGGTCGGGGTTGGTGGCGAGAACTACGCGGTAATATTCGTTGTAGGGCTCGTCGATGAGCAGCTGGCGAGATTCGTCAAAGTCGCCGGTATAGTAGCGGCTCCATTTGTTAGAGCGCAGGCGGTCGTTGTTGCCGGTCGCGCTCCATTTCTGCGATCCGTTGATACCTACAAACTCGATGGCATTGGCAGAACCGGGCTTGAATATGAGCGAAAGCAGATAGTTGAGATCGGCGTTGCCTTCGATGACTTTCTGAGAGAGACGGGGCTGGTAGTAGACTGCATTGTCGTCAAAACCGGGATCGTTGAACTCAGAGATGCCTTCAAGGGGGTTGTATGGAGTGGCGTCGACCTCTTTGATCATGGCGTCCTTGCTGACGCTGACGAGAATGGGCGACGACTGCTCGCATTTGGCGCGGAGATTGTCTCCGGTGACGGGTTGAGTGTGCATGTAGACGTAGTAGACGTTGTTCTCGCGCACGTCTTCGACATAGACGTCGTAAACGGTGCCGATGATCTTGAAGAGCGTGATGCCGTAGATGGTGATCTCGTCGCCTTGTGCTGGCGTGAGGTTGACGGCGAGGTCGACACGCGATGACAGTTCGGGCACGTTGCGGAACTTCACGCCCATGTATTCGCGTTGTCCAGCGGGGTCCATGAGGTTGGGATTGGCACACCACCACATGCCCGGATAGATATACTGCGAGCCCTGATAGGGATTAGATATGTCGTAGCCGTTCTGATCGATGATGTTGAACTGATAAGATTTGGCTTCAGCACCTGCTTCGGCCGATGCTTCGTATCCGGCACGTTTGACCTTGATGCCCTGCTCGCCGAGATCGAGGAAGTAGAGGTTTGAGTTGCATCCGTCTTTGGTCACGGGCTTGAATTCGTAGTATTTCACAGTGCCGTCAACGTCGGTGGGAGTGATGCCGCTGTTGTAGAGCGATGTCCACGAAGCGTCATTGCCGCTCCATACCTTAAGCATGGGGTATTTGTTGTGCATGGTGTAGTTGGCGGGGTATTTGCTGATGTCGCCGTCAGAGAGGAACATCTCATACTCAGAATAGTCGTCGGGGTCGACCATCAGTATGATCTGGTTGAATGTCAGCCCGCTGTTGATGACGTTGTTGCCCCCGGCAGGGGTGAGGGTATTCACAGCGCTGAGAGTGAAACGCTTGTCAGAAGCCACTCCGTTTACCTTGAGGGTAAATTGCTGGTCGCCGTCAATGGTGATGTCGCGACCGAGATTGATACGGTAGCCTTCCTCGGCTGTGTTGTGGCGCACGAATGGGATCTCGATTTCACCCTCGGCAGTGCCTTTGAGCATTTCATAGAGACTGCCCGACGAGAGCGCGAGAGAATAGCTGTCAGAGTTGAGAGGCTGCTGTTCAGGTGCGTTTTCGTTGAGATCGCCGGTGGCCGAGAATATGACGGTGAATGGCGTCGATCTGCCCTCAAAGTCCTTGTTGTCGTCGACCTCGAGAAAGATAGCCTTGATCTGCATGCCTACCTCAAGACGGGAGTTGTCGCACCAGTATTCGGTCACGACAGGCACACGTGTACCGGTCTTGCGGGCATCGAAGTAATAGGTCTTGAAATCGGTGGACGCTCCGGCCGTTTTGACGCATTTGTCACCGTCCCAGTGATATTTGCTGATATTGACATATCCGCCAAGCCATGCTTGGCTCACATATTTTATAGGATCAATATTGTCGGCGACTTTTATGCGATAGTAGTGGCGGCTACCCGATACGCGATAGGGCTCGAACTCGATGTCAGATGCGCCGGCCTGTCCGTCGGGACGCAGGGCCTCGTTGACGGGACCTTCCCAGAACGACATCCTGAAGTTGCTGTTGCAATCGGTATAGTTGTCGACGCGTTGCAGACTTACCTTGCCTGTGGCATAGTCGAATGTGACGTCATAGACACCGCGGGCAGCACTGAAGTTGACATTGTTGTCGGCCTCGCCGCGGGAAAGACGGAAATCTGCAGGCCGGTCGGGTGTGATTTCATCATTATAATATGGGATATACTGCGAGGCCGACCAGCTGTTGTCGGTGAAGAATTTGAATTGGGCTGTAGCGGCATTGTCGTTTTCGGCCCACAGGATAACATTTGATGCAGTGAATTTATCGCCATTGCGTGTCATCTCGATTGTGGCCGATTCCCACCAGTCGGTACCCTGCAGGTTGCCACGCAGATATAGGTGCTCGGGCACGGATTTGCGCACGACAGATACTTCGCCGTTATTGAGGTTGACGGTCACATCATAGCGCCCGGCCGGGATGCTAAGGTTGTTGTCGCCGCCTGAGTCAAGACGGAATAATTGTACGCTGCCTTTTGAGTTCTGATCAAACTCGACATCTGACCATCGGGGCAGATAGCGGTCGACGCCGAAATTATTGTCGAGAAGAAGCTGGAATTGAGCCCGTTCTTTGCCCGGTTCATAGAAGTAGATGTCTTTGGCCGTGAAAACATTGCCATTTTTGGTCATAGGCATTGCGTTGGCTGCGTCCCATCCGCGTCCGTTGAGATTGCCGACAATGTAAAGCTGCTTGACGTCGCTGTTGGCCAGACTGATGGTTTTTGAGTCGAAATCGAGTGTTATGTCGTAGATGCCGTTGTTGACCATGAAGTTCGATCCATCGGCGTTATCGGAGTTGTAGATAAACGATATGACTTTGCCGGGTGTCACGTCATCATCATTGCTTACGGCCACGCAACCGGGCATGCCCCATGCGTTATCGCCGTCTGATGTAATGAATTTAAAGTACGATTTATCGCTACCGGTATTGTTGAGAATCACTCCTTTGACAGAAAACTTATTGCCATCGCGATCGAGACGGACAGATTTGCCGGGATCCCAGTTACCGCCGTTGAGCGAGCCGACTATATAAAGTGTCTGGGGTATGTCTGCGCTTTTCTCGGCATATACCACTTCTTTGTCGAAATCGATTGTGATGTCGTAGGTGCCTGATGCGACGGCGAAGTTGTTTTCGTCTCCACCCTCGTTAAATTTCCCGGGAGCGAGCAGGATATTCATGTCTTTGGTGGACGCAAAGAAGCGTCTGCCATCCCAGTTACGATCGCTGCCAAACTGGAAGTATGCGTTGTCACCGTCCTTAAGAAACAGGTTTCTGATGACAAATTTGTTGCCGATTTTTGTCATTTCGGGTGAATTGGCCGGATTCCATGCGCTGTTTTGTCCGTTCCATTCCGGAATGCTGCCAATGATATATAGCCTCTCGGGCGCCTCCATAGCCGATATCGAGGGGCTTGCGACACATAACAGCAGTAGTGTCGCCAATCTGTAGATCAGAGAATCAAGTTTTTTCACTTTAGTAAAAATTGATTATATATTCAGTTAAAATATGATTTTTTCTCCTTTTGATGTGATGTAAAGACGTCCGGCGACAGGATGCCGGGCAAGTCGGCCCTGCAGGTCATATAGGCTGACGGGCTCGTTGTCGGTGTCAACTGCGACACCGTCGACACCTGTCAGATCGGGATCAAGCCCCATGCGCATAGACACGACGCTTTTGGCGGGAACAGCCACGGTGTATGTATGATTGTCGGTGTTGACATTGACATTCAGATTTTTGTCGCCATTGTTTGAAAACAGTATCGCAGACGTGTTGTCGGGATTGTGGAAAGCTGCGTACGAGAGACCTTCTGTCCACCAGCCATCGGTGTCGACGCGGTGGGCGCCTGGCTTTATGACAGCCGATGCATGAGCCATTATATAATAATGAGAATTATATGAGAGACGGGGCTCGCTGCGGGCGTCGTCGAGCATGAGATCAATGGCGCCATAGCATGTGGTGCATCCTTTGGGACGGTTGGGGGCTCCGTTTGAATCGAGCATGAAGTTCCATACCAGCGAGCCGCGGAACCGATGCAGGGCCGGTCCGATGATGAGTTCATCCATTTCGTATGCAAGGCGGGCGTTGAGATTGCGTCCGTCGTTCCACTGGCCGATTGAGGCCTCTGAGAACAGCAGCTCTTTGTCTTGACGGCCCCAGACGATGTCGTTGGCGATGTCTTTGAGCTGACCGCCGTAGTTGTGCCAGCATGAGCCGGCCACCAGCTCTTCGCCAACAAAGCCTGTTCCCATCTGGTTGTAGACCTTGCGCACATAATCATCGTTGCCCCACGGACCGTTGTCATAATTATAATTGTGATCGTAGATATAGATCTTTGTCTTAAGCCCGGCGTTATGCAGGGCCGGTGCAAGTCCTTTTGATACAAAGCCGGCCTCGTCATCCCAGGGCATCCACATAGATGCCGAGTTGCCGGAGTTAAGTGGCTCGTTTTGGGGAGATACGGCATGAATCCTGATGCCGTATGACTCCATAGTGCGGATGAATTTGACAAAATACTCTCCATAGGTCATGAAGAAGTCGGGATGAAGCCGTCCGCCCGTCCAGCTCGTGCTTGTCTGAGACGGGTCATTGTTTTCGTACTTCATCCACCGCGGCGGAGTCCATGGCGCGGCTATGATCTTGATGTCGGGATTGATCGCTATGATCTCCTTGAGAACGGGAATGACGTAGTTGATCTCGTCGGAATGGAGCCTGAAGTGCTGCAGCAGGTCAGACCGGTCGCCCTTGGCATCGCAGAGAGTGTACTCGTCAGATGAAAAGTCGTTGCAACCGATAGATATACGTACGTATGACACACCGTATCCATTTGTGTGTGAAAAGGTGCGCTCGAGCAGTTCGTGACGCTGTTGTGCCGACATGCGTTCAAGCAGATTGTAGCATGAGGCATAGGTGATGGCATAGCCGTAACCGTCAATTTCCTGGTTCTGACGGTTTGTGATAACAATGGCGTCGGTAGTCGAATTTCCTTGTGGCGAGAGTGCCGTCAGTGTCATCGACTGTGAGCGGTCGGAAGTAGTCGTGTAGACATGAGCGATCTGTGAGGTCTGGCCCTGTGATGAGAGGGCAGAGACGAAAGCCATGGCCACGGGAAGCAAAACTGATCTAAAAGATTTAGGTTGGTTCATTAATTAAAAATTCAAGGTGATTATTCGGATTATGCAGAAAAAAAGTTTGGATGTCAATGGTCTCGGCGGGTAGAGATACTTAAATTTCGACACTACAAAGTTAGATATAAACATACTCGGGTGTATATGCGGGTAATCAGTCGGGTAAATTGCGATAAAGAGTGAATTGGCATATAATCAATGATATAGGTGCGCATATTTGATGACATATGGTAAGTTTTGTGTTATTGCGTCGATGGCTGTAGGGCGCTGCGTACAACACAACATCGGGCTATCGGACCCGTCGGCCGAAAAGTGGGTTTGCGATATTTCGTGTAAAATTGCTATCTTTGCAGTTGATATGTTAGGCTTGAAACGACTCGATACATTCATGCTGCAGCGATTTGCACCGTTGCTGCTGATGACATTTTTTATCTGTCTGTTCATCGTGCTGATGCAATTTCTCTTCCGCATGATTGATGATCTGGTGGGTAAAGGCCTGAGTTTTGACGTGCTCGGCGAGTTGTTTTTCTATGCCGCGCTGACAATGGTGCCCACGGCGCTGCCGCTGGCCGTGTTGCTGGCATCGCTGATGGTATTCGGCAACCTGGGCGAGAAACTCGAGCTGACGGCGATGAAGGCCGCCGGCATATCGCTATTCCGCATCATGAGGCCGCTGATCGTGCTGATGGTACTGATCTCGATCGGAGCGTTCTTCTTTCAGAACAATGTTCTGCCGGTGGCGCAGTCGCGCATGTGGACGCTGATGTTCTCGGTGCGACAGAAGACTCCCGAGGTAGAGATTCCCGAGCGCTCGTTTTATGACGAGATACCGGGTATGAATCTCTATATCGACCATAAAAATCCCGAGACGGGCATGCTGTACGGCATGATCATATATGATATATCGCGCGGTACTGACAATACGCGTGTGATATTGGCTGATTCGGGCCGGTTCAGCTTCACCCGTGACAAGACACGCCTTTTCCTTGAGTTGCACAGCGGCGAGATGTTTGAGAATCTCAATGACAACTCGATGGGTGTGGGTACGTCGGGATACATGCCGTTCCGTCGCGAACAGTTTACCCAAAAAGAGGTGTATTTTGCATTTGACGCGAATTTCAACCGCATGGACGAGGGAGGCATACGCTCGCAGTATGTCGGCCAGAACGTGAGTCAGCTGCGCCACTCGATCGACTCGATCGGCGAACGTGTCGACTCGATCGGCACAGTGTATGCCGACGAGCTGCTGGCGACACCATACGTGGGACATGCCTCGCGCCGCATCTACACCGATACCGCCGGCCATCGCGTGAGGGAGGTCAGGCCGTTGCCCGAGTATCATGCGGGCGTATCTGAGGTCAATCTCGACTCGGTGTTTGCCAAGCCGTCGGTTTCGTTGGCTAAATCGTATGTCAACCAGGCGATATCTGACTCGAAACGCTCGCGTCAGGAGTTTGAGTACCGCGCGCTGATGCTGACCGAGCAGGCCAAACTGATGCGCCGTCACGACATAGAGATGCAGCGCAAGTTCACGCTGTCGTTTGCCATACTGGTGTTCTTCTTTATCGGTGCTCCGCTCGGAGCCATCATCAAGAAAGGCGGTCTGGGCACACCTCTGGTTATCTCAGTCTTTCTGTTTATCATTTACTTTATATTCGACAATACAGGCTACAAAATGGCCCGCGACGGCAAGCTCGAAGTGTGGCAGGGTATGTGGCTGAGCACAGTGGCGCTGCTGCCGCTGGGCATATTTTTTACGATCAAGGCGGTGGATGATTCGGCTGTATTCAACTGGGACGCATACAAGCTGTTCTTCGCACGTCTGACAGGCCGTATGCCGGCACGCTCGCTTGAGCTTAAAGAAATCGTAATGACCGATGTTGACAAAGACCGGGCACGCGAGATGCTGACGACACTCGATGCCGACTGTGCGGCTGCCCGCAGCCCGCACGCACGACGTGCATTGCGGTCAGAACTCAATGCCGTGGTCGATTATCTGAGCAATTCGCGCGATGCACAGGTGATAGCATTGCTCAACAAGTATCCGTTTGAGCCCGGGCGCCGCAATATGTCTGTCATTGTCGAGACAACCCGTGCATTGCTCGACCGCATCGGACCGGCAGAAAATACCGATTAACAATACCATAACCCCAAATGGACAAGAATATAAAACTTGACTCAATCGAAGAGGCCATTCACGACTTTCGCGAGGGCCGCATGGTAGTGGTCGTCGACGACGAGGACCGCGAGAATGAGGGCGATCTGATTGTCGCCGCCGAGAAAATCACTCCCGAGCAGGTCAATTTCATGCTCAAGAACGCCCGTGGCGTGCTGTGTGCGCCCATTACGATCTCGCGTTGCCGCGAGCTGGGCCTTGACCGTCAGGTCGAGGACAATACTTCGGTACTGGGCACT
This sequence comes from Bacteroidales bacterium, assembly GCA_030524765.1. GTDB lineage: Bacteria > Bacteroidota > Bacteroidia > Bacteroidales > Muribaculaceae > CAG-873. The sequence continues at coordinate 19,091 of JAUNGA010000016.1, read as the reverse complement.
CCGTTTACTGTGACTGTCGACAAACTCGAGGGTTGCTCGACGGGAGTGAGCATACACGACCGTTGTGCCACCATACGCGCTCTGGCCGACCCGACCAGTACGCCCGAGACGTTCGGCCGCCCGGGACATATCAATCCGCTCTACGCCCAGGATCAGGGTGTGCTCAAGCGTTCGGGGCACACCGAAGCGGCGGTCGATCTGGCCCGGTTGGCCGGTCTGGCTCCTGCAGCCGCTCTGATGGAGATCATGAGCGACGACGGCTCGATGGCACGTCTGCCGGAGTTGCGCCGTCGTGCCGACGAGTGGGGCCTCAAGCTGGTCAGCATACGTGATCTTATAGCCTATCGGCTCGAGCATGAACAGCTTGTCGATATGGGCGTCGAGGTCGATATGCCGACTGATTACGGACATTTCCGTCTCATACCTTTCCGCCAGAAAAGCAACGGACTCGAGCATATAGCCATCATAAAGGGTGACATAAGCGACGGCCAACCGGTGCTGGTGCGCGTGCACTCGTCGTGTGCCACGGGCGATATCTTCGGCTCGATGCGTTGCGATTGCGGCCATCAGCTGCACAAGGCGATGCAGATGATCGAGGCCGAAGGCCGTGGTGCGGTGGTATATCTCAATCAGGAGGGCCGTGGTATCGGCCTGATGGACAAGATACGCGCCTACAAACTGCAGGAAGAGGGGCTCGATACGGTAGAAGCTAACATACACCTCGGCCATCAGGCTGACGAACGCGACTATGGCGTGGGTGCACAGATACTCAATCTGCTGGGCATACGCAAGATGCGACTGATGACCAACAATCCTGTCAAGCGCAAGGGGCTCGAGGGCTTTGGTCTTGAGGTGGTAGAGAACGTGCCGATCGAGATCGAGCCTAACCCGTACAATCTGCGCTATATGACGACAAAAAAACAGCGGATGGGGCACGATCTGCATCTCTGATCTATTGACCCTACAGCGAATTTATTATTAATCAATCATATATAGTTATGGCTGAATACAATTCAAATGGTTTTGGCGGCAACACACAGCCGCAAGGTGGTTTTGGCGGCGGCATGAACGGCGCACAGCCTCCTATGACATTCCTTGACGCTGTCAAGGTATGTTTCAACAAGTATGCTGATTTCAACGGTCGCGCATCGCGCGCAGAGTTCTGGTGGTTCTGGCTGTTCCAGTTCGTCGCAGGCTTTATCTGCGGCATGATCAGTCAGTGGCTTGGCGGTATCTGCTCGCTGGCACTGATTGTACCGTCGCTGGCCGTGGCATGGCGTCGTCTGCACGACATAGGCCGCGCAGGTGGCTGGTTCTTTATCGGCCTGATACCCCTTGTCGGCTGGATCATCATGATCATCTGGTATGTCAAACCCGGCGAACCGACCGCAAACCGCTTTGGCAATCCCGTAGCCTGAAAAGTTGGTTAACTACGTTTAACGCACCTGTGCCTGTATGTGGCACAGGTGCGTTTGTAATTTTGTGCCGTAAATACAAAACAGACGTATTATGGCAACTATCTCTCACTCTGATACAGTATTTGCTTCGGCATCGGTCCGGGGCATAGAATTTTGCAATCTTCAAGGCACAGGGTTTACCGGTTTTGGCGACATTATTGACCGGGTGCGCCGTCACCCTCAGGCACGGCCCGGCATGATCATGCTGACGGTGCGCAATTCGTCGCAGGGCTGGTCGCATACCCGCGCTTTCTATCTGACAGCGTAAAAGACTGCGATAGCAGGTAGGGTGATTGCGGACGCGGCTATATCCTGCCTGTGCACGATAGGCGATTGTCTTGTCGCATCGGCAGAAATTGATTATCTTTGCCTATCGAATCATGAAAACTATAGACCAAAACCATTTGCTTGAGCTCGTCGAGACGGGACTCGCAGAAATCAAATATCCCGAGCGGACTCCGGGGTTGGTGCGTCCGATAGCTTATACTCTCGAGGCAGGGGGCAAGCGTCTGCGTCCGCTGTTTGTTCTGGCGGCATGTCAGGCTGTCTGCGGTGATGCGGAGCGTGCGCTCAGGCAGGCTCTGGCTGTCGAGATGTTTCATAATTTCACGCTCATCCACGATGATGTGATGGATAATGCCGATCGCCGCCGCGGCCGACTGACCGTGCATCGCCGGTGGGGAGCGGTGCAGGCGATACTGTCAGGTGACGCGTTGCTGACGATGGCCACGCAGTATGTGGCCGATTGTGACCGCTCGGTGTTGCCCGAGGTGCTCGATCTGTTCAACCGTACGGCTATGGAGGTATATGAGGGCCAGCAACTCGACACCGAATTTGAGAAGCTCGACCGTGTGACTGTGGCCAGATATATAGAGATGATCAGGCTGAAGACATCGGTACTGCTCGGGTGCGCGTGCCGCATGGGCGCTCTGGTGGGCGGAGCGGACGATGTGGTGCAGCAGGCTATGTATGATTTCGGCATGAATCTGGGTGTGGCCTTCCAACTGCGCGACGACTGGCTCGATACGTTCGGCGATCCGGCAGTTTTTGGCAAATCGATTGGCGGCGATATCGTCAACCGCAAGAAGACGTGGCTTTATATTACCGCCTGCCGCGAGGCCCACGATCAGATGGCACGTGCCTACGAACGCGGTACGACCAAAGGCCGGCTGGTGGGCGGTGTCAAGAAAATTTACGAACAGCTCGATCTATCGTGCCGTTGCGACGCTCTGATCAGCGAATATTGCGAGAAGGCTCTCGAATCGCTTGACCGGGCATGTCTCGACGCGGAGAGCTGTGATTGGTTTGCTGATCTGGCCCATAAACTCAGCAGTCGGGCAAAATGATCGATACCCACACACATCTTTATCTGCCAGAGTTTGCCGACGAAGCCGGTGGCGGTGCCTCGGCGGTGCGTCGTGCTATGGCGGCCGGCGTCGACCGTATGATATTCCCAAACGTCGATCTCGGCACGATCGAGCCTATGGAGCGATTGGCCGACGAATTCCCCGGTGTGGTATTCAAGGCAATGGGGCTGCATCCTACCGAGGTGTCAGATGATTGGCAACCGGCTCTTGACTCAGTCATGAGCCGGTTGGGCGATGGCAGCGGTTATGTGGCCGTAGGGGAGATCGGCATAGACCTTTATTGGGACGCTACTTACCGAGTGTCGCAGATGCAGGCGTTTGATCGTCAGGTGCGTCGGGCTGTAGAACTCGACCTGCCTGTCATAATACATTGCCGCAACGGTCTCGACGAGACGCTCGAGGTGCTGTCGGATGTAAGCGGTGTACGGGGAGTGTTCCACAGCTTTGGCGGCGATGTGGATGATGTCGACCGCATACATCGGGTGGGTGACTTCTATTTTGGCATCAACGGTATCGTCACATTTAAGAATTCAAAGTTGCGCGATGTTCTCGGCCACATCGGTCTTGAGCGGCTGTTGCTTGAGACTGATTCGCCATATCTGGCTCCTGTGCCCAAGCGTGGTCGTCGCAATGAGAGCGCATATCTGCCATATATCTGCGCGCATATAGCGCAGTCGCTCGGTGTGGCGTCGAGCGAGATTGAGCGCGTGACAAGCGATAATGCCGTCCGCCTGTTCGATTTATAACCTCATACCAAGAGCGAAGGGGCCGGCTAAAAACCGGCCCCTTCGCTCTTGGTATGAGGTCTTTTAGCAGAATCCTCTGAGAAAAGTAAATTCGGCTGCGAGAGGCTGCAGGAGATCGACCACCCGACGCAGGCTCAGATCGCTGGCCGGGGTGCTGATCAACCGGTTATTGACAAAAATCTGTATTTTGACATCGGCCGGCAGCGCGGGTTCGCCATCGCGTGCCGCAGCAGCCTCGACTATTGCCGCCGCTACCGTGGCAAAGTCGCCTTGCACGGCGGCAAGTTCGCCATCCTCGATGCTCGAGTCGGTGGCAAAACGATAATAGGTGCGTTCGGGGGTGAGAGCGATGTCGGCGCGGGCCGTATCATCGATCCGCACCATCATCGTCAGACGTTTGATTTCACCGCTCATTATCGTGGCAGCACTTTTACGTTGAGCTTGTCATAGGCTCGCTGCACCTTGGCGAGTGCTTTCTCGACAGTCTCGTCGGTAGCGAGCAGCACGCCCATGCGTCGATGGCCCTTGATCTCGGGTTTGCCGAATATGCGCATCTGCACACCGGGCTCGGCAAGCACCTCCTCGAGATTGTCCATCTCGATCTTGTCGGTGTCGCCCTCGACCACAATCGCCATAGAGGCCGACGGGCCCAGGAAGCGTATGGCCGGTACGGGCAGCCCGAGCAAAGCACGTGCATGCAGGGCAAACTCGCTAAGGTCCTGTGAAATCATGGTCACCATGCCGGTGTCGTGGGGACGTGGCGACACCTCGCTGAATATGACATCGTCGCCCTTGACAAACAGTTCGACACCAAAGATACCGTGTCCGCCCAAAGCGTCAGTGATCTTGCGTGCGATCTCGCGTGCGCGGGCCAGCGCTGAGTCGGTCATGGGCTGGGGCTGCCATGACTGGCGGTAGTCGCCCTCGACCTGTATGTGGCCTATCGGCTCGCAGAATGCAGTACCTGCGGTCGAGCGGACCGTGAGCAGAGTGATCTCGTAGTCAAAATCGACAAATCCCTCGACGATCACTCGTCCTGCGCCTGCGCGTCCGCCCTCCTGGGCATTATGCCATGCCGCATCGATCTGTTCGGTCGAACGGATGGTTGACTGGCCGTGCCCCGACGAGCTCATTACAGGCTTTACCACGCAGGGAATGCCGACCTCGTCGATAGCCTTGCGGAAGTCGTCATATGTATCGGCAAAACGGTAGTTTGAAGTGGGTAGCCCGAGCTCTTCGGCCGCGAGACGGCGTATGCCCTCGCGATTCATTGTAAGAAATGCGGCGCGGGCTGTGGGAGTGACGTTGTAGCCCTCTTTCTCAAGCTCGACGAGTGTGCCGGTGGCGATGGCCTCGACCTCGGGGATTATGTGGTCGGGACGCTCATCGACTACGACCTCGCGCAACTCCTTGCCGTCGAGCATGTTGAACACATAGTCGCGGTGGGCTACCTGCATGGCCGGAGCGCCGGCGTATTTGTCGCAGGCGATCACCTCGACGCCATAGCGTTGCAGCTCTATCGCAACCTCTTTACCTAACTCGCCGCTGCCGAGCAGCAGGGCTTTGCAACCCACGGGGGTCATTACCGAACCGATTTTTGCCATATACGTAAGCTTATTAAAATTTTTTGCAAAGGTACGCAAAATAATTCAATTTGATGGCCGGTATATTTTCAGCCAATAAAAGTCAATATGTTTTTGAAATAAAATGTGCAAATTTGCACAAACATTTCATTATGAGATACGGATATTTTGACGATACAAATCGTGAATATGTGATCACCGAGCCGCGCACACCGTGGCCTTGGATCAATTATCTCGGCAATAAAGACTTTTTTTCGCTGATATCGAATACGGCCGGCGGATATAGCTTTTTCCGTGATGCCAAGTACCGCCGCCTGACACGTTACCGCTACAACGGAGTGCCGGTCGATGCCGGAGGACGCTATTTTTACATTAAAGACGGCGATACGGTGTGGAATCCCGGCTGGAAACCGTGTAAGACACCTCTCGACAGCTATGAATGCCGACATGGCCTGGGTTATACGGTGATCAAAGGCGCTAAAAACGGTATTGAGGCTTCTGCAACATTCTTTGTCCCGCTCGACACACCTGCCGAGGTGACAATATTCAAGCTCACCAATACGACCGATCGGGTGCGACGGCTCAGGCTGTTCTCGTTTGTCGAATGGTGCCTGTGGAATGCCGCCGCCGATATGGAAAACTTTCAACGCAATTTTTCGACGGGTGAGGTCGAGATCGACGGCTCGGCTCTGTATCACAAGACTGAGTACCGCGAACGACGCAACCATTATGCCTTTTATTGGGTCAATGCGCCTATCGTCGGTTTTGACACCGACCGAGAGGCGTTTCTGGGACTCTACAACGGTTTTGACGAACCCGATGCGGTGACCGAGGGTCGACCGCGCGATTCGGTGGCGCATGGATGGTCGCCCATAGCCTCGCATTGTCTCGATATCGAGTTGCAGCCCGGCGAGTCGCGTCAGCTGGTGTTTGTGCTCGGCTATGTCGAGAATCCCGACGGAGAGAAGTGGGAGAGCAAGGGCGTTATTAATAAGGTTCGCGCGCGAGAGCTGATGGCACGGTTTGACACTGTCGAAAAGGCTCGTGCCGCTCTTGACAGCCTGAGCCGATATTGGGACGGGCTGTTGTCGGGCTTCACTGTCACATCCGGAGATCAGCGACTTGACCGAATGGTCAACATATGGAATCAGTATCAGTGCATGATCACGTTCTGTTTCTCACGTTCGGCATCATATTTTGAGAGCGGTATCGGCCGTGGCATGGGATTCCGCGACTCAAATCAGGATCTGGTAGGATTCGTGCATCAGATACCATCCCGCGCCCGTCAGCGTATCATTGATATCGCGTCGACACAGTTTGCCGACGGAGGATGCTATCACCAGTACCAGCCTTTGACGAAGCGAGGCAACAATGACATCGGCGGCGGATTCAACGACGATCCGATGTGGCTGGTATTCGGTGTGGCGGCCTATATAAAGGAGACCGGCGACATGTCAATACTCGACGAGCTCGTGCCGTTTGACAACAAACCGGGCAGCGAGGTGCCTCTGATCGAGCATCTGCGCGTGTCGTTTGACCATGTGGTACATAATCTCGGCCCGCACGGACTGCCTCTGATAGGCCGTGCCGACTGGAACGACTGTCTCAATCTAAACTGTTTCTCGACCAATCCCGATGATTCGTTCCAGACAACGGAGAACAAGCCGGGCGGTAGCCGGGCCGAGTCGCTGATGATAGCGGGTCAGTTTATTGTGTGCGGACGCGAGTATGAGCGTATCTGCCGTCTGCGTGGCATGACGGCAGAGGCCGACCGTGTCGCCTCCTGCATAAAGGCGATGGACGAGGCAATCAAGACTCACGGTTGGGACGGAGAGTGGTATCTGCGTGCCTATGATTACTTTGGCCGCAAGGTTGGCTCGCACGAGAATGCCGAGGGACGCATATTTGTCGAGTCGCAGGGATGGTGCGGCATGGCCCGGGTCGGCGCCGACGAGGGTATGCCTGTCAAGGCTCTCGACTCGGTGAAGCTCTACCTCGATTGTGAACATGGAATTGTACTCAATAATCCGGCTTTTACCGAGTACGTGCCTGATTATGGCGAGATTTCGACATATCCGCCGGGCTACAAAGAGAATGCCGGTATATTTGCCCACAACAATCCATGGGTCATCATAGCCGAGGCCATGGCCCGACGTGCCGAATTCGCATGGGATTATTATCGCAAGATATGTCCCGCATATCTCGAAGACCGCAGCGATCTGCACAAGGTCGAGCCATACGTATATTGCCAGATGACAGCCGGCAAAGACGCAGCCCGCCCCGGCGAAGCAAAAAACTCGTGGCTCACGGGAACGGCTGCATGGAACTGGTATGCCGTCACCCAGTATCTGCTCGGCATACGCCCCGACTACGACGGTTTGATTATCGATCCGGTGTTGCCCGCCGATATGGGTGCGGTAGAGATACATCGACGTTTCCGCGGAGCTGACTATATCATCAGTATCGACAACGCGCGTGTCAACGGCGATCGTGAGACATCAATGACTCTCAACGGCTGTATTGTCGAAGGTAAAAAAATACCCGTGCAACCGGCCGGAACAACAAACCACATCATAGTAACGATATGAACAGACTGATACCAATCATTGCCGCAGCAGCCGTCATGACAGCCTGCTCGGGTAAAAAAACACAACAAGAGACCGAAGAACCGGCCACTGTCACTCCGGCTCAGACTCTGATTGCACGTCTTGACTCGACAGTCAATGCAGGCAAATTCTATTTCGGTCATCACGACGATACCGCATACGGACATACGTGGGCCTATGTCGACGGCAACTCAGACGTCAAGGCTGTCACAGGCCAGTATCCGGGTATGATGAACTGGGATCTTGGCCTACTCGAGCTTGACTCGCTGCAAAATCTCGACGGAGTGCCATTTGAATTCATGTCGCGCGAGATCGCCGCCCAGCATGCCCGCGGAGGCATCAATGGCATCAGTTGGCATCCGATCAACCCCGTGTCACGAGGCAACTCATGGGACACATCGACCAGCCCTCTGCACGGATTCACCGACAACCCCGCGGTGCTTGACACGCTGACCGCATGGATCGATCGCGCCGCCGACTTTATAGGCTCGCTCACAGACAGCGAGGGGCATCGCATACCGGTCATCTTCCGTCCGTGGCACGAAAACTCAGGATCATGGTTCTGGTGGGGCAGCGACTACACTACGCCTGACGAATACATAGCACTATATCGTCTCACCCGCGAGCGTTTTGACGCCAAGGACCTTGATAATGTGGTCTGGGCCTATTCGCCCGACAAAGATCTTACCCGCGAGCAATATCTTGCCACTTACCCCGGTGACGAATATGTAGATATTCTTGGTACGGATATATATCAGTTTGATGGCGAGGAGGGTATAGATAAATTCCGTGAGCGTGTAGCCGCCCAGATGCCATTTGTAATCGATGAGGCTCGTCGCCGCGGAAAACTTGTCGCTCTCACTGAGACGGGGCTTGAAGGACTGACTGTGCCCGACTGGTACACACGTGTGCTTCTCCCTGCTATCGACGGTATGCCTCTTGCATATGTATGCGTGTGGCGCAACGGCAACGAGTCTACGCATCCCAATCATTATTATGTACCGTTTCCCGGCCATCCCGCCGTCGACGACTTCAAAAAATTTCATGACACAGGTAAAGCACTGTTTATAGATTGATTGAAACAACTTTATGATTTGCGCGCCACGGATCGATGCCGTGGCGCGTGTTTTTTGTTAACAATTTTAAAATAAAAAGTACTACACATTGTTGTATGAATTGAAAAATATATTTAAGTTTGCAAAAATCTTCGAATTTGAGGATGTTTGTAGTAATTTGAAAGTCGTTGCATCATCATTTGAAGATTTTATCACTCATAAATAAACTTCTTCATTTTATACACAATTTTATTTACGTTTTATTTTACAAGTATGATCTTGACAGTAAAAAAACTGATGGCAATCGCAGCATTGTGCATCATGTCGCTGCTTACACACAATGTGGCGGCTGTTGCGCAAAAAAACTGTGAGAAGGGTGGCAATCCCGATGCCATAAGATTGGAGGCCAGATCGGCGGCGTTGCCTAAGGCACCGTCAAAAACGCTTAAGTTTCAACCTATAGGGCCGCATCGCACGATGAGCCGGGCTTTTGTGCGGCCACAGACGACACTGAGGCATAAATCGCCGCTGCGTCTGCCTTCGGAGACGATCGGAAATCAGCCGTTTGCTATCGGCAGTGTCTATGCTTCAGACGGGTGGACAAGCGGTGCGGAGCCGTTTGGCCCATATGCTATCGGACTGCAAAGCTATGCCGTAGAACGTATGGCCGAGGCCGGCGATGATGGTATAGCGGCGTCGTTCTATTACGACGGCAAGTATTTTATGGCCACGACTCAGTATTCGTGGATATTCTACAATGGCATGCATATAGAGGTATTTGATGCCGAGACGTGGGAGCGTCTTTCGTCAGAGACCTTGAAGATCGACGAGTTCTCTCTGCTTGATGCCAAATGGAATCCTGCCGATAACTTTATTTACGGCTGTAAAATAAACGGTGAGAGCTATGAATTCGGTACATTCGATCCGACCGATTATTCGTTCTCGCCTATCGTGAGCCTCGGCGGTAACGGTTTTGTCGGTTTTGATATCTATGATTCAGTGGGCTACGGCATCAATCAGTATGGCGATCTTTACAGTATCGATCTTTACACCGGTGCCATCAAGCTGATTGGCGCCACAGACCTGTCGATTGATACAAAGACGAGTGCCGTGATTGATCCCGACACTGGCATGATGTATTTCCTGACCAACGGTGGCACCTCGTCTCTCTATGAAATCAGCCTTGTCACGGGCAAAGCCTCGAAAGTCTATGATCTGACGGCCAACGAACGCATTGTTGGCCTTTCGATACCGCACAAGACGGCAGGCGAGGCTCCGGCGGCTGTCACTGATCTGAATGTCACGGCTATCGGGGCTACTCCCGATTGCAATATGTCATTTAAGATACCATCGGTAAAATATGACGGGTCGCCTGCCACGGGTGATGTCAAATATACTATCTCGGCAAATGGCAAGGCCATCACATCGGGCACAGCTGCGTGCGGTTCTACTGTCAATACACAGGTTCGTGTCGATGGTACTGCTCTATATACTTTTGCGGTCGTGCTGGAGAATCAGGCCGGTCGTTCCCCTGCCCGTAGTGTCAAAGTCTTTATCGGCGAAGACACACCGAAACCGTCGGGCAGCGTCACTCTCGAACGTACCGCCCCTGATTGCCTCACCCTCAGCTGGGAGACTCCGGCGGCCGCAAACGGTGGCTATATAGACGTCGATGCGCTCACCTATGATATTACAGATGTGCCCGGCAATATAGTGAAAAGCGGTGTCAAGGGCAACAGCTGCGACATCGAGTTTGTCGAGCCTGAGGTGCTTACAGCATTCCAGTATTCGGTTATCGCCAATTACAAAGGCGAGACGCTGGCTCCCGTATGGTCTGATATACTCTATTTCGGCAATATCAAGCCTCCCTACAGTGTCAGCTTTGCCGATGAGTCATCTCTTGATAGCTTTACCATCATCGATGCCAATAAAGATGACGAGAAGTGGCTGTGGTACAACGGTATCGTCCGTTGCCCTTACAGCAATGAACTGGCGATGGATGACTGGCTTATAACTCCGGGCATCATTCTTGAGGCCGGCAAGACGTATGGTCTCGCTACTATGCTGTCGTGTATGATGTCCTCGTGTCCTGAGCGTATCGAGATAAAGCTGGGTACTGCCCCGACAGTCGATGCCATGACTATTGATGTCATGGAGCCCACTGTCATAGAGAACTCATCAGAACAGGCTTATGAGGCAAATATCACGGTAGACCGCGACGGTATCTATTATATAGGTTTCCACGGTATCAGTGAGCCGGGCCAGTTCTTCTTGCAGATGCATGGATTTGAACTGATGCCACCGGTAGAGAGTCTGCTGCCGGCAAAGGTCAGCGATCTGACTGTAACGCCTGACAGAGCCGGAGCCAAGACTGCGCTCATCAGCTTTACTGCACCGGCCAAGACCGTAAGCGGTACGGCCCTGTCAACGCTTCACTCAGGTGTGATCATGCGTGACGGTGATGTCATAGAGACTATCGCAAACCCTGTCCCGGGTAAGAAATATTCATTCGAGGATAAGGATTGCAAGGGTGGTATGACCGAATATTCCGTATGTTTCGAGAACGAGATCGGCAAGAGTGAAAGCGTGTCGGCGCAGGCATTTGTCGGTATAAATATCCCCGAGGCTATTACTGAGGCTTCGGCGCGTAAAGGTGATATCGAAGGTTCGGTGGTAATCACCTGGACAGAGGTTAAAACCGATATCGACGGAAAGACTCTGCCTGCAGGCACGATCACTTATGAAGTTGTATCGCTTGAGGGTGACAGGCAGGTGCCGGTGGCAACAGGTCTGACCACCAATACCTATACGATCGAGAACGCTTATGATCCTGACGGCAAGCAGATCTTCAGTCAGTGGGGAGTATTCCCTGTCGACGAGGCCGGCTCAGGCGACGGTATGGCTACCAACGGTCTGATACTTGGCGCCGACTATCCGTTACCGTTCACAGAATCGTTTGCCGATGCAAAACTTTCGTATCTATGGTTTGTCGAAGCCGATCAGTCGGTATTCGGCGCTCAGGTCAGCGTCTTGTCTGACGATACATTCAGTGATGTCAGCTCACAGGATGGCGACAACGGCCTGCTCGCGATTACAGCCGATTACTCCGGTAGTTCGGCATCTATTCTCAGCGGCAATATCGACCTTGAGGTGACTGCGCCTGTACTCACTTTCTATAGCTTCGGCATCAGAGAGGACAACACCAATGAGATTGCCGTGTCGGTCAACAGTGGCAATGGCTGGGAACTTGTCAAAACAATTGTGATCAACGGAGGCATGAGCTGGAACCGTTATCGTGTCGATCTGTCTGCTTTTGCCGGTAAAACCGTTCGTATAAAACTACAGGGCACACTCACTGGTGCGACTGCGATTCTTATCGATAATATATCGATCACACAGGCTGTCGACTATGATCTCGCCGTATCGTCAATCATGGCCCCGACAAGAGTAAAACCCGGTGAAACAGCCACGGTAAAAGTCAAGGTTGAGAACTTCGGTTCGTACGGATCGGGCTCATATACTCTCATGCTCTATGCAGACGGCAAGCCGGTCGGTACCGTCGACGGCGATGCGATTGCGGTCGACGGCAACCGCACTCACGAGTTCACAATAGATTGCAACGCCACCACACCCGACGCTTTGGATGTATATGCACAGATAGTCTATGGTGCCGATGAGGTAGCTGACAATAATATGTCAGAACATGTGACCATATCTGTACCCAAACCCAACTTCCCGGCCCCCGATGGCCTTACAGCTGCGGTCGACGGCAATTCGGTCACACTTGATTGGTCTCGTGTGGTATTGCCCGAATTTACCGCTGCCGCAGTAGTTGAGGACTTTGAAGACGCGGTAAGTTTTGCTCATGACGTATTTGGCTGGACAATGGTTGATGTTGATGGCGGTTTTGTCGGCGGCATTGATGGTGTCGACATCCCCGGCATCGAGGTGAAGCATACCAAGTCATCATTCTTTGTATTTGACAATTACGAGTTGGGTGCCAACAGCAATCTCAACGCCCGCAGTGGCGACAAGTGTCTTGCCACTTTGTTCAACTATGATGATTCGCAGATCGACGACTGGGCCATTTCGCCCGAGCTGTCGGGCGATGCCCAGACGATCTCTTTCTATGCAAAGAGTTTCCATAACACCTATCTCGAAAAGATCGAGATCTACTATACTAAGGCCGAAACAACCGATCCTGCCGACTTTGTAAAGATCGAGGGTGCAGGTGGCACCGTACCTTCTGACTGGACTCAGTTTAGTGCCGATCTGCCGGCCGGTGCCCGCCATTTTGCGATACGTTCGTGCGAGACAGGCAGCTTCATCCTGCTTGTTGACGATATCTCATATAACGGTTATCGTGGTACCGAGCTCAATCATATAGGATATAATGTATATGATAATGGCGTAAAGGCCAACGATGCGGTTTTGACTGCTGAAACCTGTGTTCTCGACAATCTTGCCGACGGCTCGCATACGTTCCATGTGACTGCGCTTTATCAGGAGGGCGAATCACGTGCATCTGAGCCTGTGACGACTGCTGTCAGTCATGTCGCCGATGCTGTCGCCGACGGTATATCGATCACCGTCGCCGGCAATGAGGTGGTGATCACCGGCGCCGCCGGTCATGAGGTCAGTGTGGCTGCGCCTGACGGACGTATCGTGGCTGCTGTTGTCGCATCTGATTGCTGTCGCCTGAGACTTGCAGGTGGAGTGTACATAGTTGCCGTAGGCGACAAGACTGTCAAGGTGGCTGTAAAGTAATTCTGAACAAATCCATAAAAAATTTTTATTAATATCGTGCCGCGAATGTATTATATCGACATTCGCGGCACTTTTGTGTTTATTATCAGACCGGCACAGAACTTTATTTGTCCTGTGGCTTTTATGTTTAAGATGAGTTTATTAATTTTGCAAACATAAATGACATAGAATAATGTTACAATATATTCTCAGCGAGAGTGATCGTTATCCTGTGGCCGAGCTGGCACAGATGGCAATCGAGGGCGGATGCATGTGGATCTCGCTGCATCTGACAGGCAAGAGTGATCAGGAAATCAGAGAGATGCTGGTGCCTGACGTGGTTGATATGTGTCGTGAGGCGAGTGTGTTTCTTACGATAGACGATCGTCCGGAGCTGGCACGCGAGCTGGGATTGCACGGTGTGCGCCTGAGCCGCGAGTGGTTTGTGATCCATCCGGCTGCCACGCCGGCGTCGATGCGCGAGGATATGGGCCCTGAGGCTGTTATCGGCATCGAGGCGGTCGACTCGTCGGCTGTGCCTGCGATGGTACCTGCCGATATCGACTTTGTGACTGTGCCGGCATCGATAGGTGATGACCGCCTGCGTGCTTTTGTCATAGCGGTGCGTGATGCCGGCATCAAGATACCGCTGGTGGCCGAAGGCGATTTTGATCTCGAAGATATCCCGACAATATTCGCGATGGGATACAACGGGTTGGCGGTGGGTAAGCCGATCACCGATGCCGGTGATCCGGTGACAGCTACCGGCTCGATACTTGATATAATCAGCAACGCTCAATGACGCCGTCGCTGAAGAGTACTTTAATTAAGGCCGTGCTGCCCGCTCTGATTGGCGTGGCGGTGGTGGTGTGGCTCTTCATCGACGATTTTAATCCCAAGGCATGGAATTTGCTGCATTTTGATGGCCGCACCGTCGTGGCCATGGTGGCGTGTCTGATATTTGTGGCGGGACGCGATTTCGGTCTCACATGGCGATTCCGCACGATCACTGACGGAGCTCTCTCGTGGCGTCGTGCGCTCAGGGTCGACATCATGTGCGCTTTTACATCGGCTATCACACCATCGGCTGTCGGAGGTAGCGCTCTCGCAATCTTTTATCTCAACCGCGAGGGTATATCTGTAGGCCGTGCGACTACGCTGACCCTGACTACTTTGCTGCTTGACGAACTGTTCTTTGTGATATTTTGTCCGGTGCTGTTCTTGTTGTTACCTGTGCAGGAACTGTTCGGTGTGACTGCCGACAACGTCTTTCTGCGCGGGGTACAATGGGTGTTCTGGCTCGTTTATGCCGGTATCGTTGTCTGGTCGGCTATATTGTTTACTGGTATTATCGCCAGACCGCGATGGCTCGAACAATCTGTCACACGATTGTTTACGCTCAAATGGCTGCGTCGCTGGCAGCGCCAGGCGGCCGAGATGACCGGCAATATGCGTGCCACATCGGCGTGGGTCAAGGCACAATCGCGGGGATGGTGGCTCAAGGTTTTCGGGGCCACTACATTGTCATGGTTTTCGCGCTACTTTGTGGTCAACGCACTCTTCTGGGGCTTTGTGCCGGCGGCCTCGGGGCTACTGGTGTTCGGGCGGCAGTTTGTGGTGTGGGTTGTGCTGATGATAAGTCCCACACCCGGCGGAAGCGGCGTGAGCGAATGGCTATTCACCAACTATTACGGCGATCTGATAGGTGATCTGTCGCTGGCTCTGGTCATCGCCATGATTTGGCGTGTGGTCAGCTATTATGTGTATTTATTTGCCGGAGTGTGTCTCGCACCGTCTTACTTCAGGCGCCGACAGACAGCTGCGGTACAAAGCAACGATAAATGAAGTTTATAGGAATCATACCCGCTCGCTATGCGTCGACACGTTTTCCGGGCAAGCCTCTGGCGATGATAGGTGTCAAACCAATGATACAACGTGTCTATGAGCGCGCATCGATGGCTCTTGACGAGGTGATTGTGGCCACCGACGACGAGCGCATATTATCGGCTGTCGAGGCATTCGGCGG
The DNA here is from genome assembly GCA_030524765.1 of Bacteroidales bacterium. Classification (GTDB taxonomy): domain Bacteria; phylum Bacteroidota; class Bacteroidia; order Bacteroidales; family Muribaculaceae; genus CAG-873. Next base: position 3,505 of record JAUNGA010000016.1, on the reverse strand, counting down.
CCGTGCCGTCATGACATCAGACAAGCATCGCAGCGGCACCGACCGGTGCTATGAGGCATACTGTCTCAGCGGATCAGACGCTGACGCGGTCATCAATATACAAGGCGACGAACCATTTATCGACCCGTCTCAGATCGAGGCCTTGAAGGGCTGCTTTGATCGTCCTGACACATGTCTGGCCACTCTGGTACGCCGGTTTGACCCGTCGGCCGGATGGGATGCCCTGTTCAATCCCAATACACCCAAAGTCGTGCTTGACGACGAGATGCACGCGCTATATTTCTCGCGCAGCATCATCCCTTATGTGCGAAATCATCCCTGGCAAGAATGGATTGACTCGACCACATATTATACTCACGTAGGGCTCTATGGCTATCGAGCCGATACATTGGCTCATATCGTGCAGCTGCCCCAGTCGTCGCTCGAACTGGCCGAGTCGCTCGAACAACTGCGCTGGCTACAGGCCGGCTATCGCATATCGGCTGCCGTGACCGACTGTCCAACTATAGGTATCGATACACCGGCAGACCTCGAGCGGGCTGTCGAGTATATAAAATCGATAGAGGAATGACCACACTCGACCGTACAAAGGCTCCGGCGGTCAGACCGTTGAGCGACATCTCGCTTGTGCCGCCGGTAGTGACATCCCTTGCCAATGGCATCACACTCACGACGGTGAGAGCCGGCGATCAGCCATTGGTGCGTCTGGTGGTGATGAGCGAGGGAGGCCGCTATGATTTCAGTCCTATATCGGCCATCGCGCTGATGGGCGAGGCCATGCGCGAAGGCGCCGGCGGCATGACCGGCGAGCAGATCGCCGACATTATCGATTATAGCGGTGCCAGACTCGGTTCGCGGGTGTCTGACCATCACAACGGAATCGATCTGATAGTGCTGAACTCGCGCCTCGCCGACTTGTTGCCGGTGGTGCGTGCCATGATTGAAACGCCCGATTTTGACGAGCGCCCCGTCGACATCATACGTCGCCGACAGTCGTCAAACCGCGCTGTGCAACTTACCAAAGTAGGCGTGCGGGCCACTACGTTGAGCAAACAGATGATTGCAGGCAAAGACCACATCGCAGGTTCGCTTGATACGCCCGAACAGATCCTCGCTGTAACGGCCGATGACCTGCGCCGATGCCATCGGCAGACTTTCGGGTCGGCACAGCTGCATGTCTATATGGCCGGAAATTATGATGACGTACTGTTGCGCTCTGTGACAGAGATGTTTGAATCGTTACCCGCCCGCACAGGCAAATCTCCCGTAACAGTCACCCCCTATGTCCCCGAACCGGCGCGACGGATCAACGACCCACGTCCCGACGCGCAACAGTCGGCAGTGTCGATGACTCTGCCTGCCATACCCCGTACGCACCCCGATTACATAGCTCTACGACTGACGCTGATGGGGCTTGGTGGATACTTCGGCAGCCGTCTGATGTCAAATATACGTGAAGACAAGGGTCTCACTTATGGCATAGGCGCCTCTCTGCAAGGCTCGTTTGAGGGTGCTTTCGCATCTATCGACGCACAGTGCGATGCCTCTTATGTAGATCAGGTAATAGCAGAGAGTATGGCTGAGGTGCGATCGCTTGTAGATAATCCTATCGATGGCGAGGAACTCAACCGCCTAAAACTCAAAGCCTGGAGTACGTTGGCATCTACCGCCGACTCGCCCATGTCAATGATCGACTACCATATCACGGGCCTGGTGGTGGGTACACCTGCCGACTATTTCGAACAGCAGCTCAGAGCTATTGACGGGCTCACGGCCGACACTGTCTCGCGTATGGCTTCGACCTATCTTCTCGCCGATAGTTGGCGCATTGCTGTCTCCGGGCCGTTTTAACATTGGTTAAGACCGATTTACAAGCGTTGAGTTAACACTTTTAGCAAACGGCGACTGTTTAGCCAAATATGTTTAAAGTCGGGGGCTGATAGCACGAAAATCCGATCTTGTTGCATATATTTGTCGATATACCACGACACAGTAAGATTCATTAACATTTGCAACACGATATGAAAAAACACTCTCTGATCCTCGCGCTGGCTCTTGGTGCGGCCTTGAGCTCATGCGCACAGCAGGTGCCTGCACGCACCATATCGCAAGAAGATTTTATCAATGCCGCCGAGTCGACTGTCAACGGCGTTGTATCGGTCAAGAGTTTCGCGACTCCCCGCGGACAGCACTACGGCAACATGGGCGGCGATCCGTTTGATGATCCGTTCTTTCAATATTTCTTCGGCCAACCGCAGCGTCGTCAACAAGAGCCCCGACAGGCCGAGCAGCGTCAGGTAGGCCTCGGTTCGGGCGTGATTATAACCACCGACGGTCTCATTGTGACCAACAACCATGTAATCGACGGAGCCGAACGTCTCGAGGTAACCCTCAACGATAACCGCAACTTTGCCGCTACCGTGGTCGGGGCCGATCCGGTGACCGACCTCGCACTCATAAGAATAGACGCTCCGGCTGACCTGCACGTCATCCCGATGGGCAACAGCGAAGATCTGCATGTGGGCGAATGGGTGCTCGCTGTCGGCAATCCATTCGGCTTTACTTCTACTGTGACTTCGGGCATCGTCAGCGCCAAGGCACGCAATATTTCAACCACTACGCAGACTCCCGGCAACGGCGGTATAGAGGCTTACATTCAGACCGATGCTGCTGTCAATCGCGGCAACTCGGGCGGAGCTCTGGTCAACCTCAAGGGCGAACTCGTGGGTATCAATACTGCCATATACTCGCAGACAGGCACATATGCGGGATGTTCGTTTGCCATTCCTACCACCATTGTGCAAAAGGTCGTCGACGATCTGCGCCAGTTCGGAACTGTGCAGCGTGCCTATCTTGGCATCTCGTTTGTAGAGCTGACGCCCGAACTTATATCAGAAAAGCAGATCAAGGGCGCTACACGAGGCATCTATGTGGCCGAGGTGCAAGACCGCACCGCTGCCCGTGAGGCCGGACTGCAGCCCGGCGATGTAGTTACGGAGATCAATGGCATCGAGATCACAGGCACAGCCCGTCTGCAGGAGGTGATGGCCCGTCTGAGCCCGGGCGACAAAGTCACAATCAGCTATGTGCGTGACGGCCGTCCCGAGTCTGTGTCGGTGACGCTGCGCAACCGCAACGGCAATACATCGGTCACCCGTGCCGAAACAGCCACGGCCGTGCTCGGCGCTACATTCAGCCCCGTCTCTGACGAGACACGTCAGCGTCTTGAGATATCGCGGGGCGTCGAGGTGTCGAGTGAGATAGCACCATAGGTATGGTGAAATAAGCAACTGTATTTTAGGAAGTTGCTTCTAATCAGCCTATATGCCAACAAAAGTAATATTAACTTTTTTTAACCCTAAAGATAATGATAATGCTGCAAATACTACTTACCAGAGCTACTATATCAGCAAAATAAGTACTTTTCAATTTTTGAAAAATAAAAATCGTGTAAAATGGAGAGACCGGAGCATGCTGGGACAGCATAAGGGTTGAAAAAGAGAGC
>JAUNGA010000098.1 GCA_030524765.1 Bacteroidales bacterium | reverse complement strand
CGTTTGAGCGCGGCTGCGACCTCACCGTAAAATATCCGGCCAACTATGCCGACGTACACGAGCAGACCATGCTCCGTCAGATCATGCGCGGCGAGGGCCATCTTGTCAGAGCCATCGCCTACCGTGCGGCCACCTGCGACCTGTGCATCTACGGCTCAGCGATAGCCCCCGCCGTCGTCGACACCCCCGCCGAGCCCGCTGTGGCTCCGATTCACCACAAAACACATCGCCGACGCATCACCCGGCGGGTAGAATCCTATCATACGAAAAAATCACGCCATACACCCCCACCGGTCGCCGTCCGATCCCCTCCACAACCGCCCTGACCCACCATCCCTGACTGAGAGCAGTCAAATCGCACATTGACATCGTTGATTAATTACTCTGCCGGGCGCCGTCGAAGACGGCAAATAATAGAGGGGAAACAGAGTTGCGAGGCCGTCGAAGACGGCAATCAATTATAGCCCCATATCGAGCGAGGTACGAGCGAAGGTGTGGGGTAAATCGATGGGGTGAAACAAGGGCCTCGCAAGAGGTCCGACAATATCCACCCACATCCTGCCGTGCGCCATTGTCGAATTGGCGGACCTCTCGCGAGGCCCGATCGTGGGTGCAATCATGTACCCCACACCTGCGCTCCTGCGTCGCTTGATGTGGGGCCACAATTGTCCGCCGTCTTCGACGGCATTATATGCACGACCATTGCGACGCATCGGGCCGGTCGTATCGAACACTGGCGACGCCGTCGAAGACGGCAAACAATTGAAGAATAGACGAGATTGAATCGTAAATAATACAAAAACAAATCCACCGTGAGATGTGATTCTCTCTCGGTGGATCATGCCGATGGCCGGCCTGTCGCCAATCGATTGACCGGGCCTATAGACTCATGACCTTAAGTCCCACGAAATATGTACGTGGTTGGGTCGGGCCATAGAAATATCCCGAATCGCGGTATGCGCCACGGTCGAGATCGCGCTGAAAGGCATTGGCTATATTCTGCACGCCGCCGTTGAGCTGCAGCACCAGATTGTTGCCGATATGGAAATCATAGCTTATCTTGGCGTTTAGCTCGAAAAACGGCCGCGAGTGCGTCATCTCGTCGTGTTCGATATAGGGGTAGGGATAGTCGGCCGGTATCTCGCTGTGGTCGGGCGCGAAATGCGGCACAAGCATGCGACCGGTATATACGCCTGATAGCGACCAGTCGAAATTGCGGCGTATCTTGCCGGCGAGCGTGAAATAGCCGTAGGTGTCGGGCGTACGCGGCATGCGGCGGGTAGGGGCTACGTCGGGGTCTTCGCTCCAGGCTTCGGCCACTGTGTAGCGGCTGCGCTGTGCCGTGAAACCCAGGCGTGCGTTCAGCAGCGAGCCGTAGTTAAGCGACAGATCGATATTCGCGCCGTAGACGCGGGCGCCGTTGCCGTTGCGGCGTTCTTTGATAGACGTGCCGTTATCGTCCTCGCCTATGGCCTCGAGCACGAATACATGATTCAGCGAGGTGTAAAAGCCTTCTACCAGTATGTCGAGGTCAAATATGCCGACGGGCAGATCCCAATCGACCGAACCGCTGAAACTGTTTGAGCGCTCGGGCTTGAGGCCCTCGGCCAGACGTATTATCATGCCTTCGCCGCCTACGGCCGTCACGTGCAGGTCTTCGTCGTAGGCCTGGGGGGCGCGGAATCCGGTCGACCACGTCAGTCGGCCCTGAAATTTTTCAGACGGGCGGTAGAGCAGGTTGACGCGTGGACTGACTATGGGGGCGTCGATCAGATTGTGGTTGTCGAGGCGCAGGCCGGCGAGAAAGGTGAATCTGCGCATGCGCCACTCGTTCTGCACAAATGCGCCGATAATGTCGACATTCTGTCGCATATCGCGTCCATAACCGGTCATGACATCGTGCAGACGGTTGGCCTGATACTCAACGCCGCCTGTGAATGTCGCCGGCGATACGACGACGCGGTCAAAATCGGCTGTGAAGGTTGCCCCGGTGACCCATGTCATGTCGGTCGTCTTGCCATATGCATCGGGATTCTGCAGTGCGCCGTAGTAGCTGCTGCGGTCGATATGTTGCGCCGAGGCATAGACGTTCATGCGATATTTGTAGTCGGCCCATCCTTTGGTGAGATTGAGACCGCCCGAGTTGATGTTGTGTTGGGTCTGTTCGGTGATGTCGGTCTGGAATGGCTCGAGATCAAACTTGTTGCCGCCGCGTCTGAATTCGCTCGTGTTGTGATACTCGAGGCCCAGCCGGGCAGTGGATGATATGCGGTAATAACCGTCGATACCGAAACTGTTGAGGTTGAGCTTGCCCACCTCCGAGAATTCGTCGCCGTCGGCATCGTAGGGCGACCGATGGCGGAATGTCTCGTAGAGAGCTACACCATAACGGTTTTCGTCGCCGGTCAGGGTGACGTTGGCCGTGGCTACTTCCTCCCAGGCTTTGCCGTTCATGTTGGAGATTGTTGTGCCGGCCTCGAAATGATTTTCTTGTGGATCTTTCGTGATTACATTTATCGTGCCGGCGACAGCGTTGGCACCGAACAGCGCCGAACCGCCTCCGCGCACCACTTCGATGCGTTCTATCATGTTGACAGGCATCTGCTCGAGAGCATATACGCCTGACAGCGAGCTCACCACCGGACGGCTGTTGATCAGTATCTGGGAGTAGGGACCCTCGAGACCGTTGATGCGCACCTGCGGGAAGCCGCAGTTCTGGCAATTGTTCTCGACACGCAGTCCCGACTGGTAATTGAGCGTCTGTGCGAGGTCTACCGAGTTTACACGATCAAAGACCTTAGGCGTCAGCACATTCACCACCACCGGAGCCTCGCGGCGTCGCACGGCATTGCGGTTGGCCGACACCACTATCTCGTCAAGGTCTTCGCGCTTTTCGCTCAGCCGTAATAATATGTTGTCAGTCTTGTCGGTCACGTCAACCGGCATCGACAGATCATCGTAGTCCGGCATCGATGCCACGAGTATGTATTGTCCCGGATGGTTTATCTCGAGGGTAAAACGTCCGTCGGCATCAGTCGTGATGCCATTGCGGGTACCGTCAATTCTCACCATGGCGCCGGGCATTGTCTCGCCGGTCGCACGGTCTACGACCGTCCCGCCAATCTGCAGGTCGGCCCATGAGTCGGCGCACGACGCAATAGCGATGAGCACCGCCAAAATGTATTTTTTCATTAAAGCAATAGTCTGTTGTGATGAAATGTCTTGAGTCGCGTTATGTCAGATCATTTCAACAACAGGCGGCGCCGGCAGGCTCTCACGGCCCGGCAGCAGCGGGTGGCCGGCCGTAATCGTATAGCCACACCTTACGATACCCCATGTCAGAGGGGGGTGCAGGTCGGGCGCGAGGCTTCCGGGTTCATCGGTCGTGATGTTCGAGACAGAAGCGATCGACTCGATCTGTGCGGCGGTATGGGTGTGGGCCGTCTCTTTGTAGGGATGCGAGTGGGCCACGGTGACGCCGTCGACAGTATGCAGGTGCATAAAGGCATGTGTCCCTGCCTGGAACATCAGGAACAATGTCAGCACCAGAGCCGATATCAACCGTTGTGTCAGCTGTCTGTCTCTCATATTGAGCCGCAAAGGTAGGAAAAATGATTAAAAACACCAATAAAAAATCGATTTTACCTATTTTAGGGTATAGAGCCGCAGATCTGCCGAAACATAAAAAAACGCCGCGATGATATTGTCACCGCAGCGTTGGCGTAGGGTCGTGTCAGGCCTATTGTCAGATCGTAAACATTATCTGTGTCTGTATGCGGCTGTCGTTGGCGCCGCCGATATCCCATGTCATGCGGCGTCCCCATACGTATTCAAGACCCCACTGCAGATACGAGGTGATGTTATAGAATACGTTGGCAGCGCCGTAAAGGGCATACTTGTAGTTGGCCGGAGCGTCTTTGGCGGTGCAGTAGTCGCTCACCTTCCATATACGCGATTCCGAACCCATGATATTGATCTGCCAGCGTTTGGCAAAGTTGAACGAAGCGCCGATGTTGATGCCCATCATGGGCGAAGCCTGCATGTATCCGGGTTTGCTGTCTGACGGCACAAACGATAGCGGCTGTCCGGCGATGTCTTGCAGATATGCGCCGAAACCGCGGCCGTAGGCAGCCTGCAGATAGAGTGTGACAGCCTTGCATGGCACGAGATTGCCGCTGAGCATCACGCCGTAGCCGGCTATGTGGCGCACCTTGTCCTGCAGCAGATCACGGTAGGTGAAGTTGCGCAGCATGGCCGAGAAACGTATGCGGTTGCCTGTTGCCGTGCCGTATTGTACCCATGCGGGAATGTCGGGCGTCATCTGTTCGACATTCTGCACGGTGGTCACTTGCTCGCCTCTGTATTTGGGATAGTCGTGACCCTGATAGTAGCCCGACGACGCATAGTATGACGGCATATCAAGGCCGATCGCCCATCTGAATCCGTTGTAGTCGGGCGATTTATAGTTGAGCTCATAGGCTGTCGTGCTCACCATGCCGCAGGGGCCCTGCGGGTCGATTGTCGGCGGCTGGCATGCATCGCCGTCCTGCATCAGGGTGGCCACCTGGCCGCCTGTGAATCCGCGGTAGCTGATATAGGCGCGTTTGAGCTTGATGGCCGGCGAGTTGTTGTTGGTGCCTATCTTGATATAGGCGGTGATGGCGTTGGGTGTTCCCGCCAGTCCCACGATCTGGAAATCGAGCTGGGCGTTGAGTGGATTGATGAAATAGTCGCTTTTGCGGCCTTTCTCGGCCGGGACGGGTATGGCCGATGTCACGAAGCCCAGACCGGCACCGTCCACCTCATAGAGATCGTTGCCGATGTCGTAGCCGACGATCGGATTGACGTGTCCGCCTATGGCCATTATAAATTTGTCGTTGGTTGATTTGATTACAAAGTTCGGCACGGACACTGACTGCGGCTCTACCGGTCGTGTCTGCTCGAGTGTCTTCTTTACCTCGGGGCTTGTACGGCTCAGGTGTATGCGCACATTGTGGTCGATATAAGTCGAGTCAGGCTCGCTTGCATGCGCAGGAGCGCATGCGGCGATAAGCGACAATGCGATGAGAAGCGTTTTCATAAGATAAAGTAAGTATTTAAATAGTTATAGATAATTATCTGAAATAACGTGCATACGGTTGTCTACGTCGAGCACATAAGGGCTACCTGTAGGTATCTCGAGCTCAAGCACGTCGGCCGGTGACAGCTTTTTGAGCATCATCACCAGCGCCCGCAGCGAATTGCCGTGGGCGGCTACGAGTACTGTGTCGTATATATGGAGGGCAGGCACGATGCGCTCCTCCCAGCATGGCCGCACCCGCTCGATGGTGTCCTTGAGAGATTCGGTCAGCGGTAGTTCGTCGTCGGTGAGCCGGCCATACATTGGCTGATTGGCCGGTGCGCGGTCGTCGTCGGGCGACAATGCAGGCGGCTGCACATCGTAGCTGCGACGCCATATGTGCACCTGCTCGTCGCCGTATCGGTCGGCGGTGTCTTTTTTGTTAAGTCCCTGCAGTGCGCCATAATGGCGCTCGTTGAGATGCCAGTCTTTGAATACCTGCACGTAGGCGAGATCCATTGCGTCGGCCGCAATCTGCAGGGTGTGTATGGCGCGACGCAGATATGATGTGAAAAAATATTGCGGTCGCAGCCCGGCCTCTCGGATTTTGATGCCGGCCCGGTGGGCCTCCTCGCGACCGGCGTCGGTGAGATCGACGTCGGTCCATCCGGTAAAACGGTTGGCGAGGTTCCATTCGCTCTGTCCGTGTCGCAGTAAGATCAGATGCATTCGGGTTAGTTATTAGAGGTTTTTAACTTTGTTATACCTCTAATAACAACCTATAGGCGTTTAAGTTCGAGCTCTCAGCTCCCAGAATGCCACGGCCGATGCCGCAGCTACGTTGAGCGAGTCGACTCCGTGAGCCATAGGTATGCGTGCCACATGGTCGGCTTCAGATATGGCCTTGTCAGACAGGCCGTCACCTTCGGTGCCGAGCACTATGGCCATGCGTCTGATCGATCGCAGCGAAGGATCGTCGATCGGCACCGAACG
>JAUNGA010000015.1 GCA_030524765.1 Bacteroidales bacterium | reverse complement strand
AACCGTTTTATATTGGTCAACAGCCGTTAAGTTTATTTAAGATGCGTCAGCCGTGCCCGTTTTTTTCGCTTTATCGATGGCGCGAGCGATGTAAAAAAAGCCGGCAGCCTTATCGGGAAGCTGCCGGCTTTTTAATTATATCTTGTACCGACGCATATCAGCGCCGGCAAGAGAGCCTGATATATTACCAGATGTGCACTTTCTGCACCTTGTTGCCCTGACGCATGATATAGAAACCACGGCCGGGATTCTCTACACGCATGCCCTGCATGTTGTAGTACTCTACAGCCTGCTCGTCATACTCGCTCTCGATATCGCTTATCGAATTGTATTCGTAGAGGCCCTCGTCAGAGAACTTACGGTTGCCGAGGCCTTTGTAGAGATGCATGTGCTCGGGATTTTCCACATCGTCAGTCTGATCGCCGTTGCCGTTGTTGAATACGATGCCGGTGGTGCCGGTGGGAACGGTGTACATCCACACGTTGTCGCGGTCGAGCAGACGGGTCATGTCCACACCGGGCCATGTGGTCTCGTTGACCGACCAGTGGTGGATCTTGACGGTCGACCAGTTGGTCACCGAGTTGTCATAGAACACGGTGATGCCTTCGGGTTCGGGCTGTTTTTCGACCTTCTTGTAGGTAACGCTGCCGGTCTTGGTATCAGTGCCGTTGGTAGCGCTCCAGCTTACGGTCACGGTCTCGTTGATGCTCATGTTGTCGCCGAGAGTGAATGTGGCCGAGTTGCCGCTGATGGTCACCTGCTGGCCGTTGCCGATCTTGTACCATGCCGATGTAGCGTTAGACACAGTGACAGTTACATTGACATTGTCGACAAATTCACCGCCGTTGGGCGAGAATCTAACCGAAGGCACAGGTGTGACGTTGACATCGATCTCGTTTGCGCTTGATGCGCCGTCATACTCAAAGTAAGTGTCAGATGTGATACCCTTGATGTCGCCGGTCTGGCTGCCGTTGCGGTTGAATATCACATTCACGCTCTCGGCGTCAAATGTATAGAAATAGAATGTCTTGCCATCGACCACAGTAGTCTCGGTGAGGGTCTTGCCGGGCCATGAGCCGGTCAGGTCGCCGCCGTCGTTCCAGGCGTGGATATTGGTACCGCTGATGTCGGCACCGTCCTTGCCGGTCACATATACAGTGATGGCGGCGTTGGGATCGACTTTCTTGTAGGTCACGCTGCCGTTATACTCGTCTGCGCCCCATTTCACGGTCACGCTTTCGCCATAGTTCATGCCCTGGCCGATGGTAAATGTGGTGCTTGAGCCGGTGGTGAGGTTCTTACGTGCCTCGTTGCCTACCTGTATCCAGCCGGTCGTCGCAGCCTCGTTGAGGGTTGCGGTCACGGTGAGGGTCTCGGTGCGGAACGAACCGCCGGCGTGTGAGAATTTGACTGCAGGCGAGCCAATGGCATCGTCGGCGGTATAGTATTCGGTGGCACCGGGGTCGGTGAATTTAGGCTTGCCACCCTTGGCAACGGGCGATGAGGCATACATGAATTTGCCGTCTTCGCCGATTTTGCCGCCCTTCCAGTCTTTCACGAGCACACGCAGCTGACCTTTGTTTTTCGGAGCGTTGACAGTGATCGAGCCGCCGCCCTGATAGGTCTCGCCGGTCACGACGTCGACATATGTGCCGGCGGGCACGTTGCTGAAGGTAGCGCCACCGTTGATGGCTACCAGAGCGTACGAATCCTTGTATGCGCGTTTGAATGCCCAGCCGCCCTGAGCCGAGCAGCCGTCAAATGTGTACTGGCCCTTGCGCAGAGCGGGTACGGCGGCACGGATCTTGTTGAGGCGGATGATATGCTGCGACAGGTCGCCGTTGAGGGTGGTGGCGGCGTTGCCCGATGCGGTGAAGACACCGAAGTCGCTTGCCGATACGTTACCCTCGATATAGTGGCCATAGTATGCGCGGCCCGAGTCTTTGACGGGCATGTCAGTACCGCCGGCATCTACCTTCTGGCCTGCCTGGAACTCAACCTCTGAGCCGTAGTAGATACAGGGAATGCCACGGAATGTGAACATCAGCGACAGGTTCTCGGCCCACTGCTCGGTGCCACCGTTGAATCGTGTACCGTCATTGGGGCCGGGGCAGTAGTCGTGAGAGTCGACATACACCACGTTGAAGCTGGCGTCGTTGTAGTATTTGTCACCGCTCTTGGCAACGTTTACGGCAGCGCCGGCGTTGTTGAAGTTGTAGTGCATCGGGAAGTCGATGATCGAGAAATTGCTGTAGTCCGAGTAGTCAGGCTGATGCCAGGCGCCGTTTTTCATGAAAACGTTGTCAGACTCGCGTTTGATCGAGGGCTCGGCGTCGCAGAGAGCCATGTTGCCGGGACGGGCGGCGTCGTCGCCCTCCTTGATATAGATATTATCCCAGAATGTCTCGTCCCAGTTCCATTTGCCCACGAGGTCCTCGGGCGACTTCCAGGTATAGAAGTAGCTCGACAGATTGGGTTGGTCGCGGTAGGTCACGTCTGAGAAACGTGCGCAGCACTCGCCGAACATAAAGAACGGCGCGCCGTTGAGACGTTTGTTCTTGTATTTCTCGCCCAGAGCCATAAACTGGGGAATAAACGATGTGTTGAATGTCAGGCGCGAGATGTGGCCCGTGGTATCGATACGGAAACCGTCGACGCCCATCTCGATGAATTTGCCGTAGCATTCGACGAGATACTTGCTCACCGCGGGGTTCTCGGTGTTGAGGTCGACGCAGTCGCCTGCGATCTGACCCCACCAGCGGTTGGGGTAGTCCCAGTTCCAGCCGGTGCCGACGTGGTGCCAGTAGTTGTGGTTGTCTTTGTTGGTACCGTCAGAGTTCTTGAGATAGGGGAAACGGGCCTTGTACTGGCTGTCACCGTCAAGTTCATTGTAGTTTGAGGGAAGTTTGTCGTAGTTGGGGATGATCGAAGCCGACACGTTTGCCTGGTTGCGGATATCCTGGCTACGGTAGAACAGCTCGGCGAAGTGTGCCTCGCCGAAGTTGCCGGTGTGGTTGAGCACGATGTCGAGAATAATCTTCATGCCTTTGGCATGGGCGGCATCGATGAGATCCTCGAATTTCACGTCTTCTGACGAGCCCCATTCCGTGCGGCTCTCATAGCGCAGGTCGACCTTCGAGAAATCCATTGCGTGATAGCCGTGGAAGTCTGTACCCGAGCAGTTCTGCACGATAGGGGTAATCCAGATTGCCGTGAAACCGAGAGCCTTGATGTAATCGAGCTTCTCGATAAGGCCCTTGAAATCGCCACGCCAGTCGGGGTCATTGTTCTGGATCTGCACATTCTGATGGTCCCAGCCGCAGACATTGTTTTTGGGATCACCGTCATAGAAACGTGTAGTCATGGCAAAGTAGATGGTCTCGTCACGGAAATCGGTGCGATCACCCACAAATGTCGCTGCCATAGAAGGCATTGCCGTCAATGCGGCAAGGGCCCCGAGCAGCCACTTCTTAACATTTTTCATACACTGATGATTTGGTAGTAGATAAGTAAGTAAATATGATTGATTAGAATCTCTGCTTATAAACTGACGACCTGCACACAGGCTTTCAGTACAAATTCGCGCAAAATTAAAACTTTTATTTCAAATATGCCACATTTTATGTTTTTAAACATATTTTTATACTTGTCATCAGCAGCGCACGCCAATTACACATATTAAAATATTTTTTTGCACGCACAGCTCGCAAAAAATTCGTAACTTTGCCCCCAAAATAAGCAATTTCAGTATAAACCTATAAAATTATGAGTAAGGACAAGAAATTCTTGACCTGCGACGGTAACCAGGCTGCTGCCCATGTGAGCTATATGTTCTCTGAGGTAGCCGCCATCTACCCCATCACTCCCTCGTCGACCATGGCTGAATACGTCGATGAATGGGCTGCCGCAGGCCGCAAAAACATCTTCGGCGAAACTGTTCTGGTACAGGAAATGCAGTCTGAGGGCGGTGCCGCAGGCGCCGTGCACGGCTCGCTGCAGGCTGGTGCTCTCACCACCACCTATACCGCTTCGCAGGGTCTGCTGCTGATGATCCCCAACATGTACAAGATCGCCGGTGAGCTGTTGCCCACCGTATTCCACGTTTCGGCGCGTACGATAGCATCGCACGCGCTCTCGATTTTCGGCGACCACCAGGACGTAATGTCGGTGCGTCAGACCGGATTCGCCATGCTGGCCGAGGGTTCGGTGCAGGAAGTCATGGATCTTGCCGGCGTCGCCCACCTCTCGACCATCAAGTCGAGCGTGCCTTTTGTAAACTTCTTTGACGGTTTCCGCACCTCTCACGAGATCCAGAAGATCGAGATGCTCGATCAGGACGACCTCGCCCCGCTGCTCGACCGCGACGCGCTCGCACACTTCCGCAGCCGCGCTCTCACGCCCCAGGCTCCCGTTGCCCGCGGCATGGCCGAGAACGGTGACGTATTCTTCCAGCACCGCGAGGCCTGCAACCGCCACTACGAAGCCGTGCCCGAGATCGTCGAGGACTACATGGGCAAGATCAGCGCCATCACCGGCCGCGAGTATCACCTCTTCAACTACTATGGCGCTCCCGATGCCGACCGCATCATCATCGCCATGGGTTCGGTGACTCAGGCAGCCCAGGAGGCCATCGACCACATGATCGCCGGCGGCGAGAAAGTGGGTCTGGTAGCTGTGCACCTCTTCCGTCCCTTCTCTGTCAAACACCTCATGGCCGCCATTCCCTCGACCGTCAAGCGCATCGCTGTGCTCGACCGCACCAAAGAGCCCGGCGCCAACGGCGAGCCCCTCTATCTCGACGTAAAAGAGGCGTTCTACGGCAAGGCCGACGCTCCCCTTATCGTGGGCGGCCGTTACGGTCTGGCATCTAAAGACACCACTCCCAGCCAGATCATCGGCGTATTCGAGAACCTCGCCCTGCCCGAGCCCAAAGACCACTTCACCGTGGGCATTGTCGACGACGTGACCTTCACATCGCTGCCCCCGCGTCCCGAGATGGCCCTGGGTGGCGCAGGCACATTCGAGGCCAAATTCTATGGTCTCGGCGCCGACGGCACCGTGGGTGCAAACAAAAACTCGGTCAAGATCATCGGCGACAACACCGACAAATATTGCCAGGCCTACTTCGCTTACGACTCAAAGAAATCGGGCGGTTTCACCTGCTCGCACCTGCGTTTCGGCGACGAGCCTATCCGCTCGACATATCTGGTCAACACCCCCAACTTTGTTGCATGCCACGTGCAGGCTTATCTGCACATGTACGATGTGACCCGCGGTCTACGCGACGGCGGCACATTCCTGCTCAACACCATCTGGGAGGGCGACGAACTCGCCGCAAACCTGCCCAACAAGGTCAAGCGCTACTTTGCCGAGCACAACATCACCGTTTATTATATAAATGCCACACGCATCGCTCAGGAGATCGGTCTGGGCAACCGCACCAACACCATCCTGCAGAGCGCGTTCTTCCGCATCACCGAGGTGATCCCCGTCGATCTCGCCGTAGAGCAGATGAAGAAATTCATCGTCAAGAGCTATGGCAAGAAAGGTCAGGACGTCGTCGACAAGAACTATGCGGCCGTCGACCGCGGTGGCGAGTTCCACAAGCTCGACGTTGATCCCGCATGGGCTCAGCTCCCCGACGATCCCGCCGTCGCCAACAACGACCCTGCATTCATCAACGAGATCGTACGCCCGATCAACGCTCAGGACGGCGACCTGCTCAAGGTTTCGGCCTTCGAGGCCATGCCCGACGGCACCTGGGCTCAGGGAACTGCCAAATACGAGAAACGCGGCGTTGCGGCATTCGTGCCTATGTGGCTCGAGGAAAACTGTATCCAGTGCAACAAGTGTGCATATGTCTGCCCCCACGCCTCGATCCGTCCGTTCGTGCTCGACGCCGCCGAGATGGCTGCCGCGCCTTTTGCCGAAGACCGTACCATCAAGGCTATCGGCAAGACTTTCGAGGGCATGCGCTTCATGCAGGCTGTCGATGTGCTCGACTGCCTCGGCTGCGGCAACTGCGTTGACGTATGCCCCGGCAAGAAGGGCGTGAAAGCACTCGAGATGAAACCCCTCGAGACCCAGCTCAACATTCAGAAGGAATGGGACTACTGCACCGAGCACGTTGCCTCGAAGCAGCATCTGGTCGACATTAATCTCAATGTCAAGAACAGCCAGTTCGCCACTCCCCTCTTCGAGTTCTCGGGCGCTTGCTCGGGTTGCGGCGAGACACCCTATGTCAAGCTCATCTCGCAGCTCTTCGGCGACCACGAGATGATCGCCAACGCCACCGGCTGCTCGTCGATCTATTCGGGTTCGGTACCTTCGACCCCCTACACCACCAACGCCGCCGGCCACGGCCCGGCATGGGCAAACTCACTCTTCGAGGATTTCGCAGAGTTCGGTCTCGGCATGAAGATCGCCTCTGAGAAGATCCGCACCCGCGTGGCCGATCTGATGACAGCCATGCTCAGCTGCGACAAGTGCACCGCCGAGATGAAGGCTCTCGCACAGCAGTGGCTCGACAACCGCGAGAGCGCCGGCGTCACCCGCGACGTCTACAACGCACTCGTGCCCATGTGCGAGGCCTGCGGCTGCGACACCTGCAAGGCTCTGCTCGAACTCAAGGGCTACATCGTGGCCCGCAGCCAGTGGATCATCGCCGGTGACGGCGCCGCCTACGATATCGGTTTCGGCGGTCTCGACCACGTGCTTGCATCGGGCAAAAACGTCAATGTCATCGTGCTCGACACCGAGGTTTACTCTAACACCGGCGGCCAGGCATCAAAGGCCACACCTGTCGGTGCAATCGCCAAATTTGCCGCTGCCGGCAAGCGCGTGCGCAAAAAAGACCTCGGCCTGATCGCCTCGACCTACGGCTATGTATATTGCGCCCAGATCGCAATGGGTGCCGACCAGGCTCAGACCCTCAAGGCTATCCGCGAGGCCGAGGCCTACGACGGACCGTCACTCATCATCGCCTACTCGCCCTGTATCAACCACGGCCTGCGTGCAGGCATGGGCCACTCGCAGAGCGAAGAGCAGCGTGCTGTCGAGTGCGGCTACTGGCACCTCTGGCGCTACAACCCCGCCGCCGAGCTCGAGGGCCAGAACCCCTTCACTCTCGACAGCAAGGCTCCCGACTGGGACAAGTTCGAGGACTTCCTCAAGGGCGAGGTACGCTACAGCTCTGTGCTCAAGCAGTATCCCAACGAGGCTGCCGAACTGTTCGCAGCCGCCAAGGCCAACGCCATGTGGCGCTACAACAACTATCGCCGTCTCGCCCAACAGCAGTGGGGCGTTGATCCCGAGGTAAAAGCCGAATAACGCAACCAAATTCAGACTATATATACGCGACAAGCGCGGCCCTCATCCGGGGGGTCGCGCTTGTTATTCATAGCCGGTCGGACGGTGCCTACGCTTCTTTCAGGCCGGCCGTATTGGCTTCAATCTCACTGTCAGGAATAGAATAATTCTGCAGGTCGCCTGCAAAAAAGCGGTCATACGACATCATATCGATCAGACCGTGGCCCGACAGGTTGAAGAGGATCACCCGATCTTCGCCGGCCTCGTCGGCCTTGCGGGCCTCGCGTATCGCCGCCGCTATGGCATGGGCGCTCTCGGGCGCCGGTATCAGGCCCTCGCTACGGGCAAACAGCGTCGCAGCCTCAAACGATTCGAGCTGCGGTATGTCGACGGCTTCCATCAGATTGTCGTCGCGCAGACGGCTCACGATGGCGCCGGCGCCGTGATAGCGCAGGCCGCCGGCATGGATGTTGGCAGGCGCGAAGTTATGGCCCAGCGTCAGCATCGGTATCAGAGGCGTATAACCGGCCTCGTCGCCAAAGTCATAACGCATCTTGCCGCGTGTCAGCTTGGGGCACGACTCGGGCTCGGCCGCGATAAAGCGAGTCTTGGTCTCGCCGGCAAAATTGTGGCGCATAAACGGGAACGCCACACCTGAGAAGTTGCTGCCGCCGCCAAAACAACCTATCACCACATCAGGATACTCGCCGGCCATGTCCATCTGCCGCTCGGCTTCGAGACCGATCACCGTCTGGTGCAGCGACACATGGTTGAGCACCGAGCCCAGGGCATACTTGCAGCCCGGCGTGCTGACGGCGAGCTCTACCGCCTCTGAGATTGCCGTACCGAGCGATCCCTGATAATTGGGATGCTCAGTGATGATCTTGCGGCCCGCACGCGTCGACATACTCGGCGAGGCGATCACCTCGGCACCGTAGGTCTGCATGATCGAGCGGCGATAGGGTTTCTGGTTGTATGACACCTTGACCATATACACCGCCAGGTCTATGCCGAAATGGCGTGTGGCGAGCGACAGGGCCGCTCCCCACTGGCCGGCGCCTGTCTCGGTGGTAAGGTTGGTCAGGCCCTCACGCTTGGCGTAATAGGCCTGCGGAATGGCCGAGTTGAGCTTGTGCGATCCCACCGGGCTCACACTCTCGTTTTTGAAATATATGTGGGCGCGGGTGCCGAGCGCACGCTCAAGACCGCCGGCACGCACCAGCGGTGTCGGACGCCAGATGCGGTACATGTCGCGCACCTCATCGGGAATCTCTATCCAGCGGTCGGTGGTGTTCATTTCCTGCCGGGCGCACTCCTCGGCAAACAACGGATAAAGGTCTTCGGCCTTGAGAGCCTCGCCCGTGGCGGGGTTGAGCATCGGCGCGGGCTTATTAGGCATATCAGGCACGATATTATACCATGCCGAGGGAATATCCCGCTCTGTCAGCAAAAATTTCTTGGATTCCATAATTGGTATATGTGTTCGTGAATAGCATCGGCAAAGTAAAGACTAATTGTCGACATAACCAAATAAAAACAGGTATAATGTCACAAAAGCTCCGTTGTCATAAACATTTTGCAACCCCTGCACATTATAAATATATAACAAGATATAAAACTCACAGAATATGAAAGATCTCGGTAAGACTCTGTTTTGGCTCGGGTTCAGTCTGATAATCGGCATCGTGCTTGCCTACATTATCGTGATGATCATCGACGTCACTTGTCTTGGCACCTGGGTCACCGCCATCTCGGTGCTGGGCATCACGCTCATCGGCGGACTGCTGATGCTGTTTGGCCGCGATCTTGAGCGTAAAGCCGGAGATGACGTCTGAAACGATCAGTGCCGGCGATAATACCTCGTATATAAAGTTATTAATTGGTAGCGGGACTTCCGTCAGCGACGTCGCTGACGGAAGTCCCGCTACTTTTATTTTTGTGCTATGACAGCCGGTCAGATCGAATCAGCCTCGTCGGCTACGGCCTCCTTGACCGGTTCGGGCTGCGAGGCGGTCACGCGCTCGAGCCACTTGACCATGCCGAACATCACACCCATCGAGATCAGACACACGGCGAGGAATACGCCCCATGCCTCCCAGATAGGCCATGCGTTGTACATCAGCGGGCCGATCCACAGCAGCAGATTGCCCACGGCTGTGGCACCGAGCCACAGACCCTGACAGAGGCCCTGCATGTTTTTAGGTGCGACCTTAGACACGAACGACAGGCCCAGCGGCGAGATAAACAGCTCGGCTACGGTCAGGAAGAAATAGATCACAAACATGATCCACCAGCCGCTCTTGAGAGCCGCAGAGGTGGTCGGGTCGAGTTTGAGGAAGTCCTGTGCCGACGGATAGTCCATCACCAGACTGTAGACCATCAGGAAAAGATATGCCAAACCGGCGATACCCATGCCGATACCGATCTTGCGCGGAGTGGAGATCTCTTTGCCCCGGCGGGCCATACGGCCGAAAAGCAGCATCACCAGCGGGGTCAGCACAATCACAAAGAACGGGTTGACAGCCTGCCAGATTTCGGGTGCCACGGCATCGGTCTTGACAAAGTCACGGGCGAAAAGCGACAGCGACGTACCGTTCTGATGGAATGAGAACCAGAAGAAGATCGCGATGCCCAGCACGGCAAACAGAGCATACATGCGCTGCTTGATCTCTTTGGCCATGGCCATTTTCTCGGCCTCGGTATAGTTGACTGCCTCGGCGGCCTCTTTCTTGGGCGGATTGGGCAGACCGTTCTTAAAGCATACAAAGATCACCAGCGAGATGAGCATGGCCACGATCGATGCGATAAACGAGTAGTGGATACCGGTATTGAACACGTCGAGATACTGTGTGCAGAATGCCGAGATGTCGCCTGCGGCATCGCCGCCTACCTGCGTCACAAGAGCATAGAGGTTGTTGGCGTTCTCCATATTCATGTTGTCGCCGATCGACAGATATTCGTGCGCCAGAGCGGGCAGATTGGCATTATAGGTAAGATTGTGTACACCCAGCCACCACGAGCGCAGCATCGGGGCCACAAACGGAGCGATCAGACCGCCCACATTGATAAATACATAGAAGATCTGAAATCCCGAGTCGCGCTTGGCGGCATAACGGGGATTGTCATAGAGCTGACCTACAATCGCCTGCAGGTTGCCCTTGAAGAGGCCGTTGCCGAATGCGATCAGAAACAGAGCGAAGCACGTCAGCGGCAGCAGCCAGCTGATATTGTCTGACGTCGACAGGATGGGCACGGCCAGTATCGCATAGCCCAGCGACATCACTATCAGGCCCTTGATAATCGTGCCTTTGTAGTTTTGTGTCTTGTCTGCGATATAGCCGCCGACAAGGCTCAGGATGTAGATACCCGCATAGAAAAACGAGTAGATGAGTGCACTGGTCTCGTCGCTCAGGCCGAACTTCGAGCAGAGAAACAGCACGAGCACGGCATTCATGATATAGTAGCCGAATCGCTCGCCCATGTTGCTCAGAGCTGCGGGGATTAGTCCCTTGGGTTGATCTTTGAACATAGTATTTTGAGGATTAGTGATTTTGTTTTTCCTGTAGGGTCTTGAACGCCAGAGCATACATACGCATCTGCTTGACCATCGCCAGCAGGCCGTTAGACCGTGTGGGCGACAGATGCTCGCCCAGACCGATATCATCGATAAAATGCAGGTCGGCGCCCAGTATCTCGTCAGGTGTGTGGCCGTCAAGCACGCTCACCAGCAGCGATATGATGCCCTTGACGATGATCGCGTCAGAGTCGGCTGTGAAATATACCTTGCCGTCGCGCAGCTCGGCGTTAAGCCACACGCGGCTCTGGCAGCCCTCGATCAGATGCTCGGGCGTCTTGAGTCGCTCGTCGATGGGCGGCAGCTGGTTGCCAAGATCGATTATCATCGCATAGCGGTCGAGCCATTCGTCGATGTCTGCGAATTCGTCTGTTATCTCTCTTTGTTTTTCTTCGATTGTCATGGTTTCTCGTAATAAATTACATTGAGCACCACTCGGCCGGCCGCTGACAGCGACTCACGGTCGATATGGTCGATATTGTCGTCGAGCGTGTGCCACGTCGGGGCAAACGAGCCCGTGACGGCATTGGCGCTTTCGATTATGTCGGTTGTGGGAATACCCGCCGCTATCAGCGGCAGGTGATCATCGGTGATGGCGCCCCCGACCGCATCCGGGAATCTGTCGCCCAGCCCCATGCGTGCGGCCATGGCCCACACCTTGTCGGTCGCCGCCGGTGCGCGCCGGGCCGAGAAATACTCGCGGTGAAAGCGGGCGTCGCGGCCGCCCACCATATCGAGCAGTATGCCCATGCGCGGGCGCTCGGCGGCCGCATAGGGCAGATTGTCGGCAAACAGCTGTGTGCCCAGACACCAGCTGTCTTCGTCAGCGCCGGTATCATGGCCGGCAGGTGTCCCGGAGTCCTCACAGTCGGTCAACAGTATGTCCACGCCGACTTCCGGAGCCCTAAGACCCAGATTGCGGGCGATCTCGAGTATCACAGCCACACCCGACGCGCCGTCGTTGGCTCCGTCGATGGGCGTATTGTGATTGGCCTCGTCGGCATCGCGGTCAGCCCACGGACGTGTATCATAATGCGCCACAAGCAATATACGCGACGGCGCGGCAATATTGTACCTCGCCCAGATATTACGCACCGGCAGCACTGTACCGTCCCATGCCGTGGCCTCGCCGCGCAGCGACACCACCGTGTCGGCGCCATAGCGGCGCAATGTCTGCTCGAGCATGTCGGCACACCGGCCGTGGGCTTCTGATCCGGGTGTCCGCGGCCCCAGAGCGACCTGACGCACGACCTGTGCATAGGCCGAGTCGGCCGAGAATGCGCCACGCTCCTCGAGCGCCGGCGTCGCATCGGCCGTCGGCCGTGACGCCGTGCCGGTCTTTCCCGAGCACGACAGCAGGCAGGCGCCACAGGCTGCCATCAGCGGTAATATCTTGGTGAGCAAGCTCATTATTCGCCGGTAAGATCGAGTTTCACATTGTCAGAGCCCTTCTCGTAATACTGCTTGCGCAGCGGCGAGCGGTAGGCCTCGTCAAAACTCCTGCGGTTGCGGTATATGTCGATGGCGGCATAGATGGCATTGCGCAGCGACTCGGGCGACGCCTCGCCACGTCCGGCGATGTCATATCCCGTACCGTGATCGGGCGACGTGCGCACGATGGGCAGACCCGCCGTGAAATTGATGCCCGACTCCATAGCAAGAGCCTTGAACGGAGCCAGACCCTGGTCGTGATACATCGCCAATATACCGTCAAACTTGACAAAACGTCCCGCGCCGAAAAATCCGTCGGCCGCATAAGGGCCGAAAGCCAGTATCTTACGGTCGCGCGCCTCGGCAAGCGCCGGCTCGATTATCTCTTTCTCCTCGCTGCCTAACAGACCGTCATCGCCGGCGTGAGGATTGAGCGACAGCACGGCTATGCGCGGCGAGCTGACGCCGAAATCCCGCTGCAGCGAGCGGTTGAACACCTGCAGTTTGGTCACTATATCATCTTTTGTGATCGAATCGGCCACTTTGCGCAGCGGCATGTGGGTGGTCATCAGGGCCACACGCATGGCCGAGTTGCACAATATCATCAGCGCGTGCGCGCCGTTCTCGGCGGTCACCGACTCGAGATATTCGGTGTGACCCGGAAAAGTAAATGTCTCGCTCTGTATGTTGGCCTTGTTGATGGGGGCAGTCACCAGCACGTCGATATGGCCATGCTGCAGATCGCTCACAGCGGCTTCAAGAGCAGCGAAAGCGGCCTTGCCTGCCTCGGCGTTTGAGACGCCGGGCTCGGGGCGCACGTCCTCGCCCACCACATTGACGATATTGTTGACACCCTCGCGGGCCTCTGCGCCCGACGCCACCTGCGTCATCGGCACATTGGGCATCTGCAGCGCCTTGCGATAGGCAGCCGCGATCTTGGCCGAGCCATACACCACAGGGGTGCACAGCTCGAGCAGACGGTTGTCTTCGAGCACTTTGAGTATGATCTCGTAGCCAACGCCGTTTATATCTCCGTGGGTGATTCCCACCTTTATCTTGTCTGACATAAAATATTTTTAAGTGATTTATTGGTTCATGTATCAGATTGGCCTACGGGGCGCTCCTTGCCTGCAAGCATACCGCATGCGGCGTCAATGTCCTCGCCTCGCGAAGCCCTTATCGTGGCAGTCACTCCGGCCTCGTTGAGCCGGTCGCGGAAAGCCTCCATCACAGCCTTGGCCGCCGGCTGCATCTCAACGCCGGGTATGGCATGGAATCGTATCAGATTGACACGTGCCGACGTGCCTCTGAACAGCCGCGCCAGCGCATCGGCATGGCGCATATCGTCGTTGAATCCGCGCCACATGATATACTCAACCGACAGGCGCCGCTGATGGGCGAAATCATATCCACGCAGCAACTCGGCCACATCGCGCACCGGCCACGCACGCTCTACAAGCATGATGCCCGCGCGCTCCTCGGCAAAGGGAGAGTGTACGCTGATGGCTATATGCACACGTGTTGTGTCGAGCAACGTGCGCAGCCCGGGCAGATTGCCTATGGTCGACACCGTGATGCGTTTGGGGCTCCAGCCCATGCCCCACGGCGCCGTCAGTATCTCTATCGCGGCAAGCACGGCAGGCAGATTGTCGGTTGGCTCGCCCATGCCCATAAACACGATATTGGTCAGATCGGCCGAACGCGGCACCGACAGCACCTGGTTGATGATCTGAGCCACAGACAGGTTGCCGTGGAAGCCTTGACGGCCCGTCATGCAGAACGCACACCGCATCTTGCAGCCCGCCTGCGACGACACACACAGCGTAGCGCGGTCGCGGTCGGGAATAAACACCGCCTCGACATCACGTCCGCCCGCACCCTCGAAGAGATACTTGGCCGTACCGTCGCTGCTGACAGCCTCAGTCTTCGGAGCCTCGCGCCCCACGGTCCACCCGTCGGCTTTCAGACGCTCGCGGGCAACCTTCGACAGATCGGTCATCTCATCCACCGACGTCACACCACGCTGATAGAGCCACGCAGCCATCTGTTTGGCGGCAAACGGCTTGAGGCCGACCGATGCGGCCACCTCGCGCAGACCTTCAAGAGTGAGCCCGATCAACGGGCGCGGCGATAATGCTTCCATGTCGATAATTTTTTACAAAAATACGACAAAAAAAACATTCCCGAGCCAATTATGACCAAAAAACGCTTGCACACTCGTCAAAAAGTCGTACCTTTGCAACATCTACCATGCCCGGATGGCGGAATCGGTAGACGCGACGGTCTCAAACACCGTTGGAGCAATCCATCCCGGTTCGAGCCCGGGTCCGGGCACCCACAGCGGCACAAAATTGTTTTGCCGCTGTTTTTATTTTGCGGATCAACAGATTTTTTCGGGTGGCGGTTGTCATATTTCAGCCATTGATGCGTCTAATATAAAAAAGTCCATCATTATGAACAAAACCATCACTCTCATCTCCACTCTCCTCCTTATCCTCCCGGCGATCACATCGTGTGCATCATCTGTCGACAGACACGGGACCATATCGGTCGACAAGTCGTTTGACCAGATCGTTGTCGCCAACAACATCAAGGTCACATACACTCCCGGAGCCGGGACATCATATACCATCGAGGCATCCGACAAGGCGAAATCATGTCTTGATATGATCGTAAAAGGCTCGGTTCTCACCATCAAGGCTGACGGTCTCAACAACGAAACCATCAGGATCAATCTCACGTCGCCTGCCATCAAGAGCTACACGGGCATGAACAACGCCGAGATCCGCATCACCGGCGCCCTCGACATGGCACGTCTCGACGTGAATGTCTACAACAACAGCATAATCAGCTTTGACCGCAACATAAAAGCCGACAAAACCGACATATCGGCCTACAACAACGGCACGGTCAGTATGCGCGACCTATCGGCAGGCGACATAACCGCGACAGCCTACAACAACGCTCAGATCGACCTCGACGGCTCGGCCACATCAATAATCTATTCGGCCTACAACAACGCCGAGATCAATGCATCAGGCTTTAAAGCGGCCCACGGCACGGCCAACGCCTCAAACAATGCCGAGATCAACGCCAACGTCGCCCGGCTCGACAGTCAGACGACCAATCTGGGCCGTATCAGCAACGCCCGATAACAGTCACAACCATAAAAGCGAGTGCCATCCCCGAGAGAGGGGATGGCACTCGCTTTTATGGTGAATATGTGTATCAGTCGAGATGGAAAGCGACGGTCGAACGCACGTCGGCTGCCGAGGCGGCTGCGTGAGCCTTGAATTCGCCGGGCTCGGCCACCCACTCGTGGCGGTCGGCGTCGAAGTAGCTCAGCGCGTCTTTGCCGATGGTGAAGGTCACATCGCGGGTCTCGCCGGGCTCGAGCCACACTTTGGCAAAGCCCTTGAGTTCTTTGGCGGGACGCAACACTGAGGCCTTGCTGTCTGATATATAGAGCTGCACGGTCTCGGCACCTGCCACCTTGCCGGTGTTGGTCACGGGAACGGTGAATGTGATCGAGTCGCCGGCGGCCATGTGCTTGCGGTCGGCTGTGATCTTACCGTAGTCGAATGTCGTGTAGCTCAGGCCGTGGCCGAATGCAAACAGCGGTTTTACCTTGCGTGTGTCGTGCCAGCGGTAGCCCACAAGCACGCCCTCGTCATAGCTCTCGTCGAGGATGGGCGAATCGGCACGTTTGATGCCGGGATATGCTTTCTCGCCGAAATTGTGCGCAGCCACGTCGCCGAGCTTTACGGGGAAGGTGAACGGCAGTTTGCCCGAGGGGTTGACACGGCCATAGATCACGTCGGCGATCGAGTTGCCGGCCTCTGAACCGAGGAACCACGCCTGCATGATGGCCGGCACGTCTTTGGCCCAGGGCATCGCCACGGCATTGCCGCTCACGTTGACCACAATCAGATTTTTATTTGCGGCGGCAAGGGCGCGTATCACGTCATCCTGACCGTAAGGCAGCTCAAGACCCGCACGGTCGCTATCCTCGCAATCCTGGTGGGCACTCTTGTTGAGACCGCCCACAAATATCACATAGTCGGCATCGCGGGCCATATCGACAGCCTCGGCGATCAGCTGGGCCGGTGTGCGGTCGTCCTTGAGGTCCTGACCTGTCACGACACCGTTGTACTCGCCGGTGACATCACCCACATAACCGCGGGCATACTTGACCTTTGAAGGATCGCCGGCCATGGCACGGATACCGTCGAGAGGCGAGATCTCGCGCTGTACCTTGAGCGACGAGCTGCCACCGCCCACGGTCATCATCTTGACGGCGTTCTCACCCACGACAAGGATATTGGGCGACTTGGCCGGATCGATGGGCAGCAACGATCCTTCGTTGCGCAGCAGCACTATGCTCTCGTCGCCGATGCGGCGGGCGGCTGCATAATGGTCTTCGCTGCAAAGGGCTCCGAAGGGTTTGTCGCGGCGCATGGCCGTGCGGAATATCAGTCGCAGCACCCGTCGTGCCTTATCGTTGAGCTCGTCCTCTGATGCCTTGCCCGATTCGAGCAGAGCAAGATATGGATCGGCGAGATAGTAGTTGTCGTAGGCATTGCTGGCACCGCTGCTCAGACCGTTTGTCCAGCTGCCATACTCGAGGTCCATGCCGCCCTCGGCAGCCTCGGAGGTGTCGTGTACGCCGCCCCAGTCGCTGATTACAGCGCCGTCAAAGCCCCATTCGCCTTTGAGGATATCTTTGAGCAGCCGGGTATTATGACACAGGTGGCGGTCTTCGTAGAGATTGTATGCTCCCATTATCGACCATGCGCCGCCGTCTTGCACGGCAGCCTTGAAGGCAGGCAGATAGATTTCGTAGAGCGTGCGGTCGTCAACGATCACATTGGTGGTGTGGCGGTTGAGCTCCTGATTGTTGAGCGCATAATGTTTGACGCAGGCAGCCACACCGTTGTCCTGCACGCCCTTGATGTAGGGCACCACCATGCGTGATGCCAGATAGGGATCTTCGCCCATATACTCGAAATTTCGGCCGTTGAGGGGGGTGCGGTAGATGTTCACGCCGGGACCGAGCAGCACGTCTTTCTCACGGTAGCGAGCCTCCTCGCCGATTGATTTGCCGTAGAGAGCCGACATTTCGGGGTTCCACGATGCGGCCAGCGCGGCCAATGCCGGGAAAGCCACGCAAGAGTCATTGGTCCATCCGGCCTGATCCCATTCGTCCCAGAGCACCTCGGGGCGTATGCCGTGGGGGCCGTCGGTACACCATAATTCCGGGATACCCAGACGTTGCACGCCACGCGAGCTGAACTTGCTCTGGGCATGCAGCAGACCTGCTTTCTCGGCAGTGGTCATGCGCGAGAGTGCATCCTCGACACGCTCGTCGATCGGCCGGGTCTCATCCATGTAGACGGGCACCTGGGCCACGGCGGCAACGGCGGTCAGCATTGCTGCCGCCAGGGTCACAAACTTATTCATTTGCATGTAAGTTTCATTGATTCAATATAAGATTTCTGCGGTGTGCAGTTTTCAAACTTTGCGTTCTCGATAAAGTCGAGCATGGCCTTGCGTGCCACCAGCTGCCCGGGACGGGCCTGGCGGATAGCGGCATAAGAGTCGCGGTTGGCCTCGGCGAAGCCCACGATAGAATCCCAGTTCTCGGGCATGGTGATACCGACCATGCAGGAGTTGTCTTTTTTCTTGTAGGGCCAGAATGTGTAGCCGATATTATTCTCTTCCATTGCATTGCTGAATGCCAGCTGCCACTCGTCGGTATTGTGGCCTATCTCACCCATGTACATCGGCAGGCCCACGCTGTCGCGGAACGCGATGAAATTGCCGATGGCCGCAGCCGAGGCATCGCCGCCATAGCGGTGGCAGGTGTACATGAGTTTGTCGTCGTAGGTCGAGTCGGTGAAAGGAGCGAAATTGCTGTTCCACTGCGGGCCGCCTATCAGGATAATGTGGTTGGGGTCTACCTCGCGTATGGCCGCCACGGCGCGCTTGTGCAGCGGCTCGAGACGAGAGTTGAGTTCGTCGACATTCTCAAAATACGGGGCGATGGGTTCGTTGATGAGTTCATAGCCGAGTATGACGGTCTCGTCGCGGTAGCGCTCGGCGATCTTGCGCCAGATGTCGCAGAACAGTTGCTGGCAGCCTTCGTTCTCGAGAAGCCAGGGATAGCCATAGCTGTCGTCGATATTGTCGCCGGTCTGTCCGCCGGGAGCATCGTGCATGTCGAGAATGAGGTAAAGGTCATTGTCGCGGCACCACTCCACCACGCTGTCGATGCGGGCAAATCCGTCTTGATCGGCGGTGAGGCCCATATAGTCTTCGTCTGTAAAAAGCTTGTAGTGGAATGGCAGACGTATGGTGTTGGCACCTGTCGACGCGATAAACTCAATGTCGCGTCGGGTGATATAATTGTCTTTGAATTGTTTCCAGAATTCGGCCGTAAACTCCTCGCCGACCAGCTGACAGAACATATCGTTGATAAAACGGGGCGAGTTGGTCTTTGAGAAGCCGAACATGTAGCCCTCGGGATTGAGCCAGTTGCCGAGGTTTGTACCGCGGATGAAGAGCTTGCTGCCGTCGGGTTTGATGAGGTCGGTGCCCTGCACGCGCACGAAGTCGCCGGCGGCGGGAGCTGCCTGCTGTGTATCGCCCGAGCCTGAGCATGCGGCTCCGAGCAACAGGATAAACGGCATCAGATAATATAGAGGTTTCATAATGTGGTCTATGTAGTGATGAGGATAGAGTTTCAAGTCTCAGAGGGAAAAGAGGATCGCGAAGAGAGAGAATTAAAAACCTAAAAACAATCTTTTTTTGCGCGGCAACCTGTGCCGCAGGCACCTTAGGTGCACCTCTGAAAACGAAAACTAAATGCTAATGAAAATGATTATTGCTAATGTTATTGTTTTTTCTCCTGAAAGACGCGTACATAGTCGACCTGCATTGTGGCAGGCAGCGCGCTCTCGTCGACGCCCATGGCACCGCCCCAGCTGCCGCCCCACGCGAGGTTGAGTATCAGGTAGAACGGTTTGTTGAACGGCCATGTGGCCACGTTGCCGCGGCCGTCGTTGGCAAAGTGCAGCAGACGGTGGTCGTCGACATAGGTTGTGATGTAGTTTTCGGTCCACTCGAGGCGATAGACGTGGAATTCGTCCTGGGCGCCCGATGTCAGACGTTCGGCGGTCTTCTGGGTGCCTTTGACGTGGTTGTAGTCGCGGCAGTGGATCGACGACGAAGTATAGTCGGGGTGATAGCCCACTTCCTCCATGATATCGATCTCGCCGCAGTCGGGCCAGGGGTTGGCGCCGAAGTCGTTGTTGCAGGGCATCATCCAGAATGCCGGCCATGTGCCTTTGCCTTTGGGCAGCTTGATGCGGGCCTCGAATATGCCGTAGGTCCAGCCCTTCGTCTCGCTGCCGTAGATACGGCCCGAGTAGATAGAGCCCGAATGCTTGAAGCAGGTAATGGTCAGCACGCCGTCGGCCACACTTGTGACAGGAATGCCGTCATAGCTGCCGTTGACATAATTCTGCAGCTCGTTGTTGACCCATCCGGGGCGCTGCACCTCGTGGCGCCATTTCGATGCGTCGAGCGCGTCGCCGTCAAACTCGTCGTTCCACACCAGCTCGTAGCCGTCGGGAACAGTGATCGAGGGGTCTACCGGCTCGGGCTCTTTGCCCGACTGGCTCACGGTCACCTTGGCACGCGCGCTCCCCGACATCAGCAATATCTCGCCCTGGCGGGGCGAACGCTCGGTGTTGGCGGCCACAGTCACATTGACCGTACCTGTGGTCGACGTCTGTCCCTGGGCCGAGATGCTGATCCATGCCTTGTCGGCCTGGCTGAGATCGGCGCCCCAGTCGCCCGCTGTCTTTACGGTAAACGATGTAGAGCCGCCGGCAGCATCCATCGAGACAGACTCGACCGAAGTCTCGATCGATCCTGTGGGGACAGGCGTGTCGCCGCCCTTCTCGTCATCGCCACACGAGCCAAAGCCCATACCGAGACCGATAGCCGCAAGGAGTGAGATGTACT
The DNA here is from genome assembly GCA_030524765.1 of Bacteroidales bacterium. Classification (GTDB taxonomy): domain Bacteria; phylum Bacteroidota; class Bacteroidia; order Bacteroidales; family Muribaculaceae; genus CAG-873. The sequence goes on along the minus strand of JAUNGA010000015.1, from coordinate 19,352 downwards.
TGTTCATTTTTTTCAGATAAGACTTATCAAAACCGAGAGCCCGCCCCCGCCGTCGCTGAGGACGACGAAAGCGGGCTGTCGGCATGGAATTTTCAGGATTTAAAAATCAATCGCGATGCTTCTGGATGATGATCTTGTTGATGGTCACCTCGGTGCCGTCGGGACATCCGCCGAAGTCAAATATCAACGAGGTTGCCTCCATCGGAGCGCCCTGCTTAGGTTTGACGGTAGATACCCAGCATTTGGTGGTGGCGTCGCCGCCTGCCACGTCATGACGTTCCTCTGTGAAGAAGTTGTCGTCATTGCCGGTCTGGGTATATTTGATAGTCACAGCCGGGATATCGTTGTTAGAGGTGATGTCGACACGGATGTCGAGAGCCTCGTCGTTGTCGATAGCTATGTTGGTGAGGAACTTCACCTGCGCCTGCCAGCGGTCAAAAGTAGCTGCGGGCAGCGAGATGTGGATACCGTCGGCATCTTCGGTCAGAATGGGATCGGCGATCTGAGACCAGTTGGGAGCATAGTAGAACTCGTTGGTCCAGGTACATCCGTTCCACATGTTGTCGGCCGAGTCAAATGCCACCCATGTGGGTTCGGGAATAGAGACATCGGGCACTACGGTGCCATCGTCATCCTTGTGATTCTTGATCACGATGCTCTCGACGATAACCTCGGTGCCGGCCTCGTTGCCGCCGAAGTCAAATGTATAGACGAGATTTGATGTACCGGCCACGCATGTTTTGTCTGACCAGAAGATACACATAGGCTCGCCGGCGGGCACCTCGTGGCGTTTCACATATATTGCGTGAGCGTCATCGTCGTCGCCGTCAGGATGGATCTTGACTGTAAAGCCGGGCAGAGTCTTGCTGGTGGTGACGATCAGCGAGCCGTCGTAGCTCTCACCCTCAACCAGCGCGATATCGGTGCCGATGTGCATCTGGGCCTGCCACTGGTCGGTGGTAGCCTCGGGCAGGGTCACGGTAAAGCCGTCGCCGGGCATCACGTACGAAGGATCGGCGATCTGAGACCAGCCGGGAGCATAATAGAAGCTGTTGAGGTGGGCGTTGCCTGCGGGCCACATGTTGTAGGGGCTGTCGTAGACAAAGCCGCCGAAGCCGTTCATCTTGGTCTTGTCGACATGGAAGGTAAGTGGCAGTGCGGCCTGACTGATGCCGTTGGCATTGCCGATCTTGACCTCGACCGTGTAGTCGCCGGCCTTGCGGTAGTAGCGGGTAAACTTGTGGTTGGTCGAGTAGCTCTTGCCATCGATGATCCACACGGGATACACGCCCTTGCCGTTAAACTCAAATGTTGCGATGTTGGTCTCCTGGTCGACAGTCACGCTGACCATGTCGGCATAGTCAGATGCCTGGGGTACGGCCAGGGCATTGACCTCATACACCTTGTCCTCAGAGCAAGAGCTCAGCGAGGCAGCGGTGCCGCAAGCGAGCAGTGCCGCAAGCGCTATATTTGCTATATTCAGTTTCATGGATTACAGTAGATTAATAGGGATTTTGGGTAAGAGTGCCCTGAGCCTTGTCGATTTCGCTCTGGGGGATGGGCAGGTGTTTTTTGTTGATCGACCAGGTGTTGGTGCGATACTGGTCAGGACCGAGGGTCGAGGCGGCGAAGCCTGTACGGATGAGGTCCCAGTAGCGCTTGCCCTCGCCTACAAACTCGAGACGGCGCTCCTTGAGGATATTCTCGATTGTCGGAGCCACCTCGGTGTTGAGGCCGGCGCGACGGCGCACGTCGTTGAGATACTGGCGTGCCTCGCCAGAGTTGCCTCCGGTGGCCACGAGCAGCTCGGCAGCGTTGAGCAGAGCCTCAGAGTAGCGGTAGATGCGCCAGTTGTTGTTGAAGTTGAGCTCGCCCGAGGCAACCTGACCGGCGTTACCGCCGCTCTTGGCGCAATATTTCTCGAGGAAGAAACCTTCGTCCTGATAACGTTTGTTGTACTCTACGCCGGTTGCGCCTGCATTCCAGCAGGTAGCGTCGCGACGGGCGTCGTTTGACTCAAACATAGCGTAAGTGGTGGCACGCACGGGGCCGAATCCCCAGCCCGATCCGTGACCCTCTACGTCTGACGGCCAGTTGTTGGGGCTGATAAGGGTGGGCAGTACCGTACCGCCGGCTGCCTGGGGATTGCCCCAGTCGCGGGCCGCGTTCTCAGAGATATAGTTGATCTCCCAGATCGATTCCACGCTCCACTCGCCTTCTTCCTTGAAGATGGTGGTGTAGTCGGGAGCCAGACCGTACAGGGGCGAATCGATAATCTCTTTCATATATTTGAGAGCTGTCGGATAGCGTGCCGAATCATTCTGATACATAACGATCTCGGCATAGAGCATATAGGCCATGGCGGTGGTCACGCGGCCTGCCTCGGCCGGAGCTGCGCGGAATGTAAGCGCGTTGAGCGACAGAGCGGTCTCGAGGTCGGTCACCATGTGCTCGTAGAGCTGATCGGCTGTGATCTGCTCGGCCAGATAGGGGCTGGTCAGATTACGGTCGAAGTAGGGCACGTTGCCATAGAACTTCCACAGCCAGTTGGCATAGAACGCACGCAGCACCAGAGCCTGTGCCTGCCAGTATTTGATGTCGTTCTCGCTGGCGTCGCTGATACCCTTCTCGATATCCTCGAGCACGTCGTTGCAGCGTTTCACGCCGCTGAAGGCATCCACCCACAGGCCGGTCACGACCTTGAGAGGAGTGGCCGAATAGTTGGCCATCAGGTGCCAGTTCTCGTTATCGGTAGCGTTTGAGCCGCCCACCCACAGGTCGTCGGCCATGATGTCAGACAACAGAGTGAAGGGGTTGTACTCACCCATGGCCCAGTCGGTCCAGTGCAGGGGATCATAAGCGGCCACCATAGCCTCGTCAACGTGGGCTTTGGTCGAGAAATACTCGTCAGACGGAGTCTGTGTGGGCGAGGTGACCGTCAGGAAGTCGTCACCACAGCTGCTCATTGCGAACAGGGCCGCGCCCATCACTATATATTTTGAAATTGATTTCATTGGTATTTACTTCGGTAATTTATAAGTTACTGTCAACTGATTAGAAGGCCAGGTTGAAACCTACGGTCCAGATGCGGGGCTGCGGGTAGACACCGTAGTCGATGCCCAGCGATGTGCCGCCCGACGAGATTTCGGGATCAAAACCGTGATACTTGGTCCAGGTGTGGAGGTTCTCGGCGGCTACATAGACGCGGAACTTCTCGACAGAGATCTTGCGGGTCAGATCGGCGGGCAGGGTGTAGCCGAGCTGGATGTTCTTGAGGCGCAGGTAGCTGCCGTCGTAAACGAGCAGATCAGAAGACTGCCAGTTGTAGGCGTCGCTCTGTACGTAGCGGGGCAGACGGTTTGATGTGCCCTCGCCGGTCCAGCGGTTGAGCATCCATGCGGGCAGGTTGGTCGACATGGCATCGATACGGCGGGTTGCGTCGAAGATGTCGTTGCCGTGGGTACCCTGCAGGAAGATATTCAGGTCGAAGCCGCGCCAGGTGGCGGTCAGGCTGAAGCCATACTGCCAGTCGGGCATGCCCTTACCGATCTTGGTACGGTCGTCCTCGGTGATGTTGCCGTCGTTGTTGACATCGGCGAAGCGTACGTCGCCGGGCACGAGCGATGTGCCGTATTTGCTGTTGTAAGCGTCGGCCTCGGCCTGGTTCTGCAGCACACCGTCGGTCTGGTAGCCGTAGAAGTAGGGGAAGGGCAGACCGTTCTGGGCGCGGGTGATTGTGCCTGTGCCCTGGAATGAGTCGAGGTTGGCCCAGCCCTGCTCGTTGCCGTAGTTGATCAGTTTATTCTTCAGGTAGCTGACATTGGCGCCGAAACGCAGCGACAGCTCGCCGAAGTTCTGACGGTAGGCGAAGTCCATCTCGACACCCGAGTTGCGCATCTTGCCGACATTGCCCACGGGGATGGCCTCACCCACATACGAGGGAAGCGACAGGGTCATCAGCATGCCTTCGGTGTCCTTGACGAAGTAGTCGACCGAGAATGTAAACATGTTGTTGAGGAAACCGAGGTCGATACCTACGTCGGTCTGTTTTGATTCCTCCCAGCGCAGGTCGGGGTTGGGCAGCTGGGTAGGTTTGGTACCTACGACCACGTGACCGTCCTGACCGAATACATAGTTGTTGCCTGCGGCGGCGAGAGCTATGTACTGGAAGTCACCGATATTCTCGTTACCGTTCTTACCCCACGAGAAGCGTACCTTGGCGTTGTTGAGCCAGTCGCGCTGATCGTGCATGAAGGCTTCGTTCATGATATTCCAGCCCACAGACACCGAGGGGAATGTAGCCCAGTGGTTGTTGCTGCCGAATCGGCTCGAACCGTCACGACGTACGGTAGCCTGGAACATATAGCGTTCGTCGAAGTTGTAGCTTACGCGGCCGAAGTATGAGGCCAGTTTGCTCTTGACATTGGGCGCGCCCGACACGCTCATCTTGCCGTCGGCTGCGAGGCCGGTCGATGCGTCGATGTACGGACGAGAGTAGTCGATGATATCCTGACGTGAGCCGCTCAGATAGCTGCCGCTGCTCTCTTTGGCCGACTGGCCGAGCAGGATGCTGAACGAGTGGTCGCCGATGGTCTTGTCATAGCTCAGTACGTTTTCAACCTGCCATACAGTGCCGTTGCTGCGGCTCGAGCTGGCTGTCGAGAATGTCGAGTATTGGCCGTCGCGCTTGTAGTATACAGGAGTATAGCCGTCGCTGCCCCAGAACGAGAGGTCGGCGCCGTAAGAGATGCGATACTTGATGTTATCCCAGATCTGCAGTTCGCCGATGAAGTTGCCCACGAATTTGTGGCTCCAGCCCTTGGTGGCGGGTTGAAGCAGATCGAAGAGCGGGTTGGCCATCTCCTGGAAGTTGCCGAACGCGGTCGGCACCATCAGCAGGTTGCCGGCGGCATCATACATGGGCACGTATGCCGACTGACCTTTAAGATAGTTAAGCTGATAGTTGTAGTCGTCGCTGCCGGGAGCAAGATACGGGGTGAGGATAGGCGACATGGCCAGAGCCGAGCCCAGAGGTGTGCCCCAGGTCGAGTTGACCTCGACGCCGCGGCTCTTGATGCGGGCATACGACAGATTGGTGGTCAGAGTCAGTTTGTTGAGGAAGCTGCGCTCTTTAGATTTGTCAAACGCCACAACGCCGAGGTTGCTGCGCATGGTCAGACGCTGATAGTTCGAGTGGTCATAGTTGCCGCCTACGATACCGTCCTGAGTATAGTAGCCCAGTGAGAGCAGGTAGTTGACACGCTCGGTACCGCCGTTGACGCTGATCTGATGATTCATCACAGGGGCGTTATCGTTGAAAACCACGTCCTGCCAGTCGGTACCCTCGCCGTAAGAGGCGGGGTCGGCATACATCGGAGCGATGCCGGCGTTGACTGCACCCTCGTTCATCATGAGGGCATATTCGGTGGCATTGAGCAGATTGCGCTTTTTAGCGGCGCTCTGCCAGCCGTAGCTGAAGTCGTAGGTCACGCGTGTCGGGCCGTCGGTGTTGCCGTGCTTGGTGGTCACCAGGATCACACCGTTGGCGGCGCGGGCACCGTAGACAGCACCCGATGCGGCGTCCTTGAGGACCTCGATCGATGCGATGTCGTTGGGGTTGAGGTAGTCGAGACCGCCCTCGATAGGCATGCCGTCGACGATGTAGAGGGGATCAGAGTTGTTGATCGTACCGATACCACGCACACGAACTCGTGCGGCGGCGCCGGGCTGGCCCGACGATGAGGTTACGGTCACACCTGATGCAAGGCCCTTCAGGGCGTTGTCCATACGGGTCGGGGCGGTTGCCTCGAGCTCGCTTGAGGTCACCTGCGAGATAGCGGCGGTGACGACGCTCTTCTTCTGCACGCCGTAGCCCACGACAACCACCTCTTCGAGCAGCTCTTTGTCTTCGTGCATGACGACGTTCATTTCAGCAGTAGCCGGAAGCTCCTGAGGCACATAGCCGATATACGAGAATGCCAGCACGGCACCCGAGGGTACGTTGATCGTGAAGACACCGTCGATATCGGTGGTTACGGCATTTTTGGTGCCTTTCTGTACGATAGACGCGCCGATCAGCGGCTCGCCCGATGCTGCGTCTGTAACGACGCCCTTGACGGCCAGCTGCGCCATGGCACTCGAGGTGCCCCACAGCATGACGGCAAGCAAAATCGCTAACGATTTAAGACATGTTTTTAGTTTTTCCATCACAGTGTTTTAGGTATGTTTAGGTTCATGATTGGTTTTGCAAAGTTATTCTCACATTTATATATATCAAAATACCGGTAAACGGTACAGGTAAACATTACTATTTATTTAATTCATTGGCAATCACGTTTTAATACTTGTTTGGTTATGGTTATTTGGTAAGTTTTGAGAGTTGTCTGTGTAAGGTTTGTTTTTATAAATTAGCAGTTCCTAACTTTCGCACTGCATCAGTGAATTCCTCTTTTGGCACGAGCGCTTTGTTGCGTGTACGCATCCGCGTGTTGTAGACCGTCTGCGACGATATATGCAGGAACTTTGATATCTTGACACTGTCGTTGATGCCCAGGCGCACCAGGGCATAGATGCGCAGATCGGTGGTCAGCAGTTCGCCGCGGCGCGGGCTTATCTGCTCGTCGGGGCGCAGCAGACCGTTGAAGTCGGCCACAAAGTCGGGATAGATCTGCAGGAAGATGCGGTCGAAGTTGGCATAGAACTCGCGCAACTCGCTCTGCGACATCTCGGGCGACTTGACCAGCTCGCGCACCTCGTCATACCGGCCGGCGACCACAAGACGGTTGACATGCTTGCGGAAGTCGTCGATCTTGCTGATATTGTTTGAGCATATCGAAAAAAGGTCGCATATGATTTTCTCTTTTGCCTCATTGGTCAGCGTCAGAGCCTCAACACCGCGACAGGCCGAGCTGTAGCTCTCGGTCAGACGCTGGTTGGCCTCGTTGAGACGGCTGCGCACCTCCTGTAGCTCTGACACGCGGCTGTGCAGCTCGTCGTTGGCGTCGTGCAGCTGACGGCGCGACCGTCTGAGGCGACGCATCTGCACATATATAAATATAATGGCCACAGTCAGTATCAGCAGTATCACCACGAGCACGGTCAGATAACGGTTGATCTGACGGGCCTGGGCGGCATTCTGATCGCTGTAGCCTTTTGATATGTGGTATTGCAGATCGGCCAGACGGCCTACGCGTATGCGGCTCTTGTATGAGTTGGCGCACTGTATGCAGTAGCTGATATAATCATTGGCCCGGCCATACTCGCCCGCCTTGTACAGCAGGCTCGACAGCTCCTCGAGCGAGGCGATCTCTTTATTGCAGGCCTTCACATCGGCTATCGACGAGAGTATCAGATATTTGATCGAATTCTCCGAGTCGCCGGCCTTGTCATAGAGTCGGCTCAGTATCCAGGCGTCTTTGGCATCATCGCGTGTCTCATAACGCCGCCCCGCCATCGCCTTCTCGATCAGAGGCAGCGTCTCGACTGCGCGCTCTTTCGACTCGAGGGCACGCCAGCCGATAAACCAGCAATAACGCGGATCGGTCTGGGGCAACGTGCGCGTGAGGCTCTCGAGCAGCTCGTCGACATCGCGGCTGTAGGGCTCGCCGGCAGGGATATCGTCGAGATACTGATTGCGGTGGGTCCACAGAAACAGCAGATTCTCATAATACTGCACAAACAGCGACTCGCTCAGACGGGCCGAGTCGACGGCCTCTATACATTGCCGGGCCTGATCGAGCAGGCCGGTGGCCGAGTAAAGGTAGCAACGGTGCAGATTGGCCTCGTCCTGCCAGTTGATGCGGCCAAGCGACCGCGCTATGTCATATTGCTGATTGGCATAATACAGGGCCGAATCCGAGTCGTAGGCGCAGTTTTCCTCATACAGATCGCGCGTGATCCAATAGCGTTGCTCGGGCTCGGCGGCACGCGCCAGGGTCGAGCGCAGCGACTCGATCCGCTGCTCCTTGCGGGCGAGATACCCGTCGGCATGCGACAGCACCACGTCGAGCGAATCGAGCAGGCCGTTGATCTCCCGGCCGAACGCATGCGACCTCACCGCCCCGACATTGAATGCCGGCAGAGATGTCAGGATTATGAGCAGCGCGATTCTTATCGACTTCATGGATTAGTTTCGGCGTTGATTTTCAGGTCAATGGGTATAAGCGCGTCACAGATTAAAGTTAACGCAGGTTATGAGGAATAGAGGCGATCTTCATACTCCTTTGCAAAGATACACATTTTTTGACATATACAACACTTTTATTGACATTTTAGGTGTTATTTATTTAAAATATGCATATCAACCTAAAATCTTAGAGCCGGACGCTTTGTAAATATTTCCGAACCGGCCCTTATTTTTATGCATGTGTCAAAATATTTTATTACTTTTGCCTTGTTTTATTACTATTGACTCAGAATTCGCCCATGACTGACAACTCTACTCTCCCCGACCGATACGTCATCACAATCGGACGCTCTTTCGGCGCCGGAGGCCGGGCCGTAGGCCGTAGGCTCGCCGAGCGGCTCGGCATCGACTACTACGACAAGGAGCTGCTTTTCGAGGCTGCCGGGCGTGCCGGCATGGACAAAGGCCTGTTTGAGAAAAACGACGAGCGCGCGCCCGGATTTCTCGCCGGTCTGCTGCCGATGAGCATGGGCTACAATGCCCTTGCATGGTATGCCGGGCCCAACAATGTCAGCGGCGAGGCCGTCTACCGCGCCCAGAGCGAGTTTATACGCGAGATCGCCGACAAACGCCCGTGTGTGATCGTGGGTCGGACGGCCGACTACATCCTGCGCGAACGCAACGACGTGGTCAACATATTCCTCCACGCGCCCGAGCAGGCATGCATCGACCGCATTATCGGCCGCGCCGACTGCCACAAGCCCGACGACGCACGAAACCTTATCCGCAAGACCAACCGTCTGCGGTCTGAATTCTACAATTTCTATACCGACCGCACCTGGGGCCACGCATCGACCTACGACCTCACGCTCGACTCGTCGCTGATGCCCCTCGATACGCTCGTCGATATTATCATCACATATCTGCACGCCCGACTGGGCAATCTCCAGTCTTCTACAAAATGACACCCGAAGATTCCAAACTGCTCAAGCAAGACCCCGACGGACTCATCACCTACGAGTATCTGGCCAATCACATCGACACCTGCGACGCCGACCTCGCCGACCTCGTCGACAATCTCGTGCGCGTCGACCTCTCGGGCCAGTTTCTCGCATCCACCGCGCGGTATCTCAACGCGATCGATCCCGACAAATATGCCGACACCGTGCGCCACCTCGTAGCCGCCACTATCGACAAAGACCGCGAGCACAGATATCTGCCCGGCATCCTATCGGCCCTGTACGGCGACAACTATGCCGACCGGGCCGCCGAGCTCTCGACCACCGACGACAACTTCCGCCGCATCTACAAGCGGCTCTTCCCCAACCCCGAAAGCCTCTGATCCCAATGAATTTACGTTCAATCCGCAGTCTGCTCCCGGCATTGGCCGTGTGCTTTGCCGCCGCCGGCGCATCCTGCGGCAAGGCCGCCGCGTCGACCGACGCCGACACCATAACCGCCACAACTGACACCACTATGACTCAAGACTCAATTCCCGCCGACACCAACTCGGTCACCGTCAAGGTCGAGACATCGGTCGGCTCGTTCACCGTGCTGCTCTACGGCGACACACCCCGACACCGCGACAACTTTGTCAAGCTCGTCAACGAAGGTTTCTACGACGGCACTCTCTTCCACCGCGTCATCAACCAGTTCATGGTGCAGGCCGGCGATCCCGACTCACGCAACGCCGCACCGGGCCAGCGCCTCGGATCTGGTGGTCCAGGATACACCGTCGAGGCCGAGATCGACTTCCCGCGACACTTCCACAAACGCTATGCCCTCGCCGCCGCACGGCAGGGCGACCAGGTCAACCCCGAGCGCCGCTCGTCGGGCTCGCAGTTCTATATCGTCACCGGACGCAAGCTCATCCCCACACAGCTCGAGCAGCTCAAGACCCAGCTGCACAACCAGCAGCTGCAGGCTACCTTCAACGGCCTTGCCGCCGAACACATGCAGCAGATACGCGACATGCAGGCCGCTCGCGACAGCGTAGGCCTCAAGCGCCTGCAAGAGCAGCTCGTCGCACAGACCGAGGCTGAGGTGGCCGCACATCCCCTCTCCGTCACCCCCGAGATGCAGCAGGCCTACACCACCGTCGGAGGCGCTCCGCACCTCGACGGAGCATACACCGTATTCGGCGAAGTGATCGCCGGCACCGACGTGGTCGACCGCATCGAACAGGCACAGACCGACGGAGCCGACCGTCCTACCGACGATATACGCATAATATCCATGTCGGTAGTACGATGATCGAGACCTGCCGGTACACACTGCCCAACGGCCTCAGAGTCATACACAACTACGAACCGTCGACGGTCATGGTGGCCGTCGACGTGCTCTACGACACCGGGTCGCGCGACGAGTCGCGCGACCTCACAGGCATCGCGCACCTGTTCGAACACCTCATGTTTGGCGGATCGGTCAACATACCCGACTTCGACCGCGAGCTCGAGGATGCCGGCGGCGAAAACAACGCCTGGACATCAAACGACTTCACCAACTTCTACGATGTCGTGCCGGCCCAGAACGTCGAGACCGTGTTTCACCTCGAGAGCGACCGCATGCTCGGCCTGGCATTCAGCCGGCGCGCCCTCGACGTGCAGCGCCGGGTAGTCATCGAGGAATTCAAGCAGCAGTGCCTCAACCGCCCATACGGCGACATGATGCACGCGCTGCGCGCCGCACTCTATCAGCCGGACCACCCCTATTCGTGGCCGGTCATAGGCCTCACGCCCGAGCACATCGAGCGAGTGACCGACGATGATATCCACCGGTGGTTCTATGCCAGGTATGCGCCCGACAACGCCGTGCTCGCGATCTCGGGCAACCTGCCATGCGACCGCGGCCGGCAGCTGGTCGAGAAATGGTTTGGCGACATACCCGCCCGCCATCCCGGCGTACGCGTGATGCCCGATCCGGGATTCCCCGACACCGACCGCACCGTCACAGTCGAGGGCCCCGTGCCTCATCCGCTCATTGTCATCGCCATACCGATGGATCCCTACGGCACGCACGACTACCGCGTGGCCGATTGCATCACCGACCTGCTTGCCGCAGGCCGCTCGACACGCCTGTACCGGCACCTCGTGGCCGACGGCGACGGCTCGATCATCGAGGCCGACGCATCGATCGCAGGCGCCGAAGGCCCCGGATTCGTCATGCTCAACGCACGGCCCGCGTCGGCCGATCCCGACACGCTCGACCGCGTCGAGGCAGCTCTGCTCGGCGAGCTGCGGCGGCTGGCCACTCCCGGCGACGTCAGCGCCCACGAGCTCGAGCGAGCCTTCAACCGGTTTGAATCGACATTCGCACTCTCAAACTACGACGCACTCTCCAAGGCCCAGAATCTGGCCCTGGCCGAGATACACGGCGAAGACATCAACGACACCGTCGCGCTGCAACGCACCGTCACCCTCGGCGACATCGCCCGGGTGGCCGGCATTCTCGCGTCGCGGCCACACGTCACGCTGCGCTATCTGCCGCGTCAGTAGACACTCCCCGTCGGCGGGCACGTCCCCCACAGCCACGCAAACATATAGTCATACAGCGCCCCGCGCACCTCGGGCGCCGACAGCACCAGATCGTGCAGACCGCCGCGCACCGTCACCTCGGTCACATTCAGGCCCAGCCGACGTCCATAGTAAGCGATATCCTCGACATCAAGCACCGCGTCGGTGCAGTGATAGTCGCTGTCAGGATCACCGCTCTTGAGCGAACGGTCTGAGTGCATCAGCAGCACCGGCACATCTATGCGCGGATCATTCTGCACCACATCGTGAGCCGCGTCGATCGCGGCTATCCACGACGGGTCTACCGCAGGCGAGCGCGACAGTTTCCATGTCGTGTCATAATCCCATTCACCCTCACCCGACCGCAGCAGACTGCGGGCGTATCCGTCGCCACCGCCCTGCGGTATGCGCACACCCCTCGCCAGCTTGCTCAGCGACCTTACCACAGGTATCAGCACACGCTCTTGCAGTTTCGACTGGTTCCAGTCGAGAAACGGGCTGTTGAGCACCAGCGCGCGTATCGGCAGGTCGGGATGACCGGCCATATACAGCGTCGTGGTCAGACCGCCCGTCGAATGCCCCATCAGTATGATATCGTGCACACCGTCGGCACGCATCTGCATCACCGCCGAATCTATGTCGGCAAAGTACTCGCGCATGTCGCGCACCTCAAACATACGCTGTCCGGGCAACAGCGACCGGCCGTATTTACGCAGGTCTACGGCATAGAAATCATAACACCGTCCGGTAAACTCGCGCGCCATGTCGGCCTGAAAGAAATAGTCGTTGAAACCGTGCACATACAGCACGCCCACGCCGCACGAGCACTCCGACCGCAATCTCACGATCGTGCTGCGCACCGCACCCGAATAATCGTCGGGCTGATCGACATAACGCATTTCAAAACCGTCGCCAAGCACATCGGGCTGCCAGCCGCCGGCAGCCGCGCACATGGCCACGGCCGCCGCAATCAATGTCAGTAATCGTTTCATCATACAAAGATAACAATTACCGCCCACAATATTGCGCGCCCGGCCGGTATTATCTGAATTCACGCCTGAAGAAAATCACACCTTGTCCGAACATTTCCGGCCGCTGCGTCGTTCTATACGCAGAGAAGGCATTTTGCTGGCTTTATTAAAAAGTCGAGACCCTAAAATGCGATTACCTTCTCAACCCCGCCTCTCTCCACCACCGAGGCGGGCTTTTTTTATGTCTCATGCTTGCCGATGCCGACTTTTTGTGCTAAATTTGCACAAAACCAATCTACAACGCAACACTATGAGACTTATCATTCAACCCGACTACGACCAGGTGTCTCGCTGGGCCGCCAACTATGTCGCCGCGCGCATCAACGAGGCAAAACCCACCGAAGACCATCCATTCGTGCTCGGTTGCCCCACCGGCAGCTCGCCCCTGGGCATGTACCGCGCCCTCATCGACCTTTGCCGTCAAGGCAAAGTATCGTTCAGGAATGTCGTGACATTCAACATGGACGAATACTGCGGCATACCGCGCGACCACGAGCAGAGCTACTATACGTTCATGTGGACCAACTTCTTCAATCATATCGACATAAAACGCGAAAACGTCAACATCCTCAATGGCAACGCACCCGACCCCGTAGAGGAGTGCCGGCGCTACGAAGAGAAGATTGCCTCATACGGCGGCATCGACCTCTTCATGGGCGGCGTAGGTCCTGACGGACACATCGCATTCAACGAGCCCGGATCGTCGCTCACATCGCGCACACGCATGAAGACTCTCACCAAAGACACCATCATCGCCAATTCGCGGTTCTTTGACAACAATATCGACCTCGTGCCCAAAACCGCGCTCACCGTCGGCGTAGGCACAGTCATGGCCGCACGCAGCGTAATGCTCATCGTCAACGGCCACAACAAGGCCCGCGCGCTGCACCACGGCGTCGAGGGCGGCATCTCGCAGCAATGGACAATCTCGGCCCTGCAGATGCACCCTGCCGCGGTAATCGTCGCCGACGAAGACGCTTGCGGCGAGCTCAAAGTGCAGACCTACAAATACTTCAAAGACATCGAGAGTGCGAATCTCGACCCTGAGACACAACTCTGACAACATATCGGGAAGGGCCCTCGGGCCCTTTCTGTATTTTATCTCAACCTTAAAAATACCAAGCCATGAAATCCTCTGTCCGCGACTATATCTGCATACTCGCCGGAATGGCCATCTATGCCCTTGGCTTCACTGTATTCATCCTGCCTCACCAGATCGTCACAGGAGGCATGGCCGGATTCAGCACACTCATATACTTCGCCACAGGCGAGGCAGTGCCCGTGTGGGTCACCATGCTGCTCGCCAACATCGCACTGCTAATGATAGGATTCCGCGTGCTCGGCCGATCATTCATCGTGCGCACAATCTTCGGAGCCTCGCTCCTGTCATTCATGATCGGATCGATCGAGGGCACATTCACCTCGCGGCCGCCGCTCGTCACCGACCCGACCATGAGTGTGCTCATGGGCGCTGTCATATGCGGATTCGGCATCGGCACCTACTACCGTCACAAAGGATCGACCGGAGGCACCGACACCGTCGCCGCCATCATGGAGAAAGTCAGCAACATCAGCATCGGACGCACCATGGTGGCCATCGACGTCACAATCGTCACGGCATCATTCCTGCTGCCCTTCGACGGCGACTTTGACGCACGCGTGCAAGCGCGCGTACAGACCATTCTCTACGGATGGGCCTCCATAGTCATATACTCATTCATCGCCGACCGCATCGTCAACGCCGACCGGCAGGCAATACAATTCCTAATACTATCCTCGAAATGGCAGGAGATCGCGCATCGGGTCACTCGCGAGTCAGGACGCGGAGTCACCACATTTGACGGGCGGGGATTCTGGACCAACGAACCCCGCACCATGCTCATCGTATGGTGCCGGCAGTACGACGCCGACCGCATCTACGAGATCGTGCGCCGGGTCGACGAGACCGCCTACATCATACAGTCGGCGGCCCGCAGCGTATATGGCAACGGATTCGACCCCCTCAGGTCAAAACCGGTCAAAGAAATCGAGCCCCGCACAGTCGATATACCCGGCCCCGCACCCGTCGACGCACAAAACCCCTGACAGCCCGCAAAAGCCGTCCGACAAAAATAATGTTGTAAAACAGTTTGCTAATGTCAGAGAAAAATCGGATATTTGCACAAAAATAGCAAAAATGTGTTATGACGCCAATTCACGACTTTGAGACACTCGTCTCGCGACTCTCCTCAGACAACGCCGCACGCACACGCGTAGCCGTTGTCTGCCCCGCCGACGAGCACACCCGCCAAGCTGTGGCTCGGGCCATTTCAGACGGCTTTGCCGACTGCACACTCTACGTCACCCCCGGCTGCGACTGGCAGGCCGACGGGCTCGCCGAGCTCGCCGGCAAAATATCGGTCGTGACACTCGACACACCCGACGACGCAGCCCGACGGGCCGTCGCCGATGTGCGCGCCGGCCTTGCCGACGTGCTCATGAAAGGCCTCATCAACACCGACAACCTGCTGCGCGCCGTTCTCGACAAGACCGCCGGCCTGCTGCCTCCCGGACGCGTGCTCTCGCACCTCACGGCCATGCAGGTGCCCGGCCGCGACAAGCTGCTCTTCTTCTCAGACGCCGCCGTCATACCATCGCCCACGGCCGCACAGCGCATCGCACAGGCACACTATGTCGCCGACGCATGCCGCAGCTTCGGCATCGACGAGCCGCGCATAGCTCTGATACACTGCACCGAAAAGACATCTCCCAAATTTCCCGTGACACTCGACTACGCCGACATCATACAACGCGCCGGCAACGGCGAGTTCGGCAAAGCCGTCTTCGGCGGCCCGATCGACGTCAAAGCCGCCTGCGATGCAGAGGCGGCAGCCATCAAAGGCCTCACATCACCCGTCTGCGGCAACGCCGACGCACTCATATTCCCCGACATCGAGGCCGGAAACGTATTCTATAAGACAATGACATGCTTCTGCCACGCGCTCACTGCCGGCACACTCGTCGGCACTACGGCTCCAGTGGTCGTACCCTCGCGCAGCGACAGCGCCGCCGCAAAATTTGCAAGCCTCGCGATGGCTTGCCTCATGAGCCGCGCAGCACGCGACTGACAATCTCTCTACCCGCGGGCCGTTGAGGCTCGCCCTATCACGCCTACCTACTACTACCTGACATCCTCCGACAAATCATCTAATGAAGCTTTTGACAATCAACCCAGGCTCGACATCGACCAAGATCGCCGTTTTCAACGATCTTGATCCGGAATTGACGATCAATATCAAACACACCGTCGACGAGCTGAGCCATTTCGCAAGGGTATCCGACCAGTTTGAGTACAGACGCGATCTCGTGCTCAACACCCTGCGCGAAAACGGCATACCCCTGCAATTCGATGCGATCGTAGGCCGAGGAGGCCTGCTCAAACCCATCGAAGGCGGAGTCTATGAAGTCAACGACGTCATGCTCTCTGAAATGGAGCACCCCATGCGCAACCACGCCAGCAATCTCGGCTGCCGCCTTGCATCCGACATCGCCGCACGCATCCCGGGTTGCCGCGCCCTCACAGCCGATCCCGGCGTGGTCGACGAGATGGACGATATAGCACGCGTGTCAGGCTCGCCGCTCATGCCGCGCATATCGACATGGCACGCACTCAACCAGCGCGCCATCGCCTGCCGCCACGCGGCGGCGCTCGGCACTCGCTACGAAGACCTCAACCTCATCATAGCGCACCTCGGCGGCGGCATCTCAATCGGCGCACACCGCCACGGCCGATGCATCGACGTCAACAACGCATTCGACGGCGAGGGTCCATTCTCGCCCGAGCGCGCAGGCTCGCTGCCTCCGGGCGCACTCATCGACCTCTGCTACTCGCGCCGGTACACACGCGAGCAACTCAAACGACGCATCAGCGGCAACGCCGGCCTCGCGGCACATCTCGGCACCACCGACGTCGCCGCTATCGTCGAGTCGATCGAGCAAGGCGACAAGAAAGCCGAGCTGATACTCAACAGCATGATCTACCAGATCTCAAAAGGCATAGGCTCAGCCGCCGTAGCCCTCTTCGGCCGCGCCGACGCCATACTCCTCACCGGCGGAGTCGCATACTCCGACTACGTCGTCAGCCGCATACGCAGCCGCGTCGAATTCCTCGCGCCGATATTTGTATATCCCGGCGAAAACGAGATGCTCGCACTCGCATCAAATGGCGTCGGAGCACTGAACGGCACCATCGAGATCAAAGAATACAAATAGCCCGGCGTCTCTGCTAAAAAGTACTAAATAGACCGCAAAGTGAGGCAAATTCAAAAAAATTTGCTTAACTTTGCGGTTATTAATTCAATATGCCCGGCATTGTCCTGTTCCGCGATCAATCCGGGCTATAAAATTCATGATTGATGGACGTCAATAAAGTGCTCTATATCTCGCAAGAAATCACCCCTTATCTTGCTCCCGACCCCCTCTCTACCTTCGGTCGAATGCTGCCTCAGGGCATACAGGAAAGCGGCACCGAGGTGCGCACATTCATGCCCCGCTATGGTTGCATCAACGAGCGTCGCAACCAGCTTCACGAGGTCATACGTCTCTCGGGCATGAACATCATCATCGACGACACCGATCACCCCCTCATCATCAAGGTCGCCACTCTGCAGCCCTCGCGCATGCAGGTTTACTTTATCGACAACGACGACTACTTCCTGCGCCACGCAGCCGAAGGTCTCGAGACCGAGACTCTTTTCGACGAAAACGACGAGCGCTCGATATTCTTCGTACGCGGCGTCCTCGAGACCGTCAAAAAACTGCGTTGGGTGCCCTCGATCATCCACTGCACGGGCTGGATCTCGGCACTCGCGCCCATCTACCTCAAAAAAATCTACAACGACGACCCCTCGTTTGCCGACGCGCGTGTAGTTTTCTCGCTCTTCGACCATCCATTCGAGGGCACTCTCGACCCACGCATGGTCGAGAAACTGCTGCCCGAAGGCTTCACTGCCGAAGACCTGCATTCGCTCACAGGCGGCCCCGTAGACTACATCGCCCTCAATAAAATCGCCATCGACTATGCCGATGCTGTCGCAATCAGCTCGCCAGGCATCCCCGACGAGCTCATCGAGTATGCCCGTGCCTCAGGCAAACCGCTGCTCGAATACCCCGGCGACACCGACTACGCCCCCGCCTACAAGGCTTTCTACGAATCGCTCTAATCTATCCCTCTCCCCATCCACGCGATGAAACACACGCTTCTCTCAATTGTCGCCGCAGCAGCCCTGATCTCAGGCACCGCATGCTCAGACACATCAAGCATAGGCAACTCGCTTGCCGACGAGACACTCACAATCGTCGTCGACTCGGCATTCACCGTCACCGGCGCGACCGTCGAAAACCCCGTGGTCGCATCACGCACCATCAGCCAGCTGATCGGATCGGTCGACGCCCCCGGTTTCGGCAAGATCTCAAGCGACTTTGTCGCACAGTTCATGCCGTCGGCCGCAATCGACACCGCCGACTTCACCATAGCCGACATCGACTCGCTCACGCTCTTCATGCAGATGCAGCGCGGCGCATTCACCGGCGACTCGCTCGTGCCCATGGGACTCGAGGTATATCGCCTCAAAAAAGACCTCCCCTACCCCATATACAGCGATTTCGATCCGGCCGGATACTATGAGAGCCGGCCCCTCTGCTCGGCCATCTACACGGCCTCGACCAAAAACGAGCCCGATTCTGTAAAAAAACTCTCGACCATCGTCACACGCATGCCCATGCCCGTCACGCTCGCCCGCGAGCTCTATCAGGCATATCTCGACGACCCCTCGGTCTACTCTGATCCCACACGATTTGCCGACGAAGTTTTCAAAGGCATCTACGTACGCTCGTCTTACGGTTCGGGACGCATCACCGACTTCACCACCACATCGATGCGCCTCTTCTACCACAAGACCACATACAACACCGACTCGGCCCGCTACGAGACCAAAAACTACTATGGCGACTACTACGCCGTCGCGCCGGAGGTGATCGTAAACAACAACATCAAATTTGACATCGCGCCCGAACTGCTCGACATGGCAGCCGCCGGCGAGCACATCATAGCCGCTCCGGCAGGTCTCGAGGTCGACATACGCTTTCCGGCACCCGAGATACTTGCATCGTACAACAAATACAAAAACGACCTGCGGGTGCTCAACACGCTCACATTCACAATTCCGGCCGACTCGATCTCGAACACCTACGGCATCGCGCCGCCACCCTACTTGCTGATGGTGCTCAAGAACAAGAAATCAGAATTCTTTGCCAACAACTCGATCAACGACGACGTCACATCATTCTACGCCGCCTACAACGAGAGCACACGCAGCTACACATTCCAATTGATGCGCAACTATCTGCTCGACCTACTCAAGCGCGATCAGATCACACCCGACGACTACACCTTCACACTCTGCCCCGTGCAAGTCTACCTCGAGATGCCGGCCACCGGTGGCTACTACGGGTCAGATAAGATGGTAGTGTCATCGATTGTGCCATACGTCTCAAAACCGGTAATGACAAAAATTTCGCTTAAAGACGCAAAAATTAAGCTCACATTTAGCGCCCAAAACAATAAAAATTTGTAACTTTGCGCTGCAATTGCCGCAATAGCTCAGTTGGTAGAGCATTTCATTCGTAACGAAAAGGTCGTGGGTT
>JAUNGA010000097.1 GCA_030524765.1 Bacteroidales bacterium | reverse complement strand
TTGCTGATCCTGCTTATCCTGATTCTGCTCTTGCTCCTGTTTTTTCTGCATGGCAAGCAACAGGTTCTGACGCGCTTTGCGGTTCTCGGGGATCTTGCGCAACGAGCCTTTGTACATCTCGATCGCCTGATCGTACTTCTCGTCGTTGAAAGCCATGTTGCCGAGGTTATAGAGCGATTTGGCTGTCAGGTCAAGCGAGTTGTCGGCCCGGGCGATGTCCTGAAAGATCTGAGCGGCGGCCACCCGGGGATCGTTCTCCGTACCCTTGTTGTCGTCGCCGGCAAGCTGCACGAGAGTGACGGCCTTGTTGTAAAGCGCCACGGTCGACTCGGCGTTGAGCACCAGAGCCCTCTCGTAGCGTTCGAGAGCCTCGTGGTATTTGCCCTCACCATAGAGACTGTTGCCCTCTTTGATGAGATTGCGCTCAGCCTTGGTCTCGCCGCTGCGGTCGGCCGCAAAGGCGTGCGGAGCGGCAAGCGTGCCAAGCATAATAATAATGAGTGCCAACTTTTTCATATCACGATTTGCTGAAGAAGTTATATTTCTTGAGCCAGCTGTTCTTGCGGTCAAGCACAAATACGTCGATAATGAGGAATATCAATGCAATCCATGCAAAGACGGGGAACTGCTCGGCGCCTGCCGTATAGCTGACATGCTTGAACTCGGATTTCTGCAGCGTCTCGAGCCGGTCGGCAAGTTTGTCGAGAGCGTCGCCCGAGGCGCCGTTGACATAAATGCCTCCGCCGGCCTCAGCAACTTCAGAGGCCAGTTTCTCATTGAGTGTGGTGGTCACAATCTGTCCCTGATTGTCGCGGAAGTATTCGCCTTTTGATCCGGGCACCGGTATGGGCGCACCTTTGGCCGAACCGAGGCCCACCACATCGACCTGTATGCCGTTCTCGGCAGCGAGTCTGGCCGCGTCGATCGCATCGCCCTCGTGGTCCTCGGAGTCGGTGATGAGCACAATTGCCTTGTGCACGTTCTCATCAGGACCAAAACCGTTCATGGCCATGCGTATGGCCTCGGCCACCGACGTGCCCTGATTCTGTATCAGCGCGGGTGACAGCTCTTTGAGATACATCTTGGCCGAATAAAAATCGGTGGTCATAGGCAGCTGAGTCTTTGCGTCACCGGCAAAGATTATCAGTCCCACCTTGTTGTTGTCGAGACGGTCGACAAGTTTCTCGAGGGTGAGACGGGCCCGATCGAGACGTGAAGTGCCGTTTGGATCGTCAGTCGCCGACGCGAGCATCGAGTTTGACACGTCAAATGCGATCATCACCTCGATACCGGCCACCGACTTGTCGTGCTGCTTCTCGCCTGCGCGCGGACGTGCAAGCACCATCACGACAGCCGCAAGGGCAATCAGACGCAGCACTATCTTTATTGCCGGCTTATAGCGCGATGCGTCGGGCATGAGGTGGGCGAGCACACCGGCATGGCCAAACTTGGCCAGCCTGCGGCGGCGTGACAGCCGTGACCACCAGAAGAGGCCGTAGAACACCGGCACCAGCCAGAGCAGATATAGCAGATATGGGTTTGCGAAATCAAACATATCGTATTGTTTCTTAGCTTCTAATAATTAGGGTATGGGACGCAGGAAGATATAGCGCAGCAGCATCTCGAGGGCAAACAGGCCGAACGCGAGCCATGCCCAGAGCATGTAATCGTCTTCGGTGTGAGAGAATACCTTGACGTCCATCTGCGTCTTTTCCATCCGGTCGATCTCGGCGAATATCTCCTCGAGGGCAGTGTTGCCTGTGGCGCGGAAGTATTTGCCGCCGGTATTCTCGGCAATCTTTCTGAGAGTAGCCTCGTCGATCACCACCGGCTGTGGAGTATAGACGATCTTGCCGAACATATCATAAGACGGGAACGGCGCGGTGCCATTGGTGCCGACACCGATGGCATAGATTTTCACGCCCATCTCTTTGGCGACCTCAGAGGCCGATACCGGCGCCACGACGCCCGTGTTGTTTGATCCGTCGGTGAGCAGGATGATACTCTTGCTCTTGGCCTTGCCCTCTTTGAGGCGGTTGAGCGAAGTGGCGATGCCGTCGCCGATGGCCGTACCGTCTTCAAGCATCTCCATGCTGATGCCGTCGATATAGTTGAGCAACTGGGTGCGGTCGACTGTCATCGGCACGCCCGTGAGACTCTCGCCGGCAAAGATCACCAGGCCGATGTTGTCAGATTCGCGGCCCTGCACAAACTTGGCCGCTACCTTTTTTGCAGCCTCCATGCGGTTGGGGCTGAAGTCGCGGGCAAGCATACTTGCCGATACGTCCATCGCCAGCACGATATCGGTACCTTCGGTCGATGTCGTGCGCCAGTTGTCTTTCTGCTGCGGGCGGGCAAGCACGACAATCAGACAGGCAATGGCTCCCAGCCTCAGCACAAACATGAAGTGGCGCAGATATTGCTTCCACGACACGGGCATGTGGCCGAAAGCACTGGTGCTCGACAGCGACATCGTGGGATGAGCCGTGCGCTGGCGCAGTATGTACCACACCACCAGCGGGATGAGTATCAGTAATAACCAGAGAAAATGTGGATGTGCGAGTTGCATACCTTATGGTGTGTTTATTTCTTGACGGGTGCGTCGTCGGCGGCAGGTCTGCCCTTGGCGGCACCGGCCTGACTTTCGTCGGGAGCGGGCTCGGGCTTTGTCTCCTCGACAAATTGCACCACATTGTTGTATGTCTTGATATTATCGTCGGGCAATGGCCTTACCTTGGCAAACTTGACAAAGTCGGCCAGCTCGAGAATCTGCTTGATGCGCGTATGATTGCCGCGTGTGTCGGGGTTCTCGCGCAGCGAGGCAAGGATCTGGGTAGACGACATCTCCATGGCGTTGATGCCAAAGCGGCCGTCGAGATACTTGCGCAGGATATCGACCAGAGTGGTATAATACTCTTTTTCCTGACCGGTCTCGGCAAGTTTGCGGTCGCGCAGTCTGGCGAGTTCGCTCATAGCCAGCTCATATGGGTCGACGGGCTTGACGTGGCGCACAATCAGTGTACCGTGCTTGCGATATACAAGCCACAGACACACAGCGACGGCCGCAAGCGCCAGACCGAGAATCACCCAAACGATCCAGTCGGGAATCCAGTCATACCACCGCGACGGAGCATCGGCAATAGACTCCATCGGGTTGATAGTCTCGAGAGAGTCGAGATCAACAGGCAGCACCTTGAGGGTGAGGATGTCTGACTCGGCCGTATCGGCACCGGTCGCATAACGGAAGGGAGGCAATGTGGCCATGCCCGGGGTAAAGGCCTGAATAAGTATATCGTATGTATATCCGGCGGGGACAGTGTCGACATTGACCTCTATAATATCAATGTCGCCTGAAGTCGTGCCGGCCTTGGGTGCGTCGACAAGCTGACCCGAGCGCGACGGATCATTGACATTGACCGTGATACGCGCGCGCGAGCCCATCTCGACGACGGTAGAGTCGATGGCGGCGGTCACCTTGGCCGGGGCGGCCTGTGCGACAGTCGCAGCGGCACATAGGCCGGCGGTTACGAGCAGTTTGGCGATTCTCATTTTTGAGTGCGGTTTTTAAACAGTCCTCTGAGGGCTTTCACATAATCTTCGTCGGTTGCGACCGACACAAAATTGACACGGCTCGAACGCAATGTATCGCCCATGGCCTGCTGACGGTCATACCACCATCGGTTGTAGGCCTGACGCACCCGCGAGCTCGACGTGTCGATCCAGCGGGTGGCACCCGACTCGAGGTCGTGCACCCGCATCAGGCCCACATCGGGGAGCTGCGAGTCGCGCTTGTCATAGACCTGTATGGCCATGACGTCGTGCTTGTTGCGAGCCAGAGACAACGCCTGGCGATAGTCGTCGGCATCGATGAAATCCGAGATAAGGAACATGGTGCTGCGCTTGCGCATAGCGTCGGTAAAGTAGCGCAGCGCCATCGCGATATCGGTGCCACGGCTCTCGGGATTGAAGTCGAGCAGCTCGCGTATTATGAAGAGGATATGCTTCTTGCCTTTCTTCGGAGGGATGAATTTCTCGACCTTGTCTGAGAAGAACAGCGCGCCTATCTTGTCATTGTTCTGTATGGCCGAGAAAGCCAGCGTGGCAGCTATTTCGGCGATCATCTCGCGTTTTTCGACGCCTACAGCGCCAAACTCGCGGCTGCCCGACACATCTACGAGCAGCATCACGGTCAGCTCGCGCTCTTCTTCGTACACCTTGATATAAGGGTGGTTGTGACGGGCAGTGACATTCCAGTCGATGTCGCGGATATCGTCGCCATACTGGTATTCGCGCACCTCAGAGAACATCATGCCCCGCCCCTTGAAAGCCGAGTGATATTCGCCCGCGAATATGTTCTGTGACAATCCGCGGGATTTGATTTCGATTTTTCGAACTTTCTTCAGAAGTTCATTTGCATCCATAGGCAATTGCTATGCTGACAGGGCAAAGGGCGACAGACGCATCAAGGCACCTGCACCTTGTCGAGTATTTCGGTAATAATTTCGTCGGTGGTGATATTGTTGGCCTCGGCCTCATATGTCACACCGATACGGTGACGCAGCACGTCGTGGCATACTGCTATAACGTCCTCGGGGACCACGTATCCGCGCTGATGCAGGAATGCGTAGGCACGAGCCGCACGGGCAAGGCTTATCGAGGCTCGGGGCGAAGCACCGAAGGCTATGATGCCGGTGAGGTCGTTGAGGCCGAAATCTACCGGGAATCGGGTGGCGAAGACAATGTCGACTATATAGCGTTCGATCTTCTCGTCAACATAAATCTGCTCTACGACTTTCTGAGCCTCGATGATCTCCTCGGGCTTGAGCAGCGGACGCACCTCGCGACGGACATCAGAGATATTCTGTCTGATAATGATTTTCTCTTCTTCCTTAGAGGGATATCCGATGACAACTTTCATCAGGAAACGGTCGACCTGAGCCTCAGGCAGTGGATAAGTACCCTCTTGCTCGATGGGGTTCTGGGTAGCCATTACCAGGAATGGCTCATCAAGGGCGAATGTCGACTCGCCGATGGTGACCTGACGCTCTTGCATCGCCTCGAGCAGCGCGCTCTGCACTTTGGCCGGGGCTCGGTTGATCTCGTCGGCAAGCACGAAGTTGGCAAAGATCGGGCCTTTCTTGACCTGGAAAGTCTCGTTCTTAACGCTGTAGACCATCGTACCGATGACATCGGCAGGCAACAGATCGGGGGTAAACTGTATGCGGCTGTATTTTGCATCGATAAGCTGTGCGAGCGTCTTGATAGCCAAAGTCTTGGCCAGGCCTGGCACACCTTCGAGCAGGATGTGGCCATTAGAGAGGAGCGCGATAAGCAGAGACTCTACAAGATGTTTCTGGCCCACGATGGTCTGGTCCATGCCGTGGGTGATGAGGTTGATAAAGTCGCTTTTGCCGGCCACGAGGGCGTTGAGTTCGCGAATGTTCACTGAATCGCTCATAAGGGTAATGTTGTTATGATGTGTCTTTACTTTTTGAAATACAATTTGAGTCACAAGGCATGTATGTGTGTACACTATGCCCTTTTCAGTGCAAATTTACGATTATAACAAGTAATGGGTTAACATAGAGTGTTAAATTTATCTATTTTGTCTTTAACACCCTAAACGTTTAACAATTTTTTGATTGCACATCGGTTATGGGTTATTCAGCGGATTGGCGGCCGCGCCTCTCGCTCGATGCGGGGACAATTGTTTGCCGTCTGCCACGGCGCACGACAGGATGTGAGTGGGATTGGCGGACCTCTCACGAGGCCCGTGGTGGCGCTCGTTTCTATCCCCACACCTTCGCTCGTTCCTCGCTCGATATGGGGCTACCAATGTTTGCCGTCTTCGACGGCGTGTGGCAGGGTATTGCGTCATTAAGGATGATGCGGGGCGTATGTATAATGCCGTCGTAGACGGCCTCGTCCGTGTTCGATACGCTCGGCCCGATGCGTAGCAATGGTCATGCATATAATGCCGTCGTAGACGGCGGACAATATTAGCCCCACATCAAGCGAGGGACGAGCGCAGGTGTAGGGTACATGTATAATGCCGTCGTAGACGGCGGTGTCCGTGTGCGATATGTCTCGCCCGATGCGTAGCAATGGTCGTGCGTATAATGCCGTCGTAGACGGCGGGCAATTGTGGCCCCACATCAAGCGAGGAACGAGCGCAGGTGTGGGGTATGTGATTGCGACTACGATCGGGCCTCGTGAGAGGTCCGGCAATTCGACAATGCCGATAATGAAATTTCTCTCAATGATTTGGTGATGGCAGGAGGTAGGTGGCATTGGCGGACCTCTCGCGAGGCCCGTGTCCCGCGGCATTGATCTATCCCCACACCTTCGC
>JAUNGA010000096.1 GCA_030524765.1 Bacteroidales bacterium | reverse complement strand
AAAGTGTCCCAGCCACCTCCGGCGCACTGTCCCAGTCTGCTCCGGTTTTTCCACCTCAAACAGAGCATTCCCACCCGCGAGGCATGACAGACAGTATCATGAAACAACTCAACGGCCTGGCCGCTGAGCTACACGACGGCATTTCGTTGGCCGTGATGACAGCGACCGGGTCAGTGATGCTTCTCGAAGGCAGGGGCATCATGCCCCTGTGGCGTCTTTACAAAGAGGCGCCCCGTGCCCTGAAGGGCGCACTGGTGGCCGACAAAGTCATCGGCCTCGGAGCCGCTGCCGTCATGGCCGAGGCAGGCATCGCGGCATGTCATGCACCGGCCGTAAGCGGCAAAGCCCTCGACTTTCTCGAAAAACACGGAATAAAAGTATATGCCGACGATGTACCGGAGAATATCATCAACAGGTCAGGTACGGGGCCCTGTCCGCTTGAGAGCCGTCTTGACGGCAAAAAGCAAAGCGACTATCTCGCCGAGATAGCCGCCTTTGTAGATGATATCGTCAACGGTCGCCCGTTATAGAACCGTAATTCATGCGTTCTCAAGCAGAAAGCGCTCTGCATCAAGCGCTGCCCGACACCCTGACCCTGCCGCGACCACAGCCTGACGGTAATGCGGGTCGGCAACGTCGCCGGCAGCGAACACACCCGGCACACTCGTTGCAGTCGACGGAGACTGTACTTTTATATAACCGGCTTCGTCAAGATCGATTTGCCCTGCAAACAGATCGGTATTGGGTTTATGACCGATAGCCAGGAAAAATCCGTCGATCTTGATGTCGAAATGGTCTTCCTGAGGAGTCCCTGCATTCTCTACCAGATGGGCACCCTCCACTACTTCCTCGCCAAACAGGCCTTCTGTATTACAATTAAACAGAATCTGTATCTTTGAGTTTTTGCGCACTCGGTCTTGCATCACTTTTGATGCACGCAGATAATCCTTGCGCACGATCAGATACACTTTCTCGGCCAGTCCGGCCAGATAAAGGGCTTCCTCGCATGCTGTGTCGCCACCGCCCACTACGGCGACTGTGCGTTTGCGATAGAAAAATCCATCGCAAGTGGCGCAGGCCGATACGCCCATACCCATGTACTTCTGCTCGTCATCAAGTCCGAGATAGCGGGCTGTCGCGCCAGTGCTGATTATAATCGAATCGGCCATAATTGTCTCACTGTTGTCTACCGTAACTTTGAATGGGCGGTTAGACAGATCGACTTCGGTCGCACGGGCCATGCGTATGTCAGCCTCGAACCTCAATGCCTGTGCACGCAGGTCATTCATCAGTTTTGGGCCATCCACACCCTCGGGATAACCCGGGAAGTTCTCGACTTCGGTTGTTGTCGTCAGCTGTCCGCCCGGGGTAGGGCCTTCAAGCAATATGGGTGAAAGGTTGGCACGGGCGGCATAGATGGCTGCGGTATAGCCTGCAGGTCCCGAGCCGATTATAAGACATTTGGTATTTGTTACTGACATGATGTGTTTATGTTTGATCTGTTTTTATCTGAGATCTATGATTTCCTTTGCCGGAAATTTAGATTTATTGTAAATAAAAGTAGATGCTGGTTTAGCGCTGCCGGTGGTAATACCGGTCACAGTTGCGGCTATCACACGACCGTTTGAGAGTGTCATGACCACCTTGACAGGCAGATCGGTCTTGGGATTGATCGTCACCACAGCCTTGCGCACCGAGGCCGACTTTGACTTTGCCGCAAGCTCGACACGTTTCATGCCGTCCTCGGCAGCAAGCAGGCGGCAAGTATATGCTTTGGCATAGTGATTGAGTATCGCAAACGGATTTGATTCGAGCAGTTCATCGGCTGTCGGCTCTGTAATGCTCAGTTCGGCAGATTCGATAGCATATGTCCACTGTGTCTTGCCGTCATACCATACATGCATCTGTGGCGTAGACATGGTGAATTTCTGCTTTGCTATCGTCATATGACAGTCATAGCGGTCTTGACCGATTGTAAGATAAAATTTTGCATCGATTGATGCCGATTTGTTTACCTTGGCCGCGCAACGAGCCAACAGACTTGTCGCCGACTCAGCCGCCCGGGCCTGCGGGCCGAGGGCAAATAGAGCCGGCAACAGAATTATCAGGACTTTGATTATTGTCTTCATCAGAATTGATAACAAACATAGTGGCCGTTGGGTTGTCACAGCGACCGCAGCAGATCTTCGAGAGCCATGGCATCGACCAGCACAGCTCGCGGTTTCTGACCGTCGGCCGGCCCGACAATACCTGCTGCCTCAAGTTGATCCATGATCTTTCCGGCCTTATTGTACCCGATTTCAAACCTGCGTTGCAACGATGACGTCGAGGCTGTACTGTTCTGCACTACAAAACGGGCACAGTCATCAAATTTCTCATCGCGTTTCGACAGATCGATCGCACCCGGCACAATGGCATTCTCATTCTGGGGCTCAGGCAGCAGATATGCTGTGGGATAACCCGTCTGACGGTCGATAAAGTCAACGATCGCCGCCACCTCAGGTGTGTCGATAAACGCACACTGCACACGCTCCATCTTTCCGTTGTGGCTGAACAGC
The DNA here is from genome assembly GCA_030524765.1 of Bacteroidales bacterium. Lineage (GTDB taxonomy): Bacteria > Bacteroidota > Bacteroidia > Bacteroidales > Muribaculaceae > CAG-873. The sequence continues at coordinate 3,843 of JAUNGA010000096.1, read as the reverse complement.
ATGTCACCGCGGCCAATGAGACGGTTGGCTCCGGGACAATCAAGAATAGTCTTCGAGTCTACCATCGATGCCACGCGGAAGGCTATACGGCCGGGGAAGTTTGCCTTGATCATACCTGTGATCACGTCGGTTGACGGACGCTGTGTGGCGATGATCATGTGCATGCCCACAGCACGCGCTTTCTGTGCGATACGAGCGATGTAATTAGATATTTCTTTGCCGGCTGTCATTATCAGATCGGCAAACTCGTCGACTACCATCACGATATAAGGCATATACTTATGCCCCTTCTCGGGATTGAGCATATGGCGCGTAAACTTGCTGTTATACTCGTCAACGGTGCGTACCGACGCGGCTTTGAGCAACTCATAGCGGTTGTCCATCTCGACACACAGCGACTGCAGGGTCGTAAGTGCCTTGGATGGCTCGGTCACGATTGCATCTTCCTCGTCAGGCAATTTTGCCAGATAATGGTGTTCTATACGGCTATACAGACTGAATTCGACCATTTTGGGGTCAATCAGCACAAATTTCAGCTCGCCTGGATGCTTCTTGTAGAGCAGTGAGGCGATGATACAGTTAAGACCTACGGATTTACCCTGACCCGTTGCACCGGCCACAAGCAGGTGGGGCATACGTGCGAGATCTTCAATAAAGATATCATTGTTGATGGTCGAACCGAGAGCCATCGGCAGAGCCATCTTGCACTCGCGGTATTTGCGCGAATTAAGCACGGTGTACATCGATACGGTCTGCGGTGTGCGGTTAGGCACCTCGATACCGACCGTACCTTTGCCGGGAATAGGCGCTATAATGCGGATACCGAGTGCGGCCAACTGCAGTGCGATATCATCTTCGAGGCGTTTGATCTGGGCAATACGCACACCCTCGGCGGGCACAATCTCATAGCGGGTGACTGTAGGGCCGATGGTAGCCTCGATCTTTGAGATTGGTATTTTATAATCGCTCAGAGTCTTGACGATAAGATCTTTATTCTCTTGCAGCTCGTCGGCGTTGACCAGATTGTCGACCGGACGATCGATCAAAAGATCGATATCGGGGAATTTATAGTGCGACAGCTCGTCGCGGATGTTCAAAGGATCCTGGGCAAGAACCGATTCGACAGTTTTCTCTTTTGGTTCAACAGTTTCTGGTTTAGCTGTGATTACGTTAAACTCAGGCTCGGAAGGTGCGGCTTCTTTCTCAGCCTTATCAACCACTACCGGCTTATCGGCAGGTCGGCTGTCAAAATTGGCTGTCGTCGTAGCCGGAAGTTCGTCGATATCATCTATTGAGAAGCCTATCATTTCATCAGGCAAAGTCTTCTCGGTGTCAGCGACCGGCGCAGAGACGGCAGATGCCGGAGCCTCTGTGGGTTCTGTCACCGGCACAGCCATCGCATTGCTTGTCTCGGGCACATCGGCAAGTTCTGTAGAAATCTTGCGTCCCTCGGCAGCAGCGGCGGCCATTGCCTGGCGGGCTTTTGCAACACCGCCGGACACATTAATGCAGAAAAGCCGTATCTGATTGATATACATTACAGTCAGCAGACCTATCAGCATCACACTCAACGCATAGGCTCCAACCGCGTCAGACACGTGATACATCCATTGGTTGACATAGTGCCCGTGATTGCCTCCCCAGTTGATTGTTGATTCAAAATTATAAGTAAACAGGCCGAGAATTATCGACAGTGATATTGCTGTGAACAGACAACGGAATGTGAATGCCCAGAAACGGCAGCGCATCAAGCCAAAAAGCGATAGACCCAGCACACCGGTATAGACTACCATCACGAGCGAGCCCAGACCAAGGCCATCGACCAGCAGTAGATGAGCCAGTTTTGAACCTGCCGGTCCGCCTGCGGTCTCGACTGTCTGACCTGAGTTGGCAATTTCCGAAATGCTGCGTCCTGCCACAAGGCTTTGATCGGCGGCTCCGTTTTTCAGATAATTGAATGTCACGATAAGCATCACCACCGACAACACTGTCAGTATCACGCCAAGAGTATGTCGTGTACGCGGACTGCGGAAAAATTCTATGACCGGGTTGTATTTTGATTCCTGCTGTGGTTTCTTACGCGGTTTTACCGGCTGTTGCGACGGCGTCACCTTGCGACGTTGTGTGGCCGACTTCGTCTGACGCTCACGGGGTATATCGGCCGTTGCCGTGTCTGTCTTTGTCACACGAGGTTCGGGCGCTGTGCCGAAACCGTCGAGCGACAGGTCAATGGGTGAGTTGGGTTTCATCTGATATGTGAGGTAATGAGAGGTTAAAAAATCAAGAGAAGAGAGTCACGCCGATCACAATGCCGCAAGCGATCTGATTATAGCTTTAGGATCAGGAGCCGAGAAGACTGCGCTGCCGGCTACCAGGACATCGGCGCCGGCCTCGGCAAGCAGAGGGGCATTGTTCACATTCACGCCGCCGTCGACTTCAATAAGCGTATCGGTGCCTGCAGCATCTATCATTTCGCGTAGTTCGCGTATTTTGTGAAGTGTGCGAGGTATAAACTTCTGACCGCCGAATCCCGGGTTGACACTCATCAGCAACACCATGTCAAGGTCGCCTATGATATCCTCGAGCATCACTATCGGTGTGGCCGGATTAAGAGTCACGGCCGCCTTCATGCCTGCGGCCTTGATGGCCTGTACGGTGCGGTGCAGATGCACACAAGCCTCCTGATGCACATTCATTATCGCTGCGCCGCAATCGCGCACCTGTCCCACATAATTCTGAGGGTTAACGATCATCAGATGCACGTCGAGAGGTATGCTGGCAGTCTTGGCAACAGCCTCTATTACCGGGAACCCGAACGAGATATTCGGCACAAACACGCCATCCATCACATCGCAATGCAACCAGTCGGCATCCGATTCGTTAAGCATCTCGACATCACGGGCAAGATTTGCGAAATCAGCAGACAATAATGAGGGTGATACTATCATAGTGACTTTTGATTCTTTTTATTTGAGAAAAATCTGTAAAGGATAAATGCCACACAGGCGGCACCGATAATCAATCCGCCCATTGACAGATAAGAGTTGTACTGTTCGACCTTACTGAAAAGATCTTCGTAAGGGACAAACGAATGCAGCCACCAGCCCATTGCGGCAAGCGCGGCATTCCATACCATTGCACCGAGCGAGGTGAAAAGCATAAACATCCATATATTCATGCGGGCAAGACCGGCAGGTATCGAGATAAGTTGTCGCACAGCAGGTATCAATCGACCTATAAATGTCGAGATTGCTCCATGCTTGTCAAAATACGCTTCTGCCTGCTGCACTTTCTTTTCATCGATAAGACAAGCATGTCCTGCACGCGAATTCGCGAATTTATACACCAACGGACGGCCGATCCACAGCGACAGGCCATAATTGATCAGTGCGCCTGTCAGTGCGCCGGCAGTTGCCACGAGTACGATCATGAATACATTGAGATCACCCTTGTGGGCAGCGGCAAGATATGCCGCAGGCGGCACGATCACCTCTGACGGGAAAGGTATAAACGAGCTCTCAATGACCATGAAAACAAATACGAATAGATAACTCGCATTTTCGACAAACCATTGAAAGAAAGACGCCGCATCAAACAGCGCCAACGGGACGAACAAATCAAGCATGTGGTCTTACAGTTTATTTAGTTTACAAAATTACAAATTTTTCAACATTTTCGGGACTGATATCTGCAAAAAGAATAAAAAAATCGGCGTGATTGCTTTTCATGTACAATCACGCCGACTATAATGTTCTTTTTTCTACAATATTCTCACACCTTCTCGATATTTTCACGGCTGACGCATCTTAAATTTTTACAACGTCAAAACTTTTTAAGGCATAG
>JAUNGA010000095.1 GCA_030524765.1 Bacteroidales bacterium | reverse complement strand
TATCGATTGATTCGACGAGAATGGCTCCGACAGCGATATAAAGCAGCAGTGCATTGATAAGCGACGCCTGAATCGAGAATTTTTTGTATCCGTAGGTGTGTCTGCAGTCGGGTTTGTGTGACATCAGCCTATAGGCCACCATGGCAATCAGCAGTGACGCCACATCCGACAGATTGTGCCCTGCATCAGACAGCAGTCCCATTGAGTTATAAGTGAAGCCGAAAATGGTTTCAAATATAACGTATGCTGAGTTGAGGGATATGCCGGTGATAAAGGCCGCGTTGAGCGAAACTGCCCGCTGGTGGCTGTGGGTGTGATGATTATGTAGTTCCGATTGAGTCATGTCTGATTGCCTTTAGATATAAAAATAACGCCGCCAGGCGGATAATGTTCCCTTGAAGCGCGTCACGACATGCCTCCTGAATGCTTTGTGAAATAAGAAACCCTCTAAAACTCAGCGAGCTAAAGAGGGTTTGCAGTGCTCGAAGCGGGACTCGAACCCGCACAGCCGCAATGGCCAAGGGATTTTAAGTCCCTCGTGTCTACCATTCCACCATTCGGGCAACGGTTTTGCGGTGCAAAGTTACGTATATTTTGCGAATAACCAAATTATTTCGGTTGTTTTTAGGGAGATGTCCGCATCTCGGATTCCGAGAGGATTTATGTGCCGTTAGTCGGCCGGGCCAAGGAGCACTACTGCGCCTGTCGTGGGATCAAGCTGGAGTTTTGACGGCGCTTTCTTGTCGGTGAAGAGCGAGGGGTCGAGCCCGAATGTGACGCCAATCTGGGCGAGACTGACCTCGGTTGATGCGATGGTGTGTCCGTCGTAGTTGACGCTTACGCGGGCCCTGCCCGGAATGGTGTAGGCCAGGCCGCCTTTCGGGAAACGTTTTGCCTCGCCCTTGTCGTTGACGGGCAGTGAGCCTTGCTCGATGATGTCGATACTGAGCGTGACGGGTGCTCCGGCAAGATTGTCGGGGGTGAGAATACCGTCAATCGGCGATATGCGTGCGATCACTTCGTCGGCCAGCCCGAGTGAGTCGGGACGCACAGATATTGTCTCTACTGATGTCCATTTCTGCTCTGTGCCGGTGAACATGGCTGTCAGTGCGGCCTCCTGGCGCGAGAGATTGTCGAGCACAAGCTGCATGGCCTGACCGTCGGCGGGGGCGTTGTCGGCCTGGCCCGATAGCAGGTCTGAGCGTGTGTCGCGCAGTTCGAAGATGCGCTGTGCGGCCAGCTCGGCGCGTTTTGATGTCGACGAGCTGCGTATCATGTCCTGGGTCATGGCCTGACGGGCGGCGTCGGTCTCGAGGATTGTGGGCTGTGGCGCCACGGGCTCGGGCAGCGCCGGCCGGTTGCTGTCGGCTACGCTCTCGGTATTTACTGCGAGCGGCAATCCCTCAGGTGTTAGAAGCATGTACGGGGTCGAGCCGCTTTTGAATTGTACCAGCCAGCGGTTGTCGGGGTCGGCCACGCCGCGCGGAGTGATTGTCACTGATTTGACGGTGACGGTAGTCGATGGTTCGGTAATGGCTCCGCCGAGACCGAGGTGCCGGCGAGAGTAGTTGTAGAATTCTCCGGGTGTACGGCGTGAGTGTTCGGTCTCGATGGTGATGTCGAGCTCTGTGACCGGCAAAGAGTATATGAGGCCGTACTCGTTGGCTTTTGTGGCTGTGAGTTTTTGAGTGGTCTGTGCTGCCGCCGGCATGAGCATGGCTGTGGCGGCGATGGCGGCGAGTGTGCTGATGAGTTTCATGAGGGTGGGGGAGAGGTATGTGGATTATTCGATAATAGATTTGATTGCGCGGCCGATGTTGGCTGCGACGTCTTCGGCTGTAACGCCGTAGGTGCCGTGTTGTTGGGCGGCGAGCTCGCCGGCGAGTCCGTGCAGGTATGGACCGGCTATGGCGGCGAGTTCGGGGCGGATGCCCTGGGCAATGAGTCCGGCGATCACTCCGGTGAGCACGTCGCCTGTGCCGCCTGTGGCCATGGCCGGTGTGCCTGTGGGGATGAAGCATACCTTGCCGTCGGGGCGCACGACGGCAGTGAATCGCCCTTTGAGCACGATTATCACCTGACGTTTGACGGCGACGTCGATGGCTTTGAGCAGGCGGGCGTATGATGACGGCTGACGCCCGAAGAGACGGTCAAACTCGCCGGCATGTGGCGTGAGCACCGACAGCACGGGTATGTGGTTGAGCATCGCCGGACGTATCGACAGGCAGTTGAGCGCGTCGGCGTCGAGCACGAGCGGGCGGCTGTTGGCATTGGCGATCTTGAGGAATTCGTCGAGCGTGTCGATGGTCGAGTCGGCCGTGCCCATGCCGGGGCCGATGGCTACGGCTTTGTAGTCGTGCTGCAGCTCGATGCGGTTGATCACGCAGTCGCCCGGATCGTTGTCATACATGGCGCAGGGCACTGCTGTCTGCAGCACAAAGTAGCCGCACTTGGGCGAGTGCACCGTCACCTTGCCGCATCCGGCCCGTAAGGCGCCTCTGGCGGCAAGTACTGCGGCACCCATCATGCCGTAGCTGCCGGCAAAGAGTATGGCGTCGCCGAAATCGGCTTTTGACGCAAACGGGTCGCGTGGCTGCAGGATGCGTCGTATCTCGGCCTTTTCGGCAAGGCGATACTTCCAGGGGGCGCTTTGTATGGCTGTGATGCTGTAGTCGACGGGAATGACCTTCCAGTTGCCGAGCAGCTCGGCATTCTCGCGCATGAAAAATCCCACACGGGGCATGCCTATGGCCAGAGTGAGGGTCGCGTGGATGATATTGCGGTTGATCATGCTCTCGGTCGAGTCGGCAAGCAGCCCCGACGGCACGTCTATGGATATGATGCGGCGGCATGTCTCATTGATATGTCGCACGATGGCCTGGTATCCGCCCGATAGTGGCGTCTGCCGCTCGGTGCCGAAGAGGCCGTCTACGACGGTGACGTCGCCCTGCATGTCGGGCATGGCGAATTTGAGCCCTGTCACCTCGGTTATGATGTCGTCGCCGCACTCGTCGCGCAGACGGTCGCGGGCGCCGGCACACTCGGTTGTGGCGCGGTTGCCTCCGATATTGAACAGATATACCGCCGGTCTGTAGCCCTGCAGGCACAGATGGCGTGCAGTCGTTAGGGCATAAGCTCCGTTGAGATCGGGGCCGGCGAATATGATGAGCCTGTGGCCCGGGATGGTCGATGTGATGATCTCGCAGGCCAATGATTCGCCGATCGACTCAATGAGCTGCACGGGGGTGATGCCCTGTTCTTTGAGGGTGTAACGGCGAATGGCATTTATTTCTTCAGATGAAAAGATTTTCATTATCTCGCAGTGCAATCTAAAATCGTACACAAAATTAGCAAAAAAACTCGACAACGGTCTACAAAAAACGGTGACCGTATCATGTCACGCTGTAAAATGTCATATATATTAATGTGACTTAGATGTAGTTTGGTTAAAAAGAGTTAATTATTGAAATTTCTCATTCAATAATTATGTTATATAACATAAAAACATTAACTTTGCATCAGTTTTTCATGGTATTAGATTTAAGGTAAGAAGATTATTCGTCGCGATGACGGATAATTTTTTTTGTTTTTAGTGGTTTGCAGTCGTGTAATGTGCCGAAAACTGCGTACCTTTGCACTCGAATTATGGCAAGACTCTTATCAATCGATTTCGGACGCAAGCGTTGCGGTATTGCCGTGACCGATCCGATGCGTATCGTGGCAAACGGCCTGACCACTGTGCCCACCGCCGGCTTGATCGCGTTTGTCAAGCAGTACATGGCTGCCGAGCCCGTCGACCGTGTGATTGTTGGCTATCCCACAACCATGCGGGGCGAGCCGTCAGAGTCGGTGCGCTATCTCACTCCGGTGATCAATAGACTGCGCAAAGAGATCGCTCCGGTCGAAATCGAGTTTTTCGACGAGCGGTTTACATCGGTGATAGCCCATCGTGCCATGATAGACGGAGGCATGAAAAAGAGCGACCGCCGCAACCGCGAGATTGTCGACGAGATCTCGGCCTCGATCATTCTCAACGATTATTTACAAAGCAAAGCTTACAGACAATAAATAATGAAACTACCAATCTATCTGTACGGGCATCCGGTGCTCCGTAAAGTATCGACTGACATAACACCCGACTACGAGGAGCTGCCCGCCTTGCTGGCCAATATGTATGAGACCATGTATGCCTCTGAGGGCGTCGGCCTTGCAGCTCCGCAGATCGGCCGCAACGACCGCATAATCGTAATTGACGCATCGCCTCTGGCCGATACGTTCCCCGAACTCGACGGCGTAAAGCTGACGCTCATCAATCCTACGGTCGAGGTGCTCGACGGCGAGCGCATTGTGCGCGGCGAGGGATGTCTGAGCCTGCCGGGCATATCCGAGAATGTGCCGCGTGTCGAGCACATTCGCATGCGCTGGCTCGACGAAAACTTCGAGCAGCACGAGCAGGAATTCGACGGATTCCTTGCACGCATCATCCAGCACGAATACGACCATCTCGAGGGCCGTGTCTATATCGATCATATCTCTCCGATACGCAAACAGCTCATCCGCAGCAAGCTCAACAACATCGTCACCGGCCGTACCCGCTGTGACTATGCCGTGCGCTACGCTCCTAAAAAGAAATAATTGACAAAAATGGCAGACGACAAAAAGATCATTTTCTCGATGGTAGGTGTCTCGAAGACCTACCCTCCCCAAAAGACTGTACTCAAAGACATATACCTGTCGTTTTTCTACGGCGCCAAGATCGGTATAATCGGTCTGAACGGCTCGGGTAAATCGTCGCTCCTGAAGATTATCGCCGGCGTAGACAAAGACTATCAGGGCGAGGTGGTGTTCGCGCCCGGATACAGTGTCGGCTATCTTGAGCAGGAGCCGCATCTCGACCCCGGCAAGACTGTCATCGAGGTTGTGCGCGAGGGCGTGCAGCCCATCATGGATCTGCTGGCCGAGTTTGACCGCGTCAACGAGGCTTTCGCCGACCCCGACGTGCTCGAGAATCCCGACAAGATGGACGCGCTCATTGCCCGTCAGGCCGAGTTGCAGGACAAACTCGATGCCGCCGATGCATGGAATATCGACTCTAAACTCGAGCGTGCGATGGATGCTCTGCAATGTCCCCCCGACGATCAGAGCGTCGACACCCTGTCAGGCGGCGAGCGACGCCGCGTGGCCCTGTGCCGCCTGCTGCTGCAGCAACCCGATATACTCTTGCTCGACGAGCCCACCAACCACCTCGACGCTGAATCGATCGACTGGCTCGAGCAGCATCTGCAGCAGTATCCGGGCACGGTGATCGCAATCACCCACGACCGCTACTTCCTCGACCACGTGGCCGGATGGATTCTCGAGCTCGATCGTGGCGAAGGCATACCCTGGAAGGGCAATTACTCGTCGTGGCTTGAACAGAAGACCAAGCGCATGGCTCAGGAAGAGAAACAGGCCTCGAAACGTCGCAAAACCCTCGAACGCGAGCTCGAGTGGGTGCGCATGGCTCCTAAAGCCCGTCAGGCCAAAGGCAAGGCCCGTCTGAAATCTTATGACCGATTGCTCAACGAAGACCAGAAACAAAAAGAAGAACGTCTCGAGATATTCATTCCCAACGGCCCGCGTCTGGGCAACAAGGTCATCGAAGCCACCGGGCTGGCCAAATCGTTTGGCAAAAAGACCCTGTTCACCGATCTGAGCTTTGCTTTGCCGCCCAACGGCATTGTAGGCGTCATCGGTCCGAACGGCGCAGGTAAGACGACCCTCTTCCGTCTGATCATGGGGCAGGAAGCACCCGACGCCGGATCATTTGAGGTCGGCGAGACTGTCAAGGTTGCCTATGTCGACCAGCGTCACCACGACCTTTTGCCCGAAAAGTCTGTCTATGAGGTAATCTCGCAGGGAGTTGAATCATTCCGTATGGGTGGCCGTGATGTAAACGCCCGTGCCTATCTGTCGAAATTCAACTTTACCGGAGCCGATCAGGAGAAAAAAATCGCCGTCCTCTCGGGTGGCGAGCGCAATCGTCTGCATCTGGCCATGGCACTTAAAGAGGAAGGTAATGTCATCTTGCTCGACGAGCCTACCAATGATATTGACGTCAATACATTGCGTGCGCTCGAGGAGGGCCTCGACGACTTTGCCGGTTGCGCTGTCGTGGTCAGCCACGACCGTTGGTTCCTCGACCGCATATGCACGCACATACTCTCGTTTGAGGGCGACGGCAAGGTTGTCTTCTATGAGGGTTCGTACTCCGAGTACGAAGATTTCAAGCGTGCTCAGAACGGTGGAAAAGAACTGCCCCGTCGCCGCTATCGCAAGCTGATGGAGTAAGTCGTCTGATTGCTCGTAACAATATATGCAAAAGCGTGGTTTCAACAACCGCGCTTTTGTTTTGTTTGTAACTACTCAGGTATAATCGTTGCATGACGAACTGCTGTATCCCCAAAAGGACA
>JAUNGA010000094.1 GCA_030524765.1 Bacteroidales bacterium | reverse complement strand
CACCTATAAAGTTACGAAAAATCTGCCACTTGGCCAAATTTTTAAACATTTATTTCATTGAAAACCAGGGATAAAAGGCTTATTCATCACTATTTTGATCCGGCTATAAAATAACACATCCATCTGACATGACAACGCGATCTTAAATGAAAGAGCCGTGCGGTTGTCCCGGTAAGCAACCGAAAATATTGCATAAGTAGGAAATTATGCTTAATTTTGCAGCCGATTTTAAAAGCAAAAGATGGAAATCATTTCAACTGTAGCCGGATTGCGTGAGGCAGTGGCCAATGCGCGCAAAGACGGCAAACGCATCGGACTGGTGCCCACGATGGGTGCCCTGCACGACGGTCACATGTCGCTGGTGACCAAAGCCAAGAGCGACTGCGAGTTTGTCGTGGTGAGCGTTTTTGTGAATCCGACTCAATTTAACAATCCGGATGATCTGCGCACCTACCCGCGTACTGTAGATGCCGATTGCGCCCGTCTTGAGGCCGCCGGCGTCGATGTGGCTTTTGTGCCTACGGTCGAAGAGATATATCCCGAACCCGATACCCGCGTGTTTGATCTTGGTCCTGTGGCCGAAGTGATGGAGGGCGCTATGCGTCCCGGTCATTTCAACGGTGTCGCTCAGATTGTGAGCAAGCTGTTTGCGATGGTCGAGCCCGACAAGGCCTATTTCGGGGAGAAAGACTATCAGCAGATCGCTGTGATACGCCGTATGGCCACGCTCGAAGGGTTTGACATAGACATCGTAGATTGTCCGATCAAGCGCGAGGCCGATGGCCTGGCCATGAGTTCGCGCAACGTGCGCCTCAGTGCCGATCAACGCGCCATCGCCCCGCAGATACACAAGGAGCTTGCAGATAGTCTGGATCTTGTCGGTAAACTCGAGCCCGGCGAGGTGGCTGCAAAAGTGACTGAGCGTATCAATGCAGTGCCCGGTATGGAAGTCGAGTATTATCAGATAGTCGATGCCGAGACTCTGCAGCCCGCAGCCGACTGGTCACGACCAACGGTTGGTTGTGTTACTGTATGGATGGGCGATGTGAGACTGATCGACAATATCAAGTATAAGGCTGTAGCCCAGGCTTAAAGTTAAAAATAAATTTATAATTCGTTGCGGCGAAAATATTTATGAGCATGAATGTAGAAGTGCTTAAATCGAAGATACACCGTGTGACGGTGACCGAGGCTCGTCTTGACTATATCGGCAGTATCACAATTGACGAGGATCTGCTCGACGCGGCAAATATTTTGCCCGGCGAACGGGTGTATATAGTCAACAACAACAATGGCGCCCGCCTTGATACGTATGCGATACCCGGCGAACGCGGCAGTGGCGTGATATGCCTCAACGGTGCAGCCGCCCGATTGGTGCAGCCCGGTGATATAGTGATCATCATGGCTTATGCTACGATGCCTTTTGATGAGGCTCGCACATTCAAGCCAAGTGTGATTTTCCCGGATACGGCAACCAACCGTCTCAAATAATTGAATAACAAAACCATCATCTCCCCCCTACCCGCCCATGTTTGAAAATCTAAGTGAAAGACTCGAACGCAGTTTCAAGATACTGAAGGGTCAAGGCAAGATTACCGAAATCAATGTAGCCGAGACTCTCAAGGACGTGCGCCGCGCCCTTATCGACGCCGACGTCAACTATAAGGTCGCCAAGACATTTACCGATACCGTAAAGACCAAGGCCCTCGGCCAGAATGTGCTGACTGCTATCAAGCCCAGTGAGCTGATGGTTAAGATTGTGCACGACGAGCTGACAGCCCTGATGGGCGGCGATGCCGCGACACTCAATCTGAAGGCCAAACCGGTAGTGATACTGATGTCGGGTCTGCAGGGCTCAGGCAAGACAACATTCTCGGGCAAGCTGGCAAAGCGTCTGAAGAGCGAGCGCGCAATGCGTCCGCTGCTGGTCGCATGCGACGTCTATCGTCCGGCGGCTATCGATCAGTTGAAAGTACTGGGCGAGTCGATCGATGTGCTTGTATTCACAATCGAGGGATCGAAAGCACCTGTCGAGATTGCACGCAAGGCTCTCGAGTATGCCAGACAGAACAATCACGACCTGGTGATAATCGATACGGCCGGCCGTCTGGCTGTCGACGAGCAGATGATGGATGAAATCGAGGCTATCAAGAAAGCCATCAACCCGACCGAAACCCTGTTTGTGGTCGACGCGATGACTGGTCAGGATGCAGTGAACACGGCTCGGACATTCAACGAGCGTCTTGATTTTGATGGCGTGGTGCTGACCAAACTTGACGGTGATACCCGTGGCGGCGCGGCTCTGACCATACGCACGGTAGTCAACAAGCCTATAAAATTTGTGGGTACGGGCGAGTCGCTTGACGGTATAGATGTCTTTTATCCAAACCGTATGGCCGACCGTATACTCGGCATGGGCGATATCGTGTCGCTGGTCGAGAAAGCTCAGCAGCAATTTGACGAGAAAGAAGCTGAGGAACTGGCCCGCAAGCTGCGTAAGAACCAATATACGTTTGTAGACTTCTACAAGCAGATACAGCAGATCAAGAAGATGGGCAACATCAAGGATCTGGCATCTATGATTCCCGGTCTGGGCAAGGCTATCAAAGATATAGAGATAGACGACAATGCCTTCAAGAGCATAGAGGCAATCATCGACTCGATGACACCCTACGAGCGTGAGCATCCCGACGTAATCAAGGGCACACGCGTGAAACGTATCGCCAATGGGTCGGGCACGACAATACAGGAGGTCAACCGCATGCTCAAACAATTTGACCAGATGTGCCAGATGATGAAGATGGCCGGTTCGATCAAGAATCCGATGGCGGCGATGCGCAACCTGCGTGGAATGCGCAAGTGATAATAAATAGTCATTTGAAAAGCCTGTTCGTAAATTGAAGTGAAATGGAACTGATAGACGGTAAAGCAACATCGGCTCAGATCAAGGCAGAAATCGCTGAGACGGTAGCCAGAATGACTGCCGAGGGCAGACGCGCCCCTCATCTTGTAGCTATACTCGTGGGCCACGATGGCGGCAGTGAGACTTATGTGGCCAACAAGGTCAAAGCTTGCGAGGCCTGTGGCTTTCGCTCGACAGTGATACGGCGTGAGGCTGATGTCACCGAGGCCGAGCTGTTGTCTCTGATCGATAATCTCAACAACGACGCTGAGGTTGACGGATTTATCGTGCAGTTGCCTCTGCCCAGACATATCGATGAACAGCGGGTCACCGAAGCTATCCGGCCCGAGAAGGATGTCGACGGTTTTCATCCGGTGAATGTAGGTCGCCAGTCGCTGGGGTTGCCTTGCTTCAGATCAGCTACTCCGGCCGGTATAGTAGAGTTGCTCAAGCGCTATAATATACCTACCCGTGGCAAACGTTGTGTGATCATAGGCCGCAGCAATATCGTGGGCAAGCCGCTTGCATCGCTGATGATGCAGCGTGGTATCGATGCGACAGTCAATGTCTGTCACAGCGCTACAGAGGATCTTGCTTCGATTACCCGAGAGGCTGACATATTGGTCGCTGCGCTGGGCAAGCCCGGTTTTGTGACTGCCGATATGGTGAAAGAGGGAGCCACCGTGATCGATGTCGGCACGACCCGTGTGCCTGATGCTACGCGTAAGTCGGGATTCCGTCTGAGCGGTGATGTCGATTTCGAGAATGTAGCGCCAAAGTGCTCGTATATCACTCCTGTGCCGGGTGGAGTCGGCCCGATGACTATCGTATCGTTGATGCAGAACACTCTGCGCGCTGCGATGCACGAAATCTATCCCGAATAATATTGCCGCGAAATGGCAATGTTCTTGCCCTTGATGGTATCACTGCTGTCGTTGCTTTTTGGTAACGACGAGGCCGAACTGGTGTTTGCCGGTGACGCCATGATGCATCAGGGACAACTCGATGCGGCCCGTCGTAGTGACGGGTCGTACGATTTTTCGGAGTATTTTATGACGATAACGCCTTATGTGCTCAGTGCCGATTATGCTGTTGTGAATCTTGAGACACCTGTTTCGGCCACGCAGCACTATTCGGGTTATCCATGTTTTAATGCTCCGGAGAGTTATGTCGACGCGCTGGCCGGGGCAGGATTCGATATGTTCCTGACGGCCAACAATCATACGCTCGACCGCCACGACCGAGGTCTGAAGGCTACGGTTGAATGCCTTGAACGTAAAGGCCTTGATCATATCGGCACGTATGCGACAACAACACAGCGTGACACCGTGTTGCCTTGCGTCAAGAATATCAATGGCATAAAAGTCGGTTTTGTCAATTATACGTATGGTACCAACGGTATAGAGCCCGGCCGCGAGGTTGTGGTCGACTATATCGACCGCGAGCGTATAAGGCATGATGTGAGATCTGCACGTGATGCCGGTGCAGAGGTGATCGCGGCCTGTGTCCATTGGGGCGTTGAATATAAGCTGCAACCCCACTCTACGCAGACGTCTTTGGCAAAGTTCCTTGTCGACGAGCTGGGTGTAGAGATTGTGATAGGCGGTCATCCGCATGTAGTGCAGCCGATGCACATGATTGACCTGCCGTCGGGCGACAAGGGTCTATTGGTATATTCGTTGGGTAATTTCATATCTAATATGAAAACGCGTGATACCCGTGGCGGCGCTATGGTACGTGTAAAGCTACGCCGCGATGATGACGGCAAGGTGAAAGTCGACAAGGCGACCTATGTACTGGTCTATACCGAGCCTGCTGACGGTAGTCATAATTACCGGTTGGTGTGGCCCGATGAAAGTGGCGATTCGCGGGCAAAGGCTTTTGCGAAGGCTGCCCGCGAGTTGGTCATGGCGTTTAATACCGACGTTACCGAGTCGCGGTGGTGATGAATCTCGAAGTGAGCCAACGGCGTATGGGAATGTCGTAGAGGCGTGTCACAGCAAGTGCCAGGGCGATAGATAAAATAAACACCGAGACACCGACAAATATATGAACGGGTGTGGCGAGATCGGCGTGGGTGCGATTCCAGGCAAAAAGCATATATATAAGAGGATAATGCGAGAGATATAGCGGATATGAAATGCTGCCGAGCCATCGGCAGGCGGCCGATGTGCGCACGCCTGTGGCGCTGCCTGCACCGGTCATGACAATGAGCGGGAAGAGCAACAGTATGCAGATTGCCTCGTAGAGCCCGTTTTGCCACATGGCCGAGTATCCGCCGATACGTGGCATGGCGAGCATGGCTGCCACAAGTGCCGCACACCACCAGAAACCGCCTGATAGACGAATGCGTCGGCCCAACCGATAAACCAGCAGACCGCAGAAGAACGGGTATAGTAGACGCGTTGTGCCGATGTAGAGCTGCTCGGCGGTGAGAGACCAGCCCCCTATGACGGTGTTGATCTGCATACGGTCTGTGGTGAGAAGGTTGAATAGATTGATGTTGAGAGCCACATCGACGGTGAGGACTGCCGCAGCAAGAACAAGCAGGGCGAGCATCCATATAGGAAGCCGACGTATAAAGAGGGCATATAGCAGATTGGCCATATACTCCCACATGAGTGTCCACATCGGGCCGTCGAGAGAATATGTCTCACCCCAACCGCGCAGATCGAAAGTATCGGGCGAGGGAATGAGCAGGCAGCACATGACAAATAGCAACAGCAGGGCGGCGATGCCGGTGGTGGCAACGTTTGGGCACGAAGGACTCGCCGTAAAATAGAATGTCAGCAGGCCAATGAGGCTACCCATTATCACCATGGGATGCAGACGTATGAGGCGTCGCTTGACAAAGTTGCAGAATGTCATGCCACGGGCCCAACGGTCGTCGTAGGCATACCCGATGACAAATCCTGACAGCGCGAAGAAAAAGTCGACAGCAAGATATCCGTGATTGACAATCTGCTGTACAGGATCGGCTGCATAAGCTTCGAAAATATGAAAAATGACGACAATGATTGCTGCAATGCCACGCAATCCGTCAAGAATCAGGAAGCGTGGCTTTGATGATGTTGCTGGCTGGCACATGTATTGTTTCGGCTATGATTCGCACAAAGATAGGCAAATTTGCCGAAACGGCCAAAGCATCAGTCATCATCGTCGTCATGATGATGTTTATGGCGCTTGTGATGCTTTTTGTGATGTTTGGGTTTGTGCTTATGGTGCTTGCGATGATGTTCGTAATACTCCTCGTAGTAATCTTCGTAATCGTCGTCATCGTAGTAAGGACTGCCGCCGAATATGATTCCGAATGGCCCCATGAGGCCTTCGTAATAAGCTTCAGAGGCATGTTCTACCGCCTTACGATAATGTTTGGCGGCCTTGCGCATTTCCTTACGAGCCTTGCGCGAGTGCTGGTAAGAGCGACCTGGCAACATTGGTATATGTACAACCGGAGGCGCAGGTGCAGGCGCGATAACCAGAGGAGTGGCATAAGCATATCCACTTGAGACGTTTAACGCCACCCCGTCGCGACTGGCACCGAATGTGAAAGAAACCTGAGCATCGACTGCGGCCGACGACGCTACAGCAATGGCTAATATGGCGGGTAGTCTTTTCATAAACATTAATCTGAGGCATGTTTAATGTAAAAACAACAGCCGGAAGGCCAAAGTTTAAATCAAAATAAAATCCACGGCTGACGCATCTTAATTTTATACAACGTCAAAACTTTTTAAGGCATATAT
>JAUNGA010000093.1 GCA_030524765.1 Bacteroidales bacterium | reverse complement strand
CTCAACCTGAGCCCGAACCCGAGCCTGAGCCTCAACCGGAACCGGCACATGTATTGGAAACGGAACCCGAAACGGAGCCTCAGCCGGTCGCAGTCTATCATCAGCAGCATACCGGCATGTGGATATTGCTTGGTGTGCTGATAGGCCTGATATTGGGTCTGATAGGCGGATTTTTTGCCGGCAAGACGATGGCAAAATATGATTTTGACGAGTCGGCCTATGACGAGGAAAGCGATACGGTGGCTTTAGTGGCTTCGTCGCTCGACTCGCTGCTGATGCCGGCGCCCACAGCCGCCACAGCCACTTCGCCCGAACCGGCTGCTGAAACCGTCAAGCCCGAGCCTACTCCCGAGCCCGAGGCAAAACCGACAGCGGCCGCCCCACAACCGGTGTACGACACAATCACATCGTCCAAATTTCTCACCACGCTGGCCCGTCAGCACTATGGTGTGAAAAACTACTGGATATTCATATATGAGGCCAATCCGCAGCTGGGCAATCCCAACTCGATCCGCCCCGGCACACGTGTGCTGATTCCGTCAAAAGAGTCGTTCATGGAACCGACCAAAGCCGAGACTGATGAAAAAGCGCGCCGACTGCTCAACGCACTGGCTAAAAAATATAAATTATAAATTATGACCAAACACTTTCTGATGCCGATAATCGTCATGATGACGATTATGGCGGCGCTTGTCTCATGCGGCAGCGCAAACGACACTGAGAAAAAACTCAACGGATCATGGGATTGCAGTCTGCCCGTAGAGAATATAGGTTCGGGCTCATGCCAATGGGATCTTGACGCTTCAGACCACAAGCTCACAGCCAAGATGTCGACATCTCTGATGGGAATAGACGACTGCATCAATCTCACCATCGAGGGCAAATGGTCGGCCACACCCGACTCACTTATCTTCACCGTCGATCCCGAGCATTTTGATCTCAAGATCAACGATAAACTGATGTCGCAGATCGAGACAATGGGTATGAGCAAGGACGAGTTCTACAAGAATGCCGAAGAGAATCTGCGCAAGGATTTCGGCACACGGTCGTCTATGGCCCTGAGCGATCTCACTGACAGCACATTTACCGTGACAGACAATCACCTGTCGATGCACTTCACCCGCAAATAACGACAACAGGACATCACGACATCGACCGCAGCACGGCAAGACCGTTGTTGCGGTCTGTCATATGTCGGCAATGACAACGTCTTATTCAGCAACCATCAACAAAAAAACAAAGATATGGCCAAGCAAGATTATGTGGCGCGCAACCGCGAATGGTTGCAACAAAAAGCGCAGGAACCCGGCGTGAAGCCCCTCGATCGCGGTATCTATTACAAGGTGATACGCAGCGGCCGGCCCGACGGCCCCCGTCCCCGCCCGTCGAGCGTGGTGACCGTACACTATACGGGGCGTACCATCAACGGCAAACAGTTTGACAGTTCGCTCGGCGGCCCGGCGCAGGCCATGCGGATGCGCGACCTGATACAAGGCTGGATAATCGCTCTGCAGCAAATGCGCCCCGGCGACAAATGGGAGGTCTATCTGTCGGCCGAGATGGGGTACGGACGGTTCTCGCAGCCGGGCATCCCCGGCGGATCAACCCTGATTTTCGAGATAGAACTGACAGGCGTCTGCTGAACGGCGCCTAACGCGTCAATACGGACTATAAAGGGCTCTGAATTTCAGAGCCCTTAACAAATCTTGCCGAACCGGCTATGAGTTTTAAAGAAAAAACGAAAATTTATAAAATAATTAACCGATATTTTGGATATCGGTTAATAATTGCTTATATTTGTGGCGCTTAATGTTTCTTATGATTCTTTAGCATAACTATAACCTTAATTATTAACTTAATTTTATCAGATGAAAAAAGTATTCCTAATCCTCGGGGTGTCATTTCTTTGTTGGGGATGCAGTCAAGAGGAGACGACACTAAAGTGACAGCGACAGAGTCTGCAATATATCCGTTTTAAGACCAAACGAAGTCCGATATCAGGATGATATAGAATACATTCATATGTCTAAATAAATCCAAATCAATATATTATGAACAAGATCAAGTATTTCTTGCCGCTGATGCTTGTTGCGGCATACAGCTGTTCTGATGATGTACCACAGACGGGTAATCCCAATGTACCTGAACTGGGCACGTTCGATCTGTCACGGTCTGAGCGCGAAGTGGCCGCGAATGTCGACAGATTCGGTGTGGATATGTTCAATACCGTCAACAGCCACTGGGCCGAGATCTCAAAAGACGGGTTGTCGGAGAACTTTACGGTCTCGCCGCTCAGCGCCACGGTGTGTTTGGCCATGATGGCCAACAGCTGCGACGAGCGGGTCGCCCGGGAGATCTCGGAGGTTGTCGGAGTAGAGGACCTCGGTGCGTTGAACACCCTGTGCAACAAGTATGTGCGTATGGCCGCCCATCCCGGAGGGACTGATGTGTGCCTGCTCGCCAACTCGATATGGTACTCCGACCGATTGACGGTCTCGCCCGATTACGTCAAATCGATACGCGACATGTTCTATGCCGATGTGAACGGTGCCGACCTGAGCAGCAGCTCGACCATCGATCTGATCAACAGCTGGGCGCATGCCAACACACACGGCTATATAGACCGCGTGGCCGACAGCGACGACCGCGATAAGATCATACTCTGGCTGAATGCGATGTACTTCCAGGGCGAGTGGCGGGAGAAATTCGACAAGTCGCGTACACAGAAAGAGATATTCCATGGCACGGGCAGAGACGGAATCGCCGCAATGATGCATCGCGACGGCAAGATGGAATATGCCTGCGAGGATGGCTTCGAGGCTGTGACGATGCCGTTCAAAGGGGCCACTACGATCACTTTTGTGCTGCCGCCGGAAGATCTGGCCATCGAGTCGCTCTCAGAGAAGTTCACGTATGACGTGTGGACACGTCTGCGCATGGAATACAGCAATATACTTGTGCATCTGGGTCTGCCGAAATACAAGATAGCCTCGGAATGCGACATGATGGACGCACTCGAGCTGATGGGATTCGACAACGGAAAGACCACGCTGTCAAAAATGGGCTGCAACACATTCGTTCCCGGCCTCGAATGCCGGCAGTACAACTATATGGAAGTGGATGAGGACGGCGCCAAGGTAGCATCGGTGACCAAGGGCAGTAACGGCGACACGGCAGTGCGTGTCGATGAGGTCACGGTCACATTCAACCGTCCCTTCATATTCTTTATAACAAACCGTCCGACCGGAGCCGTACTGCTGGCCGGCCGCGTAAGCAATATCTGATACCCGACAAAGGATACATACACACACAGCGCCCTCCTGCCGCAGCAGGGGGGCGCTGTGTGTACAGCCACACGCGACAGTGGCAGAAGAGAAACGGAAACTTGCGCCACATGCAAATATTTTTTTGGCGATATGACGCAAAAAGAGTAAATTTGTGGTTAAATCCATAGATACGCTTTGCCATATGACCGACCAGCGACGAATGACCCCCGACGAAGAAGACCGCATGATCGAGGACGCCTTTGCAGATGTGCTCGACGGATATCTGCGCAGCAACCACCGCAAAAAGGTTGAGATAATCGAGCGCGCATACCGTTTTGCAAAAGAGGCACACAAAGGTGTGCGCAGACGCTCGGGCGAACCATATATACTGCATCCTATCGCCGTGGCCAAAATCGCCAGCCAGGAGATCGGCCTGGGATCGACCTCGATATGCGCCGCACTGCTGCACGACGTGGTAGAAGACACCGACTATACGGTGGAGGATATCGAACAGCACTTCGGCGCCAAGATAGCGCAGCTGGTGGAGGGCCTGACCAAGATCTCGGGCGGCATTTTCGGAGACAAGGCGTCGGCTCAGGCCGAGAACTTCCGCAAGCTGTTGCTGACCATGAGCGAAGACATACGTGTGGTGCTCATCAAGATGGCCGACCGTCTGCACAATATGCGCACACTGGGATCGATGGCGCCCAACAAGCAATATAAGATCGCCGGCGAGACGCTGTATATCTATGCACCGCTGGCCCACCGTCTGGGCCTGTTCGCGATCAAGACCGAGCTCGAGGATCTGGCATTCAAATATGAGCATCCCAAGGCTTATGAGTCGATCTCGCAGAAGATACGCGAGAGCGAGGCGCGACGTTCGGCCGTTTATGGCGACTTCTCACAGCCGATCAAAGACAAGCTCGACGGTCTGGGGCTGAAATACGAGGCCAAAGCCCGTCTGAAGTCGGTGTACTCGATATGGAAAAAGATGGAGGCCAAGCATGTGCCGTTCGAAGAGATATATGACCTGTATGCGATGCGCATCGTGTTTGACTGCGACGACCAGTCGAAAGAAAAGGGCATATGCTGGAGCATCTACTCGGCCATCACCGACCTTTACCGGCTGCACCCCGACCGCACCCGCGACTGGATCGTGACGCCCAAGGCCAACGGCTATCAGGCCCTGCACCTGACGGTGATGGGTCCTGACGGCAACTGGATAGAGGTGCAGATACGCAGCCGCCGCATGGACGAGATCGCCGAGAAGGGCTTTGCCGCCCACTGGAAATACAAAATCGGCGAGGGCGACGAGGAATCGGAACTGAACGCATGGCTGCGTACCATCAAAGACATACTTGACAATCCCGAGCCGAGCGCGATCGATTTTCTCGACACGGTCAAGCTCAACCTCTTCTCGTCGGAGATCGTGGTGTTCACACCCAAGGGCGAGCTGATCACGCTGCCGGCGGGCGCCACGGTGCTCGACGCGGCATTCGCGCTGCACAGCGAGATAGGCATACACTGCATCGCGGGAAAGGTCAACCACCGATTGGTGCCGTTGAGCTCGAAACTCAAGTCGGGCGACCAGGTGGAGATACTCACGTCGCAGTCGCAGACCCCGCAGGCCGAATGGGCCGACTTTCTGGTCACGGCCCATGCCAAGACACGCCTGCGCGCCGCCCTGCGCAAGCAGCGCCAGCCGCTGACAGCCAAAGGCCGCGAGATACTGCGCGACTGGCTTGCCGAGCACAACATCCCCGACACCAACGCCGTGATATCGAAAATACTGGGCACCTACCATGTGCCCAACCGCGACGAGCTGTGCTATCAACTGGGCAACGAGGAAATAATGCTCGGCGAATTCCTGGTCAAAGCGCTGCGCAAGTCTGTCGAATCGACCGGCAAGACATCGGGCATCCTGGGCAAGATACTGCGTCTGGGCAAGAAAAAAGAAGACGATACGACGGCCTCAGGGGGCGATAAACCGGCCGTCAACACCAAAGAGATATATGTGCTGCGCTGCGACGAGCAGGGGCCTGTCAACTATATCAACGCCGACTGCTGCTCGCCAATCCCGGGCGACGACGTGCTGGGATATATCATGGACGACGGGCGCGTAGAGGTGCACTCGCTCGACTGCCCGCGGGCCCAGATACTAAAGGCCGGATTCGGCCCGCGCATAGTGGCCGCCCGATGGGAGAATGCCGGCGGTAAATTCCAGGTACACGTACACATCGAGGGTATCGACCGCCACGGCATACTGCAGGAACTCACGCAGATGATCTCGACACATCTGGCCATCGACATACGCAAGCTCGACATCGAGGCCGCACACGAGGTGTTCACGGCCGATCTGTGGGTGCGTGTGTCGGGTGTCGACGTGGTGCGCGACCTATGCGCCAAGATCATGACTATCGACGGCGTCAAGTCGGCCGCCCGAATCCAGAAGTAACAGAGGCATGACAATGAACATCAAAAGCAACAGTCTGCTCAAACGCATAGGAGTGGCTCTGGCGGTGGCGATCGTCATGGTATGGTTTTATCCGCACCCCCAGAGCCATCAGTTCATATACGAGGAAGGCCGTCCGTGGAACTATGCCCAGCTCATCGCGCCATTTGACATACCCATCCACCCCGACTCGGCCACCCTGCGCGCCGCCCGCGACACGCTCGAGGCCCGGTTTGTGCCTATCTATCAATACGACAAAGCCGTGGTAGACACCATCGTGCGCTCGCTGCCCGCATCGCCGGGCACCGACTATCAGCGCAGGCTCGGCAATTATCTGCACAGAATCTATGAGAGCGGCGTGATAGAGACCGGCACGATGAGCAAGATACGTGACGGCGAGCTGCCACGCGTGCGCATCCTCGACAAGAACGTGCTGAGCGAGATGTCGACATCGTCGCTCACGTCGCCCCGCGACATATATCTGTATCTCGATACGGTAATCACCGACGATGGACTACACCGCTATTTCATCTCGGCCAATCTGCACAATCTGCTAAGGGCCAACATAATATTCGACCCGACCGAAAACCGCCGCCACTATGACAACGAATATCAGACCCTGACAGCCGACCGGGGCGTGATCGTGCAGGGTCAGGCCATCATCAACAAGGGCGACATAATCTCGGGCCAGGATTTCACCAACCTGCAGACCTACGAAGAACTGCTCGACGCCCGCCTCACCCACGAGACCCACTCGTCGCTGCTGATGTGGTTGGGCCAGTTCTGTTACGTGGCATTGCTGCTGGGACTGCTGCTGGGCTATCTGGCGCTGATCACGCCGAAAATCTACGAGAGATTCAAATCGGTAGTATTCATCCTGGCACTTGTAGGGGTGTTTTTCCTTTTCGCGGTGGCGCTCAACGCGTTCATACCCGGCGGAGTGTACATAGTGCCGAT
>JAUNGA010000014.1 GCA_030524765.1 Bacteroidales bacterium | reverse complement strand
TTCCACAAAATATACTGCTACGGAATCGGGTCAGCGATTGCCCTTGGCGCGGGTGTGGTGTTTGCAAAGCATCTGGCAGTTTTCAATCGATGTTGCGCCACCACGGCTCCACGCCGTAACGTGATCGGCATCCATCTCGCCGGGCTTCCATATTTTCTGTGCGGTAGCTTGATGGCCTAAGGCGCAATCGGGACAGTTTGAAATTCCTTTTTCCTTTGCGTACTCGGTCTGGCGAGAATAAACAGCACGTTTGGTGGCTTCATCAAATATACGGATGTCAAGGAGTTTCTTGTCTATTTCGCCGCCAAGAAGATATTCAAATATTCCCCGGCGGCTCTTAACGTATGGGTCGGCATACAGTTCCTTGACTCTTTGAACCATTTGAGTTGGATTATAGGGCGTGTTGTGGTATCGTTCATAAAGTTCACCCCACGGCAAACCTCGCATTTCGTTTTCAACGATAGGAAAGACCGTGCGCACCCAACCAATTACCGAGTTGAAGTAGTTGACAAGTTCCGTGATGTCTGAGCTGAATCGGTGGTCGCGCATATATTCCTCGACATTACCTCGGCTCACCCATTCGAGGGCGGTTGCAAGAAAGTCCTGTCGGTTGACTGCTCCGTTAATATAGGCACTCCATTTCTGAATTTGAGATGTCTGCGAGTTGCTGAACACCTCCTTTGCTGCGGTGATAAACGGGCCGGAATATACAGCGTTGAGCAATTCCTGATTGTTGAGCGGCACTCCGGCAATGTTTATGGTCTTGAACCACTCCTTTATTTCTTGCTCGGTGCCCTCGCACTCGTATATCAATAATTGGGCGTTCAAGAACTTTTCGCGCAGCTCTTTCGGCAGACTGCCGAGACTTTGTGGAAGACCTTGACTGTCTTTCCAGCTAAGTTTTCCAGCACCGTTGTAGAACCGTCCGAGAGAGGTGATGCGTTGCTGTCCGTCAAGCACCTCAAACCGGCCGTCCGCTGTCTTGACAAAGTAAATCACACCGAGCGGATAACCTTTAAGCACAGAGTCTATTACGGCAACATCCCGTTTGCCGTCGGCATAAATATAGTTGCGTTGATACTCCGGCTGAATGGTGAGTTGCCCACCCATGCCGAAAAGACCTTTGGCCTCGTATTCGTTGTAGACAAAGCCGTCACAGATATCGGCGACTGTCCACTCTGTATGTAGTTTTGTTTTCATCGGTTTATTGTCCTTAAAATTCGATATTGTGGCAAGCGAGTGGGAACACAAGAGCCTCTGCTCCAAGCGAAATACTTGCTGAATTGAAATATAGGCCGCATCCCCAAGATCGTGGCGGTTGTACCGTGGTAAACGGCAATCGCACCTATGGTCGTATCTTTATTAGAAAAATCAAACATTGATTCGATATTAGGGATGTGTGAGAATGAGAATCTATATTCATTGAAATCCCGGAGTTATTCAACTCAGGAATGTAAAGATGCGTATTATCATAAATTCGGAAGAATTGGAACGTATGATTTGAATGCAAGCGGTGTCGTTGTAAGAAATGGACTACGTGAGAAAGTTTATCAGCGAATTTTAATCAAAAGGTTGTAACTTTCTTAATGATAATACGTTCATAAAGACGTATTAATTCTCCATTTCTTCTAACATAAAATCGAGGGCCACCCGATAATTTGCCAAGTTCAGATTTAATATTGCTCATTTCAGCTTCTTCAAGGCTTATCCCTAATATCGAATATTGCTCCGGGCAATATTTGTCGAGAAAAGTAATGGGTACCCCCATGACACCCTCGTAATCTGACGGGATTGCATCGGTATAGGGGACTTCCATCGCATCGTAGTTTTCATAATGCTCATAGCCTATGCCGCGTATCTCTTTGTGCTTGGAATACATAATGTTTTCCTCCATTGTCATTAAGGACAATGGCTGATGACGACGACCGTGGTCTAAGTTTGTAAACCAACGTACTCCTTTTACTCGTATATACTTGTTGCCATTTTCATCAATACGCCACCCGGCTGCATTCAATGGGTAATAATCGGGAACGCCAAATTCTCGATCTCCACTGTGAATGGTACACCCCATCCATATTTTATTGGACATTATAAGCGGAAAAACTTCTTTATATGTCAACGCATTCATATTACCGATAATCACGAATTGTTTATCAGCTTTAACTATCCATGCAAGGAACTCACGGAAAAGGGAGAAAGGCGGATTGGTAACAATGATATCGGCTTCGTCACGAAGTGCGGTGACTTCGGCACTGCGGAAATCTCCGTCACCGTCGAGGTACCGCCATTCGAGGTCGTGGAAGTCAATGCGACCGTCACCATCAATGTCGTGGTCGAGGATAAAGATTTTACCACGTACCGATGTCTTAGCCGGGTCAAACTGCGGCGCATCATGCTCAAAAAGTGATGGTTGGTAAGGTGTCTTGTATTTCTTGCTTTCGGGAGCGTAAGAAGTGGAAATCAACTTTTTCAGCCCAAGCGTCTGGAAATGCTGTGCGAAATAGAGCGTAAAGTTGCTCCATTCGGGATCATCGCATGGAAGCAAAACCGTTTTACCCCTGAATACATCCGGATTGTATTCAAGATAAGCACTTATCTCACGCTCAATATCGTAGTATTGAGTGTAAAACTCATCGTTTTTAGCTGCTTTTGCCGCTGATAGGGATTCATTTGCCATAATCACACTGAGATTATAGATTTGCCGAAAAAGGAGGACAGCATTGCGAGGGTAGAAATAGTGAAGTTGTGTTGCCCGCTGAGCCAGCGCGTTACTTCACCGGGACGTTTACCGAGAGCATCTGCAAATTGTTTCTTTGAGAGGCCGCGCTCTTTCATCAACGAATCTATCTTGTTGGAAATGGCAAAGGACAGGTCGATTTCATCTTTTATCGGCTGTGGAACCTGCGCCACCATTTCGCGATATCGATTTCTTATATCCTTCATAGCTCAAAAGTTTTGTCGGTTTCGATAGTTTTTGCGGTTATAGTCACCGTTCCGTCGCGTTGGCCCTCTTTGAGAAGTTCCTCAAATTTTTGGAGAGTGAGGACATAGCCGCGCAGAGAATCGTCCTCTTCGTATGTACGCGAGTTCTTCACACCTCCATTGCCGAGGATAAGGATTTGGTCGGAAAGGCGCAGACAATAGAGCCTGAGTTTTGAACGAAGCAACGGCAATGCCACGACCGAGTCGCGCATCTTGCCCTCCGGGCGGAAGAAGCGTTCCAACGCACCCTCGTCGGCAATCTTATCCACGAGTTGCACGATGCGAAGCAAGTCTTGGTTCAGCTTGGCATCGGCAATGAATCTGGAGTAAAACCGCTCATACTCGGTTTCTGATTCAGTGGCAAACTGAATCGTGTATATGGTACATTTGTCGGTGTCGTTGACGAGCACCAGTTCAACTTCGCTCATATCTTCGGATTATTTCTATTATTACAACGCAAAGATACGACAAATATTTCACATAAAAGTAAAATTTAATTTTAGTGTCCAACATTAAGTATATCAGTATGTCCAGACAAACTACATTAGATCCGGGCAAATATGTCGAATCCGGGGGTAAGCACACATTTTGTGGATGAAACGAGGGAAACCGGCAATTATATTTTGTAGTCAGCGTCAAAACCGCTAACTTTGCCCCGATGCGAATGCTGTTTTATGTCATATTATGCTGTGTGGTCTGCGGATGCGGATGGTCGGGCGCCGAGACTGCCCGTCAGCTTGATCGTGCCGACGAATTGATCGCCGAAGATCCCGGCGAGGCGCTGTCGATGCTCAACGGCATGGATGTGTCGCAGTGTCGCGATTCGGCAATTATAGCCCGCTGGGCTTTGCTTTATAGCGAGGCAATGGTGGCCAATCGCCTTTCCTGTCCCACCGATACGATAATAGGCGTGGCAATAGATTATTACAGCGCCCATGACAGCGGCGGGGTATTGGCCCGTGCGATGGGTGTGCGCGACAGCATGAACCGCCTGTCGTCACGCACCGATGAACTGGCTTCGGCGCTTTATCTGCAAAAAGAAAAGGAATATTATCTCTATCGCGAGCGGATGGCCCGCGAGCGCCTCGTGTGGCTTGTGGCCCTGATAGCGGTGGCCGGAGCGGCGGTGATTGCGCGTCAGCGTCAGCGCATGCGTCTCAAAGATGCCCGCTATGAGGCGCTGATTGCCGATGCTGCCGGGCTGCGTTGTGCTCTCGAGTGTCGCGATGCCGACATGTCGCGGTTGCAGTCGACTCTGCATGGTCTGCTCGACAGCCGTTTTAAACTTATCGATAATCTGTGCGGCACATATTATGAGTCGCAGGGTACTAAAACCGAGCTCAAGGCTGTGGCTGACCGTGTGCGTGCAGAGATTGCGGCCGTGAGCGACGACAGCGCTGTATTCGGCGAAATGGAACGTGCGGTAAATGACTGCCGCGACGGTCTGCTCGATCGCATGCGCCGTGCGCTGCCCGATCTCTCGGCTGATGATTATCGGCTTGCCGTCTATCTGGCCTGCGGACTGTCTACACGTACGATCTGTCTGTTGGTCGGTTGCAGAGTCGACGTACTCTATAAGCGCAAATCGAGGCTGCGCGCCCGACTTCGCGCGGCCGGCGACGACAGTTTCATGACCATTTTCTGACCTTGTCAGACTTTTTCTCTGTCTGACTGTGTAATGTTCGGTATATCAAGTATATACCCTCCACCATGTCAGGCTTTATTTTTGGATTCTGAGTCAATCGGGACGTAAATTTGCATCAAAAAATTTACGTCATTATGTTATCAAAAATCATCATTCTTATCATTCTCTTTCTGCCTGTCTTCGCGGTGTGCCGCGCCGACGAGCAGGCAGATTCGCTCACGCGCGAACTAAATGAAATCGTGGTCACCTCGCGTCAGCCGGCCACCCGTCTTGTCGGCACGGCTCTCGTGACGACAGTGTCGGGCTCGCCGCTGCAGAACCTTGGCACGGCTCTCGATGTACTTGCCCAGTTGCCGGCTATCACTGTAAACGACGAGACGGTGACGGTGGTCGGTAAGGGGGCTCCCGATATATTTATCGACGGCCGGCCGGTGCGCGACGACAACGAGTTGCGCCAGCTGTTATCGCTCGATATACGTCGTGTTGAGCTCGACATGGCACCCGGTGCCGAATATGACAGCTCGACACGCGCAGTGCTGCGTATAACCACCCGTGGAAACTTCCTGCGTGGCTTGTCTCTCACCGATCGCGCCGAGATCAAGCGCCGTCGGGCATGGTCGGGGTATGAGTATATCGATGCGGTCTACCACACCGGACCGTGGGACTGGAATGTAGGCGGCACGTTTGCCCGGAATAACAGCCGTGTGCGCGGTTCGACGGTCAATACACTTTTGTATAATGGCGAGCCGACGGTCGTAGGCACATCGCAGGACAAGCATATGCCCTCGCTCAACGGTACGGTCAAGGCCGGTCTCAACTACTCGGTCGGGACCTTGTCGTTCGGCGCCTGTTACCGCTACAACCCCGAGCGCGGCGACTTTTCGAACAGCGGCAGCGAATGGCTTGATGATGAAATGCCGGTGGCCAATCTGATAACCAATCGTGTACGTGCCCACAGCCATCGTGTGTCGGTATATTACGACCATACCTTGGCCGGCGGTTATCTGTTGCATTTCGACGGCGACTTCAAGTCGTCGGCCTCGACCGACAGGGTTGCGACAGTCTACCCCGATGCGTCATCGGCCGATGTGGCATCGGCGAGCAAACGCAGCGCGACGCTATGGGCCGGAAAGCTGTATTCGGTCATTCCCGTCGGCCGGGGCCTGCTGACAGTAGGCGCACAGGCGACGCACACACGCACCGGCCTCGATTTCGATATGCTCAACGATGCTGTATCAGACTATCTGCCGTCATCGCTTACAGACACCCGTCAGACCACGGCGGCCGCTTTTGCCTCGTGGCGTGCGTCGTTGGGCAATTTTGACCTGCGGGCCGGACTACGATATGAATTTACCGACTATGCACTTGATGTCAGCGGCCCGCGTGCAGGCGAGAGCGTCAGCCGTCGCGACAATCTGCTCACCCCCGATATATCGCTCGGCTACTACCTCAATGAGCGCGACGGCATCACTCTCAGCTACAAGATGGCCACAGTCAAGCCTCCTTACTCGCAGCTCACCGGCAGTCTGAACTATGTGGGACGACATGAGATCGAAGGCGGTAATCCGGCGTTGCGCGACGAGCATATGCACGATGTGCAGCTGATGGCCTCGTGGCGCGGATTTGTGCTGCAGAGCGATTTCACCCGCAGTCTCGACACCTATGGTTTTGTCAAGAGAGTATATGACGCACCGACGCTGCAACTGCTCATGCAGCCCGTCAATCTCGACGTATCGTCGCTCGACATTTATCTGATGTGGAGCAAAAACGTGCGGGCATGGATGCCGTCGCTCACCGCAGGCGTGCATCGTCAGTGGCTCGGCTACGAAGGACAACGCTATGACCGCCCGATATTTTCATATTATATCGACAATGTCATCACTCTGCCGGCCGGATTTGCCGTCACTGTCAACGCATGGGGAAGCACGGGCGGCGATATGCACACCAACCGTTTCGCAGCTACGCCGTTTGCCCTTGACCTTTCGGTGAGCAAGTCGTGGGGCGACAATCTCACCCTGCGCCTTGCGGCCACAGACATTCTGGGAACCCAGAGCGGCGACTGGAGCATGCACACCTGCGGCGTGAGTGTCGACAAGCGTCAGCGCTACGACACACGCGGTGTGGCACTGTCGCTTACCTGGCGGCTGCATCCGCGGCGCGACGCCTACAAGGGCGAATCGGCAGCCCAGACCGAGCTTGACCGTCTCTGAAGTTTTTTGTATCTTTGCGATCAGATATTATAAAAAGCTCTGACAGCGCTACCCGATCAATAGATATGCAGCAAGATCAACATCATCACACACACCCGCACGAGCATCACCACCATGCGTTGCCTATGACAGCCGACGGAAGGCTGAGTACGGTATTTTACTGGGCCATCGCGCTCAATCTGATTTATGTAGTCATCGAGGCATCGGCCGGATGGGTCAAGGGATCGATGGGACTGCTCTCTGACGCAGGGCATAATCTGGGCGATGTGGCTTCGCTGCTCATCTCGCTTGTCGCATACAAGGCAGCCCGTAGAGCGGCCAATGACCGATATACATTTGGCTATGGCCGCGCTACGGTCGAAGCCTCGCTTGCCAATGCCGTCATACTTTATGTGGCTGTGGTGCTGATTGCCGTCGAGAGCATCGACAGGCTGCTGCACCCGTCGGCTGTCGACGGCGACACGGTGGCATGGGTGGCGGCGGCAGGTGTCGTGGTCAACGGTGTGACCGCGTGGATGCTGCTCGGACACAGCCGCAATGACCTCAATGTCAGAGGTGCGTTCATGCACATGGCCGCCGATACGCTGGTGTCGGTCGGGGTGGTGGTGTCAGGTATAATCATCGCCTTTACCGGCTGGTATGTTATCGACCCTATTATCGGTCTGTGCATAGCGGTCATGATTGCGGCGGGCTCGTACTCGCTGCTGCGCGAGAGCCTGCGTATGGCGCTTGACGGAGTGCCTGACAATATCGATGTCGACAAGGTCAGGGCGGCGATTCTTGCCGTGCCCGAGGTCAGCTCGATGCATCATCTGCATATATGGTCGATGAGTACGACCTCAACGGCCCTGACTGTGCATGTGGTGGTGAGCGATCCATCGCAGATCGACCGTGCCATCGCCGGTGTGCGTGAGGCCGCATGTGGCTGCGGCATATCGCACTCTACCATAGAAGCCGAGACCGCCTCCAACGAGTGCGGCGATGTCAGCTGCTCCTGCGGCCAAAAGAGGTGATAACCGCTCCTGCGGCCATAACCGATATCGACACGATCAGCACGAGTGTGGCGCCGCCCGATCTGAGCAGTACCGGTATCAGGAAGGCTCCGATCACGGCGCCCGATTTGCCGATGCCGGCGGCTATGCCCGATCCGGTGCCACGGTCGTCGACCGGATAGATGCTGCTGGGAAGAATAAATGTGATGAGATGCGGCCCAGCGTTTAGAAACAGCTCGAACACCACAAAACCGCCTATGGCGATCCATGCAGGCCAATGGCACAGATATGCCGCGAGCAGTATCCCGAGGCCGACGGCGCTCATCCAGAATCCGACGAACTGCATGCGCAGATGGTTGAATCTACGCATCATCAGTATGCCGCACGTAAAGCCCACCATCATCACGAGACACAGCACAAATGTCAGTATCACCGAGTGGGTGATATGGTCGATAGGTGTGGCGGTGGCAGGCAGGGTGTATAATCTGAAGCTCATGATCAGCACAGGCAGAAATATGCCTATACCGTAGACTCCCAGGCCCTCGCAGGCCCATGGAACGCCTGTGAGTATTATTTTCGAGAAATTTGATTTGACAAACTGCCACATGCTCTGTGTCTTCGGCGAGTGTGTGACAGGCCGGGTGACGCTCATTCGCACGTTTTTACCGAGCAGTTTTCTGACTGCCGCCTCGGCCTCGGCGTCGCGCCCCCGGCTCATCAGCCATTGAGGGCTCTGGGCAAAGCCCAGTCGCGTCAACAGCATGACACCGGCCACGGCCGTCATGATCAGGAACAGGTCAGACCAATGTCCGGCATCGCTGCGGCCGCTGAGTATCAGGTAGCAGACGATCGCCACAAACGCGCTGCCGGCAGAGGCCAGCGCCTTGGCCACGCCAACCATATATACGCGCCATTTTACAGGCATCAGCTCTGAAATGTAGTCGGGGTCGAGACTGTATTCGCCGCCGATTGCAAATCCCATCAGGAACAGGCACACGAGCATCACGGGTACGCTGTGTACCAGCGTAGCCACAACCGATGCCACCACAATTATCAACGGGCACAGTCTGAAGAACAGCAGGTAGCCGAACCGATCGCTGAGGCGGCCGAATACCACTGTGCCTATCATAATGCCTATCAGCGATATGCAGCCCATCAGCCCTTGCATGCCGGCCGACAGCCCGGGGTGTATGGCCAGCTGCATCAGCGGTATGACTATGCCCACCAGTGTGGCCAGTCCCTGGCCGATAAACTGGCCGAGCGATGCGATCAGCACTATGCGTATCTGCGGCCAACCCATCGGCATTGTGGCCATGTCGACCGTCGTACTGCTGCTTTCAGGAGTCTGTTTCATAGGAAATATCGTTTAGGTCGGTCAATGTGGGATAGGGCAGGGTGTCGACCGGTCCGTCGTAGGTCACGTGTCCGCGGTCGAGCACGATTGCCCGGGTGCAAAGTCGATTGACGAGCTCCATGTCGTGGCTCGACATGAATACCGTGTGTGGCAGCCGGTCGACGATGCTGATGAACTGGGCCCGGGCGGCGAAATCGAGTCCGGAGGTGGGTTCGTCAAATACCAGTATGCGCGGTTGCATGGACAGCACGGTCGCTATCGATACCATGCGCTTCTGTCCGCCCGAGAGCCGGAAGGGCTGACGGTCGCGAAGGTGAGAGCAACATGTCATCTGCAAAGCCTCGTCGACACGGGCGGCTATCTGCCCGTTGTCGAGGCCCATGTTGCGCGGGCCGAATGCCACATCGGCCTCGACCGTCGGCATGAACAGCTGGTCGTCGGAGTTCTGAAACACCATACCCACGGCCATACGGCTTTTGGCGGCGTTTTTGTCGGTGACGGCAATGCCATCGATCTCGACTTTTCCCGACGACGGCATCAGCAGTGCGTCGGCGTGCAGCAGCAGAGTCGATTTGCCCGAGCCGTTCAGGCCGACGAGGGCCACTTTCTCGCCCTCGGCAATCTCGAAGCTCACATGACTCAGAGCCTCGCGCCCGCCGGGGTAAGAGAAACACACATCGTCAAATCGCATTACGGTCTTGCTCATGGCTCATACTCTGAAAAGGTGCAACATGATGCCCGAAAGGTCGGCGAAACGCATGGCGGCGATGACCGGTATCCACACCATACAATATACTGTGTCGGCTGTCGCCCATCTCGACGGGCGGCTCACAAGCAGCGACCCGTCGAATCCGCGGGCCCGCATGGCCATGCCGATGCACCGGGCACGCTCAAATGTGCGCAGCATGAGCTGCCCCACAAACGGCCCCCACATCGACGGCCCGTATGACGTCTTGCCCCAGGCCCTGGCTGTGCGGGCGCGATGCATGGTGAGCGTCTCCTGCAGCAGCACGGTGAGATAGCGGTAGACCATCAGCAGCTGAGTGACGAGCACACGTGGCACGCCCAGGCGGCGCATGGCCTCGCACATGCGGTTGAACCCGCATACCCGTATCAGCAGCAGCACAGCCTGCACAGACAGCAGGCCGCGAATCACCACCGACACAAAGCTCACCCACCCGCGGCTCACTGCGACATCGCCGACCATAAAGGCTGTCGCGCGGTCGTAGATCGGATTGAAGATGCCGATCACCACCACCAGCGGCAGGACATAGAGCGAGTCGCGGAAAACGCGCTCATAGGCTACATGAGCCAGCGGTGCCGTCACAATAGGATAGACGGCAAACCAGATCAGCATGCCCACGCTATGCACGGGTACGCTCAACATCGCTATCATGTATATCAGCGTCACGACAAGCAGCGCACGCGGGTCGATACCCGCGATGTGCGAGTCGTTGTCTGATGCCATCTGACGGGCATTCAGCGCGACTATTGCCTGTTCGAGACGCGATACTTTCATTTTTTTACTGTTTTGTGTTGTGTGGCCCGTGTCCTGTGGAAGAGCAGGGTGGTGATGGCCCACAGCATGATCATCACGATAGTGGCGCCGATTATGCCGGCGAATGTCGAGTTGTAGTCGGGCATTACGGCCGTCGGTGCGACCATCGACGGCAGATCGGTGAGTCCGGACGCTTTCTCGACAGACCACTCGAGGCCGTCGGGATAGGCCGAGGCTATCCAGGTGAATGCCCCTGCCAGCACCGCCGCCGCGATGATGAATGCCACCATCATCTTGCGGCTGCTCTTGCCGGTGGTGGCGCTGTGGCTGTAGACGCAGAGTGTCTCGGGACGATACTTGGCTATGAAACACAGTACAGCGCCCGTAGCCACGCCTTCGATGGCACCGATCACCAGATGTATCGGCAGCATGAATGCCAGGAAGGTGGATGTGGGCAGAGCCGTGATGCCCGACAGCTCGGTCTCGGCCGTCACACCCAGCGCTCCGACCTCGAGGGCTACCACCGATGCCGCCACGGCCGCGCCGATCAGCCGGCCGGGCTTGAAGCTATGTCGTGCGATAGGCCTGAATATCAGCGGATAGGCCAGCAGACACGATGTGGCGGCCATATTGAGTATGTTGCATCCCAGAGCCAACAGACCGCCGTCGGCGAACACCAGACACTGTATGATCAGCACCGAGCACAGGGTAAGGAATCCGGCCCACGGCCCGAGCACGGCCGACAGCAGTACACCGCCGATCACGTGGCCGCTCGACCCCGTGCCCGGAATGGTGAAGTTGATCATCTGGGCCGCAAAGACAAACGCGCCCATCACACCCATAAGCGGCACGATATCGTCGCGCCTGATTTTTTTGACTTTTGTGGCGGCTACCGCTATCAGAGCGACGGCTGCCGCACCGGTTACGGCCGCAACGGCGGGCGAAACCAAAGCATCTGCCATGTGCATAACGGGGTGGTTTAGTCAGTTGTCATCTGGTAGTATCATGTTTTTCTTCCTCACGGCGCAGGTCGTCTACAAAGCGGTCCCATCCGGAGTTCCACTCGGCATGACGGTCTTCGTTTGAGCTGAACTTGTAGAGAGGCAACAGGAACAGCCATGTGGTGATGCAGAACGGGCCGGTGAGGGTGGGGAGACCGAATGGCGTGAATATGGCGTCCATGCCGGCCTGTACGAATACGGTGGCGACAATGCCTGTGACACACCATATGGCGGTCTTGACATTGGGCTTGTAGAATGTGCATCCGAGGGCGATGCCCGTCAGCACGGGACTGAAGCCATAGAGACCGCTCGCGATGTCAGACGTGTCGGCCTTGAAGAGCAAAGCCACCGCAAGCGATATGGCCGATGCCACAGCGGCCCACAGTGCGGCCCAGCGGCTGCACAGAGCCAGACCGACCAGAAAGAATATGCCCGTCACCCATGAGTCGATCAGGAAGATCTGGGCTATGCCCTTGAGCCAGTAGATCACCAACGAGCCGAATGAAGTGTCGAGCGCGAAGTTGAAGTGGGTGACCAGCTCGGGCTCAGACAGCGATACCGGTGCGATGCCGAGCATCTGGCGCGATGCAAAGAGAAACAGCCATGTCATCAACACGAACGGGAAGGTCAGCGAGTTGATCTTCCACGGAGCCATGACATTGTTGAGGCCTGTGCGCACCCATGTGGTGAGCATCGCACAGAATATCAGGGCCAGCCACATCAGCCATGTGTCTGAGAGGAAGGTAGGGAACGCGCAACCGACAAGTATGCCGTTGAATCCCCACAGGCCCTGCTCGCCGGCCTGAATGTTTTTCTCGGTAAGGAATCCGGCGACGGTCGAGGCTATCAGACCAACCACCGCGCCCCATGCCACCTGAGGCAGATGGCATGCATATGACCCCCAGAATATGCCGGCAAGAAACAGCAGTCCCGTCCAGGGGCTTTGCTGAAACATCACCTGTCCGGCGCCGTTAAGCGTCGCGGTGACCGTTGTTTTAATGTCTTTGAATAACATCTCGGTTATGTTTTTATAGTTTGACAATCAGGTTCAGCGCCATGGGAATTCGGGAGGCAACGGCCTGCCCTTGACCTGCATGCGCACTTTCGAGCAGAATTCGCGTACGACACGTTTGACCGGACCGGTCTCCATGCCGAGTACCTTGAACAGCAGCCCGGAGCCGTTGGGCAGATGGGTGATGCCCGCCGCAAGTTGCTGTTGGCGGTCATAGAAGGGCTCGACAGCGTCGTAAATCGGCGCGATGTTGGCCTCAGGTGTCATGACAAGCACGTTGGCAAAGATGTCGAAGCCGTGCATCACGCCTATGTCGCGAATGTGAGATGCCTTGGGGTCGATGATGAATTTCTCGCGGAACAGCTGCCGGCCGTCGGGCCGCTCGCCGTGCGAGCATACCGACAGGATGTCGAAAGCAAACAGCTCGCCGTCGCCGTAATATTTGCGGCCGCCCATGTAGATCTCAGAATAAAAGACCGTGGCCGTGGGGTGTACCCGCAGACAGGTGTCGCTGATAAAGCGGGTGTCGGCACACGGGATGACAGGCTCGGGCAGATACTCGAGATAAGCGCCCTCGTCGAGTTCGATCGACTGCAGCAGTCCAGAATAGTTGTCTTGCATCTTGGCGAGCTTTGTGGCCGCGCCGGTAGACACAAACGCCATACTGTCTTTTTTGAGTGTGATGATCTGGCGGTAGCGGTCGCCGTCGACATTAGGCCCTCCCGACGACAGAATATACACGCAGGGCATGCCGGGCAGCTCCTCATCGAAATATAGCTCCTGCTGCACGATCAAAGGCGCGCGGCGGTCGAGGTCGCGCAAAATCGAGCGACCGTCGGCATCGAGCTCGAATCCGAGTTTTAGATAACCGTGTTTGCCGGGAGCGCCGACATACATCGCACGCGGTGTGCGCAGATACGGTTTCATCTCTCGCGCTTTGTCGAAATTTACAATCTCGACGTCGGTATATTCATATGTATTCGGGAAGGCCATGATGTCGGTGTTTTTGGGAAGGTGAGAAAATTATTTTTTGTCGAACAGGGCCATCTTGAAGATAAGGTCGACCAGATCGTCGATGCCCTCGCCGGTCATGGCGTTGGTAAACACAAACGGTTTGCCCGGGCGCATCAGCTCGCTGTCGTGGCGCATCACCTCGAGCGACGCATGCACATATGGCGCGAGGTCGGTCTTGTTGATGACCAGGATGTCGCTCTGTGATATGCCGGGACCGTCTTTGCGTGGGATCTTGTCGCCTGCGGCAACGTCGATGACATATATAAAGAAGTCGACCAGAGCGGGCGAGAATGTCAGAGTGAGGTTGTCGCCGCCCGACTCGATCAGCACGATGTCGGCGTCGGGAAATTTCGCTTCCATCTCTTCGACAGCGGCGATGTTCATCGACGGGTCTTCGCGCACGGCTGTGTGGGGGCATGCGCCGGTCTCGACGCCTATGATCATGTCTTCGAGCAAGATGCCCTTGAGGGTCTTGCGCACGTGCTTGGCGTCTTCGGTCGTGACAATATCGTTGGTGATGATCAGCACTTTCATGCCGCGCTCGAGCAAGCGCGGGGTAATGGCTTCAATGATGGCGGTTTTGCCCGATCCTACGGGGCCGCCGATACCTATTCTGCAGGTTGACATATTGTAATGATGTGTTGTTGTCTTGTTAGTAATCAGTTCATGAACATGCGCATGTTGCCTTTTTCGTGCATCGATGCGAAGATGTCCATCTCGGGCACGAACGAGTTCATGTCGTCGAATGTCATTTCGCGGGCCTGATCGAAAAGATCCTGCGACTCGGCGCACAGTCTCTGCAATATCAGCTGGGTGTCGTAGTGCGACACTCTGACGCAGCGCAGAGCGGCGCTCAGCACCATGTTGATCACGCCGTACTGATGCGAGGCAAACAGCTCTTCTTCGCCGAGACCGCTTGCGGCGAACGACAGCCCCTGTGCCACAGGATATGAGCCGGGTGTCGACTCAGAGCGGATGTCGTCGAGCCAGGCGGCTATGAGCGTGTCGTCCGGAAACAGTTTCACGGCCAGTTCGGCCAGTTTCTTGCCCATGCGTTGCAGCATCATGCGGGCCTCGTCGTTCATTTTGAAAAGCATCAGACCGCGGTCGATCTCTTCTACGGCCTTGAGATCGCCGTTTTTGGCGGCACGGAAGGCTATCAGGGCTGCCACCCCGTCGGAGAAAGCACCCTGACGTGCGACCGACCGGGTGTACTGCTCGAGACTGTCGGCGTCGTGCACGATGCCGATGTGCGAGGCGGTCTCGAGACCGTTTGAAAAAGAGAACGTGCCGACCGGAAACGTCGAATCGGTCATTTGCAGCAGATGCATCAGTTTCATCAGGCGTGTATCTTTTAAGTTGGATTAATGTACGTGTGAATGGCTCTCGTGGGATGCTCCTCCGAACAGGCGGCGTATCTCGTGAGGCGCCAGATATGGTATGATGTCGGTGCCGGGCTGGAATTCGTAGGTGATGCCTTCGATGTTGTGTGTCTCCATGACGCTCAGCATGACTTTCTT
The DNA here is from genome assembly GCA_030524765.1 of Bacteroidales bacterium. Classification (GTDB taxonomy): domain Bacteria; phylum Bacteroidota; class Bacteroidia; order Bacteroidales; family Muribaculaceae; genus CAG-873. The sequence continues at coordinate 25,753 of JAUNGA010000014.1, read as the reverse complement.
GTCGACAGTGAGCGGCACATATACCTTGGTGTCTTTGACTACGGCGGGCCAGTGCTGGTTGCCCAGGGCATGGCCGAGTTCGACCGATATGCGTATAATGTCTTCGGGGTCGCGTCCGATCAGGCCTCCCATGTCGATGACAAGTACGTTGCTCAGATCGAGCCGCAGCACAGCTGCATTGCCTTTGACCGGATCATAGGCCACAATGTCGCCGTCGGCCACACGTGATCCGCGTTTGAGCGCTATAGGATACTCGTGGCCATGGTCGCTTGTCACCAGAAAACGGCTCTTCTGTGCCGTCCACTGGTTGAGAAAGAGGTTCTCGATATGTGTCGTTTTGAGTTTTTCGGCCCACTCGGGATTGTGGATGTTGCCGATTATTTCGGTGATGACTTCCATAAACAGGTGTGATGAAATTAGTGTTATGTTAGTTGATTAAATAAAAAGGGCACGGTCCGCGTCATTTTCAATGTCAGTGAACCGCGCCCTTTGATATTTATAACATCAGCTGAACCAATAAAGTTGAGCCAATGGTAATTCTTTTGCCGGCGGCACTGTGGCAAGAACGCCGTCGACATATACGTTGAATGTCTCGGGATCGACCTCGATGTGAGGCAGTGCGGTGTTGCGGACCATGTCGGCCTTTGACAGCTGTCGTACGCCATGCACGGGGTAGAAGATGTTGTCAGTGCCCACGCGCTCGGCGATGCCGTTGTCAAGCGATGCGCGTGATACAAAGCGTGCGCAGGTGGTCTCGAGCGCCTTGCCGTATGCGCCGAACATCGGTCGCATGATGCATGGCTCGGGAGTAGGCAGCGAAGCGTTGGGATCGCCCATGTTGGCCCAGTTGATCAGGCCGCCCTTGATGACGAGCTTGGGTTTTGCGCCGAAGAAAGCAGGCTCCCACAGCACCAGGTCGGCCATCTTGCCCACCTCGACAGATCCGAGCAGATCAGAGATGCCGTATGTGATGGCAGGGTTGAGGGTGATCTGTGCCAGATAGCGCAATACACGGAAGTTGTCGTTGGTGTCGCTGTCTTCGGGCAGTTTGCCGCGGACCTGTTTCATGTACGATGCCATCTGGAATGTACGCATGAACGATTCGCCGACGCGACCCATGGCCTGCGAGTCAGATGATACCATAGAGATGATGCCCAGGTCGTGGAATATGTTCTCGGCAGCCTGAGTCTCGGGACGCACGCGGCTCTCGGCGAACGCGACATCTGACGGGATCAGCGGGTTGAGGTTGTGGCATACCATGATCATATCGAACAACTCGGCCTGCGAGTTGACGCCGAATGGCAGGGTGGGGTTGGTCGACGAAGGCAGGACGTTGGCCATAGATGCGACTTTCAGAAGGTCGGGCGCGTGACCGCCGCCGGCACCCTCGGTATGGTAGGTGTGTATCGTGCGGCCGTCGATGGCTGCGATAGAATCTTCGACATAGCCGCCCTCGTTGAGGGTATCGGTGTGGATCGCCACCTGCACGTCATACTTGTCGGCGCAGCTCATGCACGCGCGGATGGCGGCGGGAGTCGAGCCCCAGTCCTCGTGGATCTTGAAACCGCAGGCACCGGCTACGACCTGCTCTTCGAGTGTCTCGGCGACTGATGAATTGCCTTTGCCGAGGAAACCCATGTTGATTGGCAGGCCTGAGGCCGACTGCAGCATCATCTCGAGATTCCACGGGCCCGATGTGATAGTTGTGCCGTTGGTGCCGTCGGTCGGGCCGATGCCGCCACCGATCAGAGTGGTGATGCCGTTGCTAAGACAGTTGTAGGCCTGCTGTGGCGATACGAAGTGTACGTGGCCGTCGATGCCGGCAGCGGTGAGGATCAGGTGCTCGCCTGAGATGGCGTCGGTCGAGGGACCGGTGCATAGTGTCGGGGTCACGCCTTCCATCACGTTGGGGTTGCCGGCCTTGCCGATACCGGCGATCTTGCCGTCTTTCACGCCTACGTCGGCCTTGATAACGCCGAGCACGGGGTCGATGATGGTCACATTGGTGATCACGAGGTCAAGCGAACCGGCCTTTGATGTGATGGTGTTGGCGGTGCCCATACCGTCACGTATAGTCTTGCCGCCGCCGTAGACTACCTCGTCGCCGTAGACACGCAGGTCTTTCTCTATTTCTACATACAGATCTGTGTTGCCCAGTCGGATTTTGTCACCCACGGTCGGGCCGTACAGATTGTTATATTCTTGTCTGGAAATTGTTGCCATGATTCAGAATTGTTTGAGAGGAAATTATGATTTTTTGGGAGTCGATGGTGTGGTGAACTCGGCGTCGGCCTCAGCCTCGGATATGTCTTTGAACCCGTACTGCTGCATGCGACGGAAAGCGCGGATCTCGCGTGGATAATACGATGGCGTGTCCTCGAGTCCGGCATAGCCGTCGACGAGACCGTTGAAGCCGATTATGCGCTGTTTGCCGGCAAAAGTCACCAGCTCGACCTCTTTTTCCTCGCCGGGCTCGAAACGTACGGCTGTGGTGGCAGGTATATTGAGGTGGCAGCCGAATGCAGCCTTGCGGTCGAATTCGAGATAACGGTTGACCTCAAAGAAGTGGAAATGCGATCCGACCTGAATGGGACGGTCGCCTGTGTTGCGCACTTTGAGTGATACAGTGCGGCGGTCGGCATTGTAAGTGATGTCACCGTCGGCCAGTATCACACCGCCTACGGGTACGGGCTGATCGGGTTTGTAACCCGGAGTGTTTGGATATGCGATCTGCGGTTTTCCGGGGAATACTCCCATCGGTGTGGTATAGGTGGGATTTGACGAGTCTTGCCCTTTTGTTGTGTTATTAGCCATATCTGATAGTTCTAATGTGTTTTACAATTAGCTGACCGGGCTGTCATTTGATGGGGTGGTGGATGCTGACCAGACGTGAACCGTCGGTGAATACCGCCTCGACCTGCAGCATGGTGATCATGTCGGCCACGCCGTCCATCACCTGGTCTTTGGTCAGGACGGTTGTCGAGTCGTGCATCACTTCCTCGACGGTCTTGCCGGCACGTGCGCCTTCGAGTGCGCATGATGTAATATACGCCACGGCCTCGGGATAGTTCAGCTTGATACCTTTGTTAAGTCGGCGTTCGGCAATCATGCCGAGAGAAAGCAGCGTCAACTTGTCTTGCTCTTTAGGGGTTAAGTGCATAGTGCTGTGTTTTAAAAGTTATCTTATAGACCGCGTCGGTTGTGGCACGGTAAATTATGTAATTATAACATGGGATGGTTCGATTTGGTTTTGGTCAACCATTTATTTTCCACGATTGTTTAAAATTCATAAAACAAACTTTTATCAGTTAATCTTAAAAATACATTATCGAAAAAATGAGATTCAAGACATTCATGCTGTGTGCCTGTGCTACCGTCGCTGTGGGGGCACATAACCCGGTAGATACAGATTCGGTGTATCATCTGCCCGAGTTTGTCACGGTGGCCCCTAAGGTAAGACATCTCAACGAGTCGGTCAATCTTGATCTTAAGGTCAATCCTGTCAAATCGTCGCAGGAGATCCTGCGCACCGTTCCCGGCCTGTTCATCGCCCAGCATGCCGGCGGCGGCAAGGCCGAGCAGCTGTTTCTGCGAGGCTTTGATCTCGACCACGGCACAGACATCAATATATCGGTAGACGGTATGCCGGTCAATATGGTGAGCCATGCCCACGGCCAGGGCTACGCCGATCTGCACTTTCTGATTCCCGAAGTGATAGAGGAGGTCGATTTTGACAAGGGCCCATACAATATGTCTAAAGGCGATCTGGCCAATGCCGGTTATGTGGAATTCCGTACCGCCGACCGTATGCCGACCGGTGCGGCCGTAGAGATCGGCATGCACAACTACCAACGCTATCGTGCCACAGCATCGCTGATCAACAACCACAGACAGAGTCTGTATGCCACGGCCTCGTTTCTGACAGATGACGGATTCTTTGACGCCGATCAGAATTTCAAACGGTTCAACGGCATGATCAAATATACCGACTGGGGCGAGAATTCGAAATTCTCGCTGATAGCATCAAATTTCAACAGTTCGTGGAATGCCTCGGGGCAGATACCCGAGCGTGCCGTCGACAACGGACTTATCAACTGGTGGGGCTCGCTCGACCCCAGCGAGGGCGGCTCGACCACACGCACGAACCTGCAGGCGCTGCATCATCTGCATGTAGCCGACGGCAAGGGTACGCTCAACACGACGATGTATGCTTCGTACTATACGTTTAATCTGTTCAGCAATTTCACGTTTTTCCTGCACGATCCCGAGAACGGCGACGAGATCAACCAGCACGAACGCCGCTGGCTCGGAGGAGCCAATACCGAGTACACCCATCAGCTCAAGGTACGCGGCAATGACTGGAAGGTATCGGGCGGTGCAGGTTTCCGCTATGATCAGGTAAAGGACCTGTGGCTCTATCATACCGTTGACCGGCATCAGATCGGCACCTACTCACTGGGCGATGTAGGCGAGTCGTCAATGTGGGCATATAGTGGCGCCGAGATGAATTTCGGCAAACTGATGATCAATCCTTCGGTACGTGTCGACTGGTTCAAGATGGATTACATCGACAAGACCGCCGAGGAATATACCAATCCCAACAATTCGCAGGCGACCGTCTCGCCGAAGCTCAACATCACCTATGACGTCACCAAAGACTTCAGACTGATACTCAAGTCGGGCAAGGGATTTCACAGCAATGACGCCCGAGTGGTGGTGATCGAGAAAGACAAGCCGACGCTGCCGTCGACCTGGAGCGCCGACTTCGGTTTCAAATGGTATCCGGCCAAGGGCCTTACCTTTGCCGCCATGGGTTGGTTCATGCACTCGAATCAGGAGATGGTGTATGTGGGCGACGAGGCAGTCGTGGAGCCCGGCGGACGCTCGCGCCGCATCGGTCTCGATCTGGGACTGCGTTATGAGTTTCTCAAGGATTTTTATTTCCAGTGCGACTATACCTACTCGCATGCCCGCAGCATCGACGATCCCAAGGGTGAGAATTATATACCCCTCGCGCCGGTAAATACGCTTGTGGCCGCTTTGACGTGGAAACACAAGTCATTTGTGGCCAATGTCAAGGCTCGCTGGCTCGGCGACCGTCCTGCCAACGAAGACTATTCGCTCACGGCCGACGGCTACTGTATAGTGGACCTTACGGCCGCATATACCTGGAAGAAATTCACATTCGGCGTTGCCATCGACAACCTGTTTGATACCAAATGGAAGGAGGCCCAGTTTGAGACAGAGACTCTGATCCCGGGCGACAAAGAACCCGTGACCGACATATGTTTCACTCCCGGCACTCCGTTCTCGCTCAGAGGTTACGTGTCGATAACATTCTGATCAGGCATAAAAAAACGGTGGAACCGTCAATCAAGGCGGTTCCACCGTTTTTTTTGCTAAAATGTCATTGCTTCTTGTCTTTGTGCATATGCCGGGTAACATAGTCGGTCAGGTAGACGGTGAAGAGCGGGAAGATGATCATGCCGGTTACGGGCAGAATTACCGCCACGATCTTTCCGGATATTGTCATCGGTGATATGTCGCAGCCGACGGTCGACATGTTCATGGCCGACCACCACAGTGCCGTCCAGTATGAATTGACCTGCGGATTGACTCCGGCCTCGCGCTGATAGAATATCAGCGAGCAGAAGTATGCGATCAGGATCATTATCGACAGATATGAGATGAACAGGCTCGTCACGGCATTTGACGACAGATAGCTCATCACGATTGACAGTGCGAGAGCACCTCGGGCCAGAGGTATGAAGCGCACAAAGTAGAGCGCATCGTGGCTCAGATGTATGTCCATCTGATTGATGATGTTGAGGTATGGGATTGACAATAACAGGAAGAGCAGCCTGTGCCAGAAATAACGTGATTTGTCGGGAGCGTAGTGCATCTCTACAAAAAAGTCGATTATAAACACGACACATACCCAGAACTGGAATGTCATGTAGGCATGGTTTTCAAGAAAATTGACGCGATTGAATGTGTCGACCGATATCCATACAATAAGTGTGACTGACAATACCAGCACGATCATATTGAATGTCTTGAGCAGATATCGGCTGCCGTTGCCTGTGCCCGGTGACTGATGAATGACTTGAGTACTCATGATAAATAGAATAAACGTTTATATTTATCAACGTACGGCTGTATCTTTTGTTCGTATTTTGGCAATGACTGACACAATCGTGACAAATCGCGCGCAGTGAGAGTATTATTGATTAATTTTACATCAAAATATTATAGTCTATGTACACTCACGACGACCGAACGGTCATTACGCTCGATGCCGGCGGCACCAATCTTGTATTCGGCGCTATGCGCGGATGCGAGTTTGTCACCGCTCCGCTGCGCTTGCCATCACACGCCGACAATCTCGACCGGTGTCTCGATATGATGAAAACCGGATTCGCCACCATAATCAGCCGGCTTGACCGGAAGCCGGTCGCTATCAGTTTCGCATTTCCGGGACCGGCCGATTATGCCAACGGCATCATAGGCGGGTATCTGCCCAACTTCCCTTCGTTTCGCGATGGTGTGGCGCTCGGGCCGTATCTCGGTCATGAATTCGGGTTGCCGGTCTTTATCAATAACGACGGCGATCTGTTTGCCTGCGGCGAGGCACTGTGCGGCGCACTCCCCGAAATCAATCACCGTCTTGCCGAGGCCGGCAGCTGCAAGCGTTACCACAATCTGCTGGGATTTACTTTCGGCACCGGTTTCGGCATCGGCATGGTGGTCAACGGTCAGCTCAACCGTGGCGACAATTCATGCGTTGAGACATTCTGCCTGCCTCATAAGACCAAGGCCGGCATTATCGCCGAGGAAGGTGTGGCTGTGCGCGCCATCAAGCGAGTGTATGCCGAGGCATCGGGCGACTACGGCCATGACTATGAGCCGCGTGAGATTTGTGAGATAGCCGATGGCCTGCGTGATGGCGACCGTGATGCGGCACGTAGGGCTTTTGCCGAGTTTGGCGAGATCGCAGGCAATGCAATCGCCATCGCGGCTCAACTTGTCGACGGTATCGTGGTGATCGGTGGCGGTATTGCCGCCGCCCGTCATCTGATCATGCCTACGTTGCTCGCCGAGATGCGTTCGTCGCTGGCGACTCTCGGTGGCGACAGCGTCAGACGACTGCAGATGGATGTATATGATCTCGACGACCCGACGGAGTTTGCGGCGTTTGCCGCCGGAAATACCCGCCGTCTGCGTGTCCCCGGCACCGATCTCACAGTCGATTACGACGATCGCAAGCGTATCGGTGTGACTGTCTCACGCCTCGGCGCAAGCCATGCCATATCGGTCGGGGCCTATGCCTTTGCGCTCGAGCGCATCGACGCTGCATGTGAGGCCGACTGAAATGCGGCACAAAGTCACTCTTCCTTTATTATAAGCAGCACGTCGCCCGGGAGCAGGCGCAGCGAGCCGTTGGGCACGATGTGGCGGTTGCCCCGGCGTATCATCATCACAAGCGAGCCGGCCGGCAGGTGCAGGTCGCGCAGAGTATCACCGGCGGCGAGGTCATCCTCGCCCAGTGTGATGGTCTGCAGTGAGGTAGGCAGTTCGTCGGCAAGCTCGACACCGAAATCTTCGTCATCGGTCGCGTCGGTATCGATCAGCCGCAGACGGCGTGCTGATGTGAGCACTGTGGTACCTTGCATGAGCAGCGAGATCAGAGTGACAAAAAAGACGATGTTGAATATCTGTCCGGCACCATCGACATGGGCCACGACGGGGTAGGTGGCAAAGATGATAGGCACGGCGCCACGCAGGCCTACCCACGAGACAAACAGCTTTGACCGCAGACCTATTTTGCGGAATGGCGCGAGGGTGAGGAATACGCTCAGCGGTCGGCCGACGACAATCATGAACAGGCCGATCAGCACCGACACCGCGGCCACATCGAGCATTTCGCGTGGATTGACAAGCAGTCCGAGCATCAGAAAGACCACTATCTGGGAAAGCCATGTCATGCCGTCGACAAATTTTGAAATGCCCCGGTGGTTGGGCAGTGTGGCGTTGCCGATAACGATGCCGGCGATATATACGGCAAGATAGCCGTTGCCCGAAAGATCGGTCGTGAGAGCGAAGGTGAGAAACACGCAGCCGATCATCAGGATCGATAACATAGATGTGGCCTGCGAGGCATCTTCTTGCTTGTCAGAACGTTGCCCGATGCGACGGTAAACCGAGATGAGCCATAGCGTGAATCTGCCCATCAGGTATCCTCCGAGGGCGCCTACGCCGAATTGCAGGAGCAATTCGATCAGGATGTCGGCGGCCGACAGTCCTCCACCCATAGTGATGGCCTCTATGAGTATGATGGTGAGCATATAGGCCATCGGGTCGTTTGAGCCGCTCTCGAGCTCGAGCATGGGGCGCAGATTGTTGCGCAGAGCCACTTTCTGGCTGCCGAGAATGCCGAATACCGATGCCGAGTCGGTCGACGACATCGTTGCGGCGAGCAGCAACGACGGCAGCAGGGCAAAATGAATGTTTGTCCAGCTCATGCCCGACAACCGCCAGATAAACAGGCCTGTGAGCATCGCTGTCAGCAGCACGCCGGCTGTCGACAATATCAGACCCGGCACTATCACCGGGCGTATGGCTGCGATGCGGGTGCCCATGCCGCCCGAAAACAGGATGATGCACAGGGCAATCATGCCTATAAACTGGGCGGTGCCCATGTCGCTGAACTGCACTCCCAGTCCGTCGGTACCGAAAGCCATGCCCACCAGCAGAAAGATGAGCAGCAGCGGCAGTCCCGAGCGATAGCTCGATTTACCAATCAGCACGCCGGCAACGAGCAATGTCGAGCCGACGAGCAGTATGTTCTCTGAAGTTATAAGATCAGGCAGCATGTCGTATCGTATGGTCAATAAAATTTATGCAAAGATACATAATTTTATTGACTGACACACCCTTCCGGATCCCGATCTGTCTTAGGGTCACTCGGCGTTGGAGCGCAGCCACTCGGTGCGTACGCGGTCGGGCAGGTGCCGCACGGTGAAGTGTGAGAACGTGGCCTTGAATCCGTTGCCGTCGGGACAGGCGCCGAACATGCCGATTCTGACAGGGCGGTTGGCCTCTATCCATGCATTACGCATCATTATATACTCTTTGTCGTCAAACGAGTAGAAGATCTCGATGGCATCGAGACGGCGCACCGCCTTTATCCAGATATAATCGACAGGACGGTCGAGAGCGATGACGCTCCAGTCAGATGTGTGGTGTGTGACGACAGTGCTGACATTGTACTTGCCGTCGACAAACTCTATGCCGGCCTTGATATAGTTTTCGTGGTCGACCCTTATCATCAGACCGGCCTGGTCGAAACGCACCTTGTAGTCGCCCGACACTTTTACCTTAGCCTCGAATTCGCCGCCATACTCGGCAAAGTAAAAGGGCGCGTCATCGACAGTGAATCCATAGTGCGATATGCGCCAGTAGTCACTTTTGGGTGTGACATTCATGGTTAGTGTATTGTCGGTCACCGACCATTCCTCGGGTTCGTTAAACCAGTTCATTTTGTCGAGTGTCTGTGCGTGTGATACGCCACATGTCAGCATAAATGCCGCAAATAATGCAAGATGTTTCATGTCGGTTATCGGTTTAATTATTATCTTTGCAAAGGTATTGATATCAACATTTGCCTGCAATGGCTACAAATAACCATTTTTAGCGATGAGTGAGCAGCGACGGCTCGACAGAATGTTAAGAGACCAGAAATTCGGCAAGTCAGGCGATCTGATGGGCGAAGTCTTTGACTATGCCCGGGCCATGGCCGAGGTCGAGAATGTGGTGGCTGTGGTGAGCGACCTGCTTCACGGCAACAGCCGCATATTTGCAGGTCGGTTTGCCGATACCATCGGTCTTGGCGAATATCAGGAGGAAAACTCTATCTGGGAGCGAGCCGTATTGTCGCTGATGGATGACGAGGAGCGTGAACTCAAGTTCATGGCTGAAATACGGTTTCTAAACTATCTGCGCCGTCAGCCCCGAAATCGCCGCGGATCGTACTGTCTGATGACCGGCCTGCGTTTCAAGTCGGGAATCGATGTGCTGCACCGGATGTATTACATATATGATAAGGCTACCGACAGCGTGCGTTATGCGATATGCCTTTACGGCCCGATGCTCACTGATGTCAGGGGCCGTAGCCTCGCGGTCAATACCGTGACAGGCGTCAGCGAGCAGCTGACCGGCGATGCCGACGACATGATTCTGAGCCGCAGAGAGCGTCAGATCATCACAATGATAAACGACGGTATGACCAGCGAGGCCATAGCCCGGACACTGTGCATCAGCAAGCATACCGTGAGCCGTCACAGACAGCAGATATTGTCGAAACTGCAGTGCCGCAACTCGATAGAGGCTTGTCGTGCGGCCAAGGCGCTCAATATACTTTAGGTCAGTTGGCCATGCTGCGGCGGAAGTCTGTGGGGCTCTGACCGGTGATGCGATGGAACATGCGTGTGAAATGTGCCGGATATTCAAATCCGAGATCATAGGCGATCAGACTTATATCCTCGTCTGAGGCAGCCAGACGGTGTTTGGCCGTCTCGATCAAGTGCTGCATTATCAGCGTCTTGGGCGACGTGCCGGTCTCTTTCTTGACCAGCTCGCTGAAATATTTGGGCGACAGGCCGGCCTTGCCCGCAAAATAATTGACAGACGGCAGACACTCACGTGGCTCGGCCGACATGAAATACTCTTTGAGGCTGCGCTCGAAACCGGCCACAATCTCTGAGTTGACTTTGTGGCGCGTGATAAACTGACGGTCGTAGAATCGCGCCATATATTCGAGCAGCAGCTGGATGTTGGCCGATAGCACTAAGGCCGAGTGGCTGTCGACGGGATGGTCGAGCTCGCGGTCTATTTTGGTCAGGCAATCGAGAAAGATCTCACGTTCGCTTTGCGACAGGTGCACGGCCTCGATCTGCGAATAATCAAAAAAATCGAACGATGAAATCTTGCGGCCGAGCGGAGTGCCGTATATGAGGTCGGGATGGAACAATATGCCTGTTACGTCATGAGTGGTCTCGCCCGGCTTCATCTCTACATCGACGGTCTGTCCGGGCGCGAAGCTCACCACCGTGCCCTCCTGATAGTCATAGGTCTTGCGCCCGTATTTGACCGAACATCCGAGACCGTTTTTCAGGAACAATGCATACAGCCCGTATTCGAGCCTGAAGCTGTTGGCTATGAAACCCGCGTCTTTCAGATTGATTACGCTCACGAGCGGATGGCGGGTGACAATACCGTACATTTTGTTGTATGCGTCAACAGAGTCGAGATTGATGTATTGCTCCATGTATTTTGTCGATTATATTATATGTTTTTGATAAAATGTGCCGGTACCCCGGCGACTACGGTGCGTGGGGCCACGTCTTTTGTCACGACGGCGCCGGCGGCTATTATGGCGCCATAGCCGATGGTCACGCCCGGCAGAATGGTGGCGTTGGCGCCTATCCATACCTTGTCGGCTATATGCACGGGAGCAAATGTCATGTCGGCCCGCCTGTCGGGATCGGGATCATGATTTATGGTGGCGATCAAACAATTATGGCCGATAAGCACGTCATCGCCGATGTATATGCCACCTTGATCCTGAAACTTGCATCCCGAGTTGATGAATACCCGCCGGCCTATATGCAGATTTTTACCGCAGTCGGTAAAAAACGGCGGAAAGAAATTGAAACTGTCGTCAATCTCAGACCCGGTCAGTTCGCTCCAGAGGGCTATAATCTCATCGTGGGTGTGAAATGAATTATTAAGAAGGAGGGTGATGCGTATGGCTTCCTGACTGAGCCGGTGCATCTCGGCGTGGGCATCTGATCCGCCCTTCACGCCTTCGCCACGTGCTATCTGCTCAAATAATTGTTTGGTAGTCATGATTGTCTGATTGTTGATGTTGCAAAGTTAGCTTTTATTATCGAACCGGCTCTTACCAAAAGCACACATTATTTTAACGTAATATCAAAAAAGTTATATCTTTGTAAATATTTTAATAGTACGACCGTTATGCCTATGTGGAATCCGTGGCACGGCTGCCACAAGATAAGCGCCGGATGCCGGCACTGTTATGTATATCGCGAGGATGCGGCTTTCGGCACAACTGTGTCGACCGCCGAGGTACGCCGCACGGCTGCATTCGATATGCCGCTGCGACGCGACCGACACCGGCAGCTGAAATATCCGTCGGGAACGGAATTCGCGCTCTGTTTCACGTCAGATCTGCTGATCGAGGAAGCCGATCAGTGGCGTGACCGTATATGGGATATCGTCAGGCAACGGTCAGACTGTACGTTCTTTTTCTTTACCAAACGCATCGAGCGCCTTGCCTGCTGCCTTCCCTCTGACTGGGGTGACGGATATGAGCATGTCGCCGTGGGCTGTACAGTCGAGAATCAAGACCGCGCCGACTATCGCCTGCCGATATTTCTCTCGTTGCCAATCAGGCACAGACTTATAATCGTGGCACCTATGCTCGAACGGATAGATCTGGGTGCATATCTCGACCGGTCGCTCGTCGAGGAAGTCTCGGTCGGCGGAGAGTCAGGCAAATATGCCCGTCCGCTTGATTTTGACTGGGTGCTCGACATGCACAGGCAATGTGCCGACGCCGGCGTGCCGTTCAACTTTCATCAGACCGGCTCGTATCTGATAAAAGACGGCCGACAATATCACATTCCACGTAATTTACAGCACGAACAGGCCCGCAAGGCCTGTCTGAACGGCCGTCGTTGAGCGCATAGATGCGACAGCGGAAACGAGGATAAATTCAGCATAAAAGATAAATTATCATGATTATGTCAGATAAAAGTCAAATGACCGATTTCGAACGAGAGTGGCAAAAGATGCTCAGAGGTGAGATCTATGATGCATTTATGCCCGAGTTTTACGAAAAATTGCTCGATACGCGTGAGAAACTCCACATATTCAATAATCTGCCGCCACGTGACATCGACGGGCAGCAGACATTGTTACGTGGTCTGTTGGGCAGTTGTGGCGAGAAACTGGTGATAAATCAGCCTTTTCGTTGCGATTATGGCTGCAATATACATGTAGGCGAGAGCTTTATGGCCAATTTTAATCTCACCGTTCTCGACGAGGCACCAGTAACAATAGGCGACAACGTCTTCATCGGTCCCAATGTGAGCATCTATACGGCCTGTCACCCGCTTGACGCCGTGCGTCGCGACAAAAACATACAATGGGCCGAGGCCGTGACCATAGGCGACAGTGTGTGGATCGGTGGCGGTGCCACCATACTGCCGGGTGTCACCATAGGCGACAACGTGGTGGTAGGGGCCGGATCGGTCGTCACACGCGATATTCCCGACAACGTAGCCGTGGCTGGCAATCCGGCCCGCGTAATCAGACAGTTAGAGCCGGGAAGATAAAGCATCGAGTTCTTGCTGCAACAGGGTGAGAAAGCGAGCGGCATGTGCGCCGTCCATCTGTGTATGATGGAACTGGAATGAGACCTTCAGAGTGGTGCGCGTCAATCGCCGGCGATATCTGCCCCATATCATAAACGGGTTGTTGAATATCCCGCTGTACATGCCCACAGCGCCGTCAATGTCGTCATTCACCAGAGCTGATGTGCCTATGACCATGCTGTCGGTGATGTCGTGGTTGCGGCATGTAGCCGCGACCAGCGATGTCAGCAGCAGATAGTCGCTGCTGAATGTCGCGAGGTCGATGCTCCATGGTATGTCGCACGAACTGATCGTGCCGGCGCTGTTTGCCACTATAGTGCTGACCGCAAGGGTGTCGTATCTTATCAGCCGGCCGTCGACCGGCAGGGTATAGAATTCGTTGATGCGTGATGCCGCACGGCCGATGCAATAGCATATGAGCATATTGAGTTTTAGCCGACGCCGCCAGGCAAGACGGCGTGCACGGGTAATGTCGAGTGTGCAAAACAGTGTGACCATCGGCATCGGTGCCTGCATCCACATCTCGAAGGCATATGCGCGACCGGTGTCGCGCGGATCTATTTCCTGCATTTTTTGCGGCAAAGTTAGGCACAATCGTATCGGTGCGATAGAATAAAAGAGACATTCTCACACCGGCTCGGTGTAAAGGTCAGAATAGGCCGTGCCGCTCTTGATCAGGCCGAGTGGTGTGAGTGACACGAGATTGCGGCACTCGCGGGTGAAATGCGACTGGTCGGCGTATCCTGCCGCGGCGGCTATATCGGCGATGTTTTCTGATCCGCACTGTATAAGCCGCAAAGCCCGCTGGAATCTGACAATTCCTTGATATTTCTTTGGGTTCATGCCGACCGAGTGGCGAAACACGCGCTCAAACTGTTTCTGACAGAGGCAAGACTGCGATGCCAGAGCGCCTACGCTGACCGAGGGGTCGGCAAGCATGACTGATACGGCCCGGCCCATCCGGCCGAGGTTAATATCGCAGGCCACATCGAGACGACTCATCAGATAGCGTTCGATCAGACTCACTGCGATGTCGGCGCTTGCGGCCGACAGAACCCGGCCGGCGAGTGCGCTCAGTTCACGGTTCTCAAGATCATGGCCTGAAATCTCGACATTGTAGAACGCCGATGGCGGTACGCCGATAAACGGCATGATTGTGTGCGGACGAAAGACGGTGGCGATGGTCTCAAGCGGACGGGTGGCGCACACATGCGATGAGAAACATACCTGCCCGCTGACAGTAAAACGCTCTTGGGCAGCCGACAGCTCGGGAATGGTCAGCACATCCTTGCGATGGAAAAGCAGCTGCGGGCAGCCGATCGGAAATGTCAGCGCGCGGAATGGTGTCTCGGTCGACATCACCCAGTGGTATCTTACAAACGGTCTTAACAGGGGGCTTGGTGCGATTATCCGTATCATCGTGGATGCAAAGATAGTATAAATTAGTTTTTCGACTCCAATAAATATGGCGGTTTTACGTTAATATGATATGATGAAAAGACTGTTATACGCCGCTGTTATTGCTATCGTCGCGGGCGCCTGCACCAAGGCTCCTGACAGCGGCGCGATTTTTTATACCGAATTGCGTTCGGTCGACAAACTGGTACTTGCCTCAATGACCATTACAAAAATGGCGACAATCGACGACATCAGATTATCAGAGGCCAAAGGTATTAAACAGACGGCCGACGCGCTGTTGTCTAAACTGAAGATCGGCGACCGCGTGGCCGCCTACTCATATGATACATATCTGCGTGCATATATAGATATGTCTGAGCTTAGGCCTGATGATATAAGGGTCGACGAGGCGACCAAATGCGTTACGATCAATCTGCCTGCGGTCAGGACTGAGTTTGCCGGCCGTGAGCCCGGGATGCGCGAAGACCACTATCGCGTGACGGGACTGAGATCGGCGGTGGATGCCCGCGAGCGTGCCGATCTGAAAGAACGTATGAACACCCACCTCAAGCAGGAGGTCGAGGAAAAAGATACGTTCAGCGCGGCTCTCATGGACAGGGCCAAGGATAAAGCACGCCGTTATTTCGAATCTCTGCTCGCTCCGGCCGGTTATAGCGCCGTCGTGACATTTAAAAACGCCTGATGACATGAAAATCGCAATTACAACAATCAAACTGTTTAAACTGCTTGTCGCCGTGGCGGTTGTGGCCTGTATCGCCTTCTGGGGCTACAGGTGGCATGTCTCGTCAGACGCCGATAATGTGAAGATACACAATGCCACAGTCAGAGAGATAAAGGATATGGTGAAACTGTGCTCGATGGAGATCTACGACGAGGTGCCGGTCAAAGGCTCGGCAGGCACACGACATCTGGTGGCCCGTATGCGTCTGAGAGGTATGGTGAATTTTGATATCGACAAAATTGACACCGACCTGAGCGCCGACACCATCAGACTCGTTCTGCCGCCCGAAGAAATAGAGGTGCTCGAGTCAACCGACGACAATGCGTATATGGTCATCGACACATGGAATGACAAGTTCCTCGGATCAGACAACTTTACCACTGCCGAGGAAAACGCTATGAAGGCCAAGGTGCGCGACAACTGGCTACGCCGCGTCTATCTCAACGGCACGGTCGCAAAGGCCCGGGCAGAGGCAAGACAGAATCTATTGACGATGCTCGCAGGTATTATGCGTAAACCCGTTATCGTGACAGATTCGGTGCCTCGCGGAGCTCATTATCCGAAGTATCGTTGATATCCTGTTACGGTTAAAAGATTGAACAAATGGACGTTATAAAAAAGATAAAAGACTTAGCGGCATCGGCTCCGGAGACTATTCACAGATACGCCAGAAATTTTTCGGATACTGATTTCTGGAATAAAATCGCATCGGTGGCCGGCAAGATCGGAGGCAAGTTGCTCTATATGTTGCTGGCTTTATATTATTCACTGGGCACAGCGTCGACACGCGACAGACTGATGATTGCCGGAGCGCTCGGCTATTTTATCCTGCCTACCGATCTTCTTCCCGATTTTCTGCCGGGAGGTTTCACTGATGACCTGGCCGCCATGACAGCTGTCTATCAGGCCATCAAAGGCAATATGAGCGAAGATACCAAAAACAAGGCCCGTGCAAAGACCGACGAGATAATCGGCTGATGACGGGAGCCAGGTCGTGTGGGGCCAGTTTGCGGGCTCTCGTCATCAGCGCAGGTCAGTATCTGAGTCTGAGCGAACTGTACATGATGGCCGCGAGAGCCACAAACAGAATGAGGCTGCCCACGAGCAGAGAGTATGTCGACAGGCACAGCATCACGTAGCATGCACCGTATATAAGCGTGAGTATCGCCAGTATGCCGAGTCCGACCTTGCGCGAGTGCAGCATCAGCCACATGTAGCCCGTAATCAATCCGACTGTCATCACCGACGCTACCGCATAGGCCGGGCCAAACGACATGTGCTCGGCAAAGGCAAGCAGGAGTGAGTAGAAAAGAATCAGCGCGACACCGATCAGCAGATAATTGAATACCGGTATCGGATACCGCATCATGATTTCTACAAACATCACGCTTACAAACGTGAGCAGGATGATTATGAACCCGTATTTCATCGAGCGGTTGACCTTCTGGTAGCGATCGACGCCTACCAGAAAATCCACGCTCACCCTGTCGGTCTCATCGACGTCGTCGTAGGAATGCAGCTCCGTCTGCCATCGGGCGCGAAAATCGCTATCGGTGACGTAGCGTTCGTCGGGCAGACGATTGCCATGAAACGACGGGTTGGCCGACTCACCCCCGATGGTGATGTCAGATCGGTCGCCTATTGCATTGACCTCTATCGAACCTGAGCCACGTATGTAAAATTCGGTCGAGTAGGGGATTGAGTCAGGCATATCGTCGAGAGACACTCGGGCCAGCAGGCAGGAGTGCCCGGCGGTCCACTGTATGCTGTTTTCACCGAATTTCAATGGTTGCAGCCTATCGATGTTCTTTATGGCGGGGACGTTGAGTCGCAGATATACTGTGTCGGCGCGCTCAGAGATTGCTTCACGACTGAAGATGCCGGATATTTTTACGTTTGCAGCATAAACCTCGGCGTCATAGATGCCTTTGTGCATCGATATGCCGTCGACATGCACATCACAGTCAAAGACCGAGGGGCGCACAAAGCGGTCATTGCCTATCGAATCGATCGCAACCGGTCCGTCGACAACAACACCGTTGCCCCATTGCGATGCTATCTCGTCGCTGACCTTGCGGCTCGTCATCTCCCGTGTGTCCGACATAAGCCACACCATCAGCAGTCCGATCATCAATACGACGCATATCAGCATAAGATAGATTATCTTCAGGCCTGTAACTGACTTGGCCTTACGGTTCTGCGGAATGTATGGAGGCGGTGTCTGATTATTGTCCATTATCATTTCAGCGTTAGCTCTTCATCAACCAGTTTTAGTTTGATTGTAAAATACATCGACAAGGCTATAAGTGCAAAGAGTAACAGGCTGCCCACCAGCAGAGCCATTTGTCCGAGTGTGATGAGCAACAGCATCAGTGCGTACTCGATCGCGAGAATCACGGTAATGAGACAAACGGCCTTGACCAGGTTGGTTATGCCTTTGACAAACAGAGCGATCAGACCGATAGTCATGGCGGCGACAATAACATACGCAAGCGAAAATGCAATAAACTCGGCCATTGACAGCAACAGCAGATAGAACAGGCACAGGGCGCATCCTATCAGTGCATATTGCAGATAGTTTATCTGCTTGCGAAATGCAATCTCTACCAGCACCAGCGACAATGAGGTTATGGCGATAATAGCAAAGCAATAAGTCGACGAATCAGAAATAAGATGAAAGCAACGGTCGCTGATCAGTCCACTGTCCTTGCGGTCTAATGCAAACATGCCGATGCCGCGTGCGATGAATGCAAGTACCAGAGACACACCGAGTATAAATAGAGTCTTGTTGCCGACACGTGTAATAGTAAACCGGGGACGGCTGTCGTACATTTCATCAGGTATTTCCATTTTGAGTTATTATATAGTGATTAGCTTAGCATATCTGTGATATATGCAGAATAAACGTGTCATCAAAGGCATTTATTTTGGATCTGACAAATAAAATCGACCTCGCTATACTTAGATGTGCCAGGGAGTCTTTAGGATTTATGCAAAACATAAAATAGCGATGGCATGTCATGAGATGTGCCATCGCTATTTTATCGATTGATAATCGGCCTATTTCTTTCTGAAAAGATAATCCAATACCGATCGGCCCACTTTTCGTTCCAAGCCTTGCCTGGTGGTGGGTATGCCGGTTTTACGGGCTATCTTCTGTTTGACAGCCGTTATGCCGATCGCCCGTTTGAGCGAGAAACTTAAACCCGGAATCTTCATCTTTTAGTTGAGCAGTGAGTTAAGTCCATAGAATATGAGAAACACAATCAACCAAAAGAGGCATTTGAAGAAATTGCGTCCGAGGTAAAGTATGAGGGCAATTATGCCGAATTTCTCAGGGTCTAAGTTCTGATTCTCTTTCATGCCTACAACGAATTGTTCTTGTGGATAACCATTTGCTAATTCATATCATTGCCGATTAAAATCGTCCGATGCATAAGAACCGTTTATTCCTTGTATGGTAAAGCGACAAAACCATTGAGATTCTTACGGAGAGTTCGCCAATTTGGGAGCCTGTGATTCATAAGGGCCTCGAATAATTTGTTGTGATTGTCAATTTTCAGATGGCAGAGCTCATGTACGATTACAAATTCGATACACTCTCTCGGCACTCTCGCGAGTTCAAGGTTAAAGATTAGCAAACGCTTAGAAGAAATGCAGCTACCCCATTCGGTTTTCATCTGTTTTACTTGCCACTCAACGGGGCCCTCACCAAGTTTTTCGATCCAATGAGAAATCATCGGTTCTAATTCTTTTTTTAGTTGATGGCGGTACCATGTCAGCATCATGCCGGCCTTTGTTCCGGTCATAATGCCCGGTTTGACAAACATATAGATCTTGTTGCCTTTCAGCCCCATGCTGTTAACATAGAGGGGCGATTCATCAACTATCAGTTGATAACGTCGGCCAAACAGGTAATGGCTCTCTCCCGACACGAATAGCCGTTCTGTTTGCCGGGGCTGGGCTTGAATCTCTTCGATCTGAGCCCTTAGCCACTCGAGCTTTTGAAGTGCGAAACTCCTCGCATCATCATCGGTGAGATAATCGGGCATGGAGATATGTACCCTCGCATCGGGAGGATATACAGCCAAGTGCATGTTTTTGATTGGTTTGCGCTCGACCGCTATTTCAATATCCGCGACATTGATCGTATGCATCAGAATTCGGGTTGACAGATCGCAATCTGAATGACCACATCAATATCGAAAGTCTTTGACTCGGCCAGTATAGCCAAGGCCCGGCGAAGCTTGGCTTTCTTCACCTCATTCGTCCGAAAGCCTTGTTTGGCATTTAGCCTGATAAGTTGATAAACTTCTAACGTGAGGTCGATATCTTCCCCGAGATTATCAAATAAGGCTCTTTTACCTTTGGTGTCAAGCCGAGGGTCTGACGTGCGGCTATGGAACTCGCGTGCAAGTTCGGCAATGGCCAATAGATATTCTTTGTAGTCCAATACGCCATGGCGATACTCGGCCAGCAGGCGGTTAATGCGCTCTGAGAACTTCCTGTACTCCTCGGGATTGCTGTCTCGTTTGCGGTTCACTATGCGGCGAACATTTGCCGTAATTGTAGATGCCACGCCTTCTCTGCCACCGAGCGCATTTTCTGCCTCGGTCTCGACTTCTTCGGAATTGCCGTCGAGAACAAGGTCAAGAAATGAAAAGTCCTCGAGCATGGCGAGGGCCTTTGACGGTTTTGCGTCTACATATGTGTCGAGAATGCTGCGCATCTGCTGGTCATATTGTTTCATGTCGATTATGTCGCCGGCACGTCGCATGATGGCAGTACGTATATTGTCAAAGTTTCTTATGCGTTCGAATATATCTTGTGCTTCGTCTGATGTATAACCGGCCCTATCCATTTCTAACGCGATCGCAGAATAGCGGGTCGCGAGTGCCTTGACTGCATTGTAGAAAGTCTCTCGCAACGGTGCACTTTTGATTGTTTCGGCCTCCTCGTCCTCAGGAGATGTTGTGCGCTGATTAAAGACAAAATAATCAAAAAAATCGTTGATCGTCGCCGGCAGTGCCACCGGTTCACATAGATGTTCAACCCGTTCAAGAGCAGCGTCGAGATCACGTCGTGCATTTTCAAATCGGTCGGTCAACAGTCCGGCGACATCTTCTTTGTCGAAATCCGAGAATGCGCCGTTTGTATAATCTTTGACGGCATTCTCGATATCCTTGAACAATTGCTTATAGTCAACGATATAGCCAAACTCTTTTTCCTCATGCTCATTGTCGGTGCGATTAACTCTGCAGATGGCCTGGAACAGATCGTGACCTTCCATTTTCTTATCGAGATAGAGGTAGGTCGCGGCAGGAGCATCAAAGCCTGTAAGAAGTTTACTAACGACAATCAGCAGCTTCATGTCGCCCGGATGATTGACGAACTGAGCCTTGGCCCATTCTTCAAATTCTTCGGGCGTGCGGTTTTTGAACATTCTCTTAGCCATTTCAGCCTTGTATTCGGCCTCACTCTGAGTCTCGCCTGATGATGATTCTTCGGGACTTGCCTCCTTCCCGTCAAAACTTGAAACAACGGCACAATGACCCTTCAATGAGGTCTCCTGAAATACTTCCCAACAACGGAATGCCTGATATATGCTGTCGCAAACCAATATGGCATTGCCCCATCCATCGCGAAGACAGGGAACCAGCTGCATGTCCTTGGCGATGTCAGCGACAATCTTACGTACCCGGTCGCGGCTTGAGAATAGATTTTTCATCACAGCCCAGCGGTTTTGCAGTTCAATCCTGGCTCTTGGGCTGAGATTGCGTGTGATGTGTTCAAACAGTTGGTCGACGTCCTGTTCATTCTCAAGATTCTGTTCGATCTCGCGTGCCTCATAGCGTAGGTCGAGCACAACGCCATCATCAACAGCTTCGTTGAACTTATATGTGTGGATGTAATTCCCGAAGTTCTCGCGGGAGGTGAGCTTGCTTTTCTGCTGTTTTAACAATGGGGTTCCGGTGAAGCCTATCAACATGACACCGTCGCCCATTATCTTCTTCATTGCCTTGTTGAGAATACCTCCTTGTGTACGATGACATTCGTCAACGAACACGAAGATGTTCCCTTTTGCCTTATAAAAGTATAGGTAAAACATAGTTTATCGATTTGGGCGGTGTAACATACTGTTATTAATGCGGTTACGGTGGTGATTTAGGCGGTTTTCAGCCGTTTTTCACTTTTGCATTGAATTGGATTAATTACCGTTGGCTTATGGCTCTATCTAACGCAATGGATTATTGATAGTTACATTATTAATCGGTGTAATGCAGTGAATATGTTGAGATTATGCCGATTTATAGTTTCAATTGAACGATCATCGGCTTTTCGCCATTGGATTATATATATATATTTATCTATGCGAAATCGCCACTTTTAGCCCATCGGTAATTATAAATCCTTATACGCCATTGAATACCAATCGCTTAATCCGATTTATAAAAACGACCATCAGATATTGGCTCCAATCCCCCAATTATTCAAACACTAACTCATCATTGGAATATAGGGCATATACAGCGATATAAGCTCATATAACAACGGTATTGGCATTGGATAGTGAAATGTGTTCGTTCAACGATAGCCTCCGTTAAAACGCAATTATAGGCGTTTTACAATGGATAAAGGCAGTGATAACGCACTTTTATCCATAAATCAGTGTATGGTATTGGTAATGTTGAGGTTATACGGATTTATGGTTTCAGTAGCCGAAAACGGTGCTTCCATCAATAGAAATTATATATATAAATATCCATTGGCTAATGGCGGTGGAAACACACTTTCAACCATAAATGAGCGTATGGTGTTGGTAATGTTGAGGTTATACATATTTATGGTTTCAATAACGGAAAACGGTGCTTCCATCAATAGAAATTATATATATAAATATCTATTGGCTAATGGCGGTGGAAAGGCACTTTCAGCCATAAATGAGCGTATGGAGTTGGTAATGTAGCGGTTATACTGATTTATGGTTTCAATAACGGAAAACGGTGCTTCCATCAATAGAAATTATATATAAATATTCATTGGCTAATGGCGGTGGAAAGGCATTTTCAACCATAAATGAGCGTATAGTATTGATATTGTTGAGTTTACATTGATTTATGGTTTCAATAGCGGAAAACGGTGCTTCCATCAATAGAAATTATATATATAAATATCCATTGGCGAATGGCGGTGGAAACGCACTTTTAACCATAAATCGGTATATAGTATTGGTATTACGGCAATTATCGCATTTTATGATTTTATCGCGGTTGAAATGTAAACAAATGTTAAATATCGGAACGGCACTAAATGTGGGGGTACTCCTTAATATATTTAGGTGTCGTTAATCCGATGACGATTGGAAAGGCGACAAAAGAGGACATTGACATTTCAGTGAAATCGGCAGTCGATTTTTCGGTCTCTTCATCTGATTTTGAATAGGGTTCATCTACCGTTGAAAAATGGTCGTTTCAATGGGCGATGGAGCATTGAAAAAATTTTTTGAAAAAAATCGGCATTGGGACTAAATATTTGGCGGTCGTTTGGTATATATGTTATTTTGGTTGATTGATAGGCGTTTACAAAATTTGCATTGTTGAAATTTTTTTACTAAATTTTGGCGTTTTCGTTTGGTGGGATGGAAGATTATGTGTAATTTTGCCTTAGTGTTGAACTAAAACCGTTTTTTACGAAACAGAAAGTATAACAACGACATATACATAACGACTTGAAGACAAGTTATTTGGCGTAGATAAATCTGGAAAATAATTATATTCGAGCGTAACTATACTGATAATCAACGTGGATTGATATTTGCGGTGTACTAATAGTGTACTTTTGGGGTAGTTGAAGGAAAGTGGAGGAAAATCAATTTGAGATTTTTATGGGGCGTTAAGGAAATTTAACTACATTGGTTTTCTTGTATTTCTGGTTTAGTACACCTGTTTGGAAGTTCTCGTTTTCTCCATTTTAGGAATTTCTATTTTATATTTCTTATAGATTTCGGAAGCTTATCCGTGGGGAATATTTATATCAGTTTTATTTCATCACCAATTTTGTGATACAATACGGAGGTCGAATCTTTTAGTATTTGACTTCCCAATGACCGTTTTTGTCGCTGCCAATCCTGATTATTAAATCCATTTCGCGAAGAGCCTTTGTTGTCCTCCTTGCTGTTTTTTCAGTGACTGTCATAAGGGCGGCAAGCTCTCGATGAGTTACATTTGGATTGGATTTTATTATTTCCAAGGCTCTTTTTTGTGTCTCTGAAAGATTTACAGGGACATTTACAGGGACATTTACGGGGACATTATTCTCCTTCGTTATCTTATTTGCCGGCGGACAAGCCCGGGCTGTAGCCTTTAATATAAAGGCATCGATATGGTAAGTAGGCGGCAGCATATCCACAGCCTCCATTTCTCTACTCATTCGGTCAACACCTTCGCCAAATTCCTTTACAAACTTGTATGCTTTCAGAAACTGTGCGATGTGAGGATTGCGTGAGAAATGTGTGTGACGGATGTTGTCAGGGTTCACATTGCCGGGCAATGTGCCGGGACTTTCAAATACAAGACGGTCATCAAACATCTTTACTTGTATTTCAGTGCCACGAATCGCATAATCACGGTGGCATTCGGAGTTTACCGTTAGTTCTTGTAGTACAAAATGGGGATATTCCCGTTTGGTTACAAACCGTCCGTCCTGACCGAGATAGGTTGGCTCGTCAATCTGCAATTCAAGCAGTTCGACCATCTTGTTTATCTGATTAAGAATGGTGCCTTCAAAAGTAATGTCTTTGACAACATTCATCTCAGCTCCGACTTTCTCCTCTGTACCTCGATATTTTATAAAGCGGATCCTTGCACGCGGAAAGAATCGTTGAGGGTCCTTTCCGAACAAAAGAATAGCAGCCGCACTTATCCGTTGGCCTGAATCGGAATCCTTTACATAATTGTAGTTCTCCGTCAAGAACTCCATGGCAGACTTACTATAACCGAGGACATTCATGTAATCCTTTACAGCAGACAAATCC
The DNA here is from genome assembly GCA_030524765.1 of Bacteroidales bacterium. Taxonomy (GTDB): domain Bacteria; phylum Bacteroidota; class Bacteroidia; order Bacteroidales; family Muribaculaceae; genus CAG-873. The sequence continues at coordinate 1,122 of JAUNGA010000014.1, read as the reverse complement.
AAATCATCTATCGTAGCGTTTGCAACAGGAGTATCTTCAAAAGACTGCACCCCTTTGTCGTACATCAGCTGCATACGTTCAAGAAAAGTCAGTTTTCGCGACTTGTCACCTATTCTCAGATAACACTCGTCATTCTGGGTGGCGTGGAGGTCAATGCTCGGCTGAATATGAAATAGCAATACTTTGTCAGGCTCACCATTCCTGTTAGTGCAGTCAATTAAGTCAAACGTGGCCTTGACCGTAGGATTGCAGTAATCGTATGGCACACGGAGTAGCTCATTCAAATGCTTCTCACTTGAACATACACCCTCAATCTCCCGTTTACGGTCAGAGATACCGACTGCGAGTTCGCCACCGTCAGCATTAGCCATAGCCACAAATGTGACGGCCAGACCTTTCGGATCGATTGCAAAGCTCTTGCAATCAAAAGTCTGACCTTCCTCACGGGTCAATATGTCTTCAATAGTCATGTTCATATATCAGCCATGGCTCAAATGCCAATAATGCAAAGTTACGAAAATATCCTGACATATTGACGCTTACAGCGAAATTATATCTCATAAGTATTTTGAAACTTTACAGAGAAAGCGGCAAGAGAGGGAGCGGTCTTCAGGGTTTTCGGCTGGATGCCGTCAAAAGGTGACGGTGCATTGGTCCTGACACCTTGTGACCGCATCGCGCCTATGGGAACTGGCGGAACACCGTTGAGCGGCAACGCCTCCAAGGTAAGCATCGGGGACGCTGCTTTACCTCTGAGACTCTATGCCGTTCATCCGTGTTCTTTTTCGCCGTTACCGTATAAGGATTTTTACGACCGCTCCCTCACTTACCGCTTGATAGCAGGCCACGAGTCGAGACAGTGATGTGCTGCCTTCCTGCGTTGTCGGCATATCACAGACTCGCCTTTCCGGGACTGTACAGTACCATTATTCAGGAACGTCGTCCTGAGAAGGTTATCAGATACAATGCAATACACATACTTGACAGCATAGCAATTAGATTGGTGCCGTCATAAAACAATGCTCTGACCAGCCAATATACACCTACTAACAATGAGAGAATGCCTGCAACAAAACAGATATTCTTTCCAGTGATGATTACTTTCTTGTCTTTCTTGATTTC
>JAUNGA010000013.1 GCA_030524765.1 Bacteroidales bacterium | reverse complement strand
AGATTATTTAAGAACTCTTCTTAATAACTATGGATTCTGATGCGGTTGCCCTGCATGTAAAGTCTATATGTCTCAGATCCGGGGCGGCGGATGGCAGACCTTCAGGTGACAGGTATTGCGGCCGACGCGTCGATGCGCCTTAGACAGGATGACGGTAATGGGGAGGGTAACACACATAATTGGATGGAGATTAACGATTATGGTGCAAAGGTAGTACACGATACGGGCAGTTTGTCAACTTTTGGCAAGATGCGCCAAAAGTTGGGATTTTTGCATTGCCAGCACGGGCAAAAAGATGTAACTTTGCAGCGCTTATGATATATCCTGAGAATTTCGAATACAAAATAGGTTTTGACGCCGTGCGGCGAATGGTGGCCGAGCGATGCTCGTCGCCGCTTGGACAGATGTGCGTCGACCGAATGGCATTTACCGATGATTTTGAGACGGTGAGCCGTCTGCTGGGCGAGACAGCCGAACTGAAAGGCATACTGGAGGGCGACAACGACTTTCCGTCGGGCGACATACGCGATCTGACCGAACGCCTGCGCGCTGTGCGTCCCGACGGGACACATCTATCGACCGCCGAGCTTATCGATCTGCGGGTATCCATGTCGACGATGGCCGAGCTGGCCGAGTATTTCGCCAAACGACGCGATGACGACAGTGCGACGCCCTACCCTCTGCTCGATGCAGTGGCAGGCGGTCTGACGGTCTTTCCGATGCTTGTGTCTGCGATCGACCGCGTGGTCGACCGCTGGGGCAATGTCAAAGACAGCGCATCGGCCGAACTGGCCGAGATACGCAAGTCGCTCAATTCGATGAACGGGCGCGTGAATACGGTCATGCGACGCGTGATGGCCGCCGCAGTGCGCGACGGGATCATCGAGGCCGACACATCACCGTCGATGCGCGACGGGCGTCTGGTTCTGCCGGTAGCGCCGATGCACAAGCGTCGTGTGCCCGGCATTGTACACGACGAGTCGGCGACCGGCAAGACCGTGTTTATCGAACCGGCCGAAGTGGTCGAGGTCAATAACCGCATACGCGAACTGCGTATGGACGAGCACCGCGAGGAAATGCGCATACTCGTAGCCCTTACTACAGAGTTGCGCCCGCATCTCGACACTCTGATCGAGAGCTACGGTGTGCTGGGCATGTTTGACTTTATCCGCGCCAAGGCCATTCTTGCCCATGACATAGATGCCACAATGCCTCATCTCACTGCCGGGCAGGAGCTCGAATGGTATCATGCATGCCACCCCGTGCTGCGCGAGAGCCTTGAACGCCAGGGCAAGCATGTGGTACCTCTCGACATCGTGCTGACGCCCCAACGGCGGCTATTGCTGATATCGGGGCCGAACGCAGGCGGCAAGTCAGTGACACTCAAGACTGTGGCCATCGTACAGTATATGCTGCAGTGCGGTCTGCTGCCCCCCGTCTACGACAACTCGCACTGCGGACTGTTTGGCGACATATTCATAGACATAGGCGACGATCAGTCGATCGAGGACGATCTGAGCACGTACTCGTCGCATCTGCGGAACATGAAGTTTTTTGTGACGCGCGGATCGTCGCGCTCGCTGATACTCATCGACGAGTTTGGCGCAGGTACCGAGCCGCAGATTGGCGGCGCGATAGCGCAGGCGCTCCTGGCCGAGTTCAACTCGCGCGGCATGTGGGGTGTGGTGACGACACACTTCCAGAACCTGAAAAAATTCGCCGACGAGACGCCCGGCCTGGTCAATGGCTCGATGCTGTATGACCGTCAGGCGATGCGGCCGCTGTTCACACTGTCGATCGGCCACCCCGGCAGCTCGTTTGCCATCGAGATCGCACGTAAGACAGGTCTGCCTGAGTCGATCATCAACGCTGCGTCAGAGATAGTGGGCAGCGACTATGTCAATCTCGACAAATATCTGCTCGATATAGCACGCGACCGCCGTTACTGGGAGAACAAACGCCGCGACATACGCGAGAAAGAGAAACGCGTCGACCAGGTGCTCGAGCGATATCAGGACGATGCCGAGACACTGCGCCGCCGCCGCAACGAGATCATCGGCGAGGCACGCGAGGAGGCACGCCGCATACTCGAGGGCTCGAACGCTGCTATCGAACGTGCCATACACGACATACGCCGGTCGCAGGCCGATCGTGAGAAGACCCTCGAAGCCCGCAGACGTCTGGCCGACGAGCGACGCGAGCTGACACAGGGCGAGACAAACGAGCATCCGGCCATCGCACGCCTGCCCAAACGCAAGGGACGGCAGACCGCGCCAAAGACGACGGAGGCTGATGATCGGCCTAAGGCCATAACCGCCGGAGACCACGTGCAGCTCGATGGAGCCGGCACGGTAGGCACGGTCGAGGAGGTGCGCGGCAAGCAGGCCACTGTGATATTCGGTCAGATACGTACCACCGTAAAACTCGACCGGCTGCGGCCGACACTCAAGCAGCCGTCAAGCGGGGCGAGCCGTACGGCATCGTTTATCAGCACGGCGACGACCGACGACAGCCGCGAGCGCCAGCTGCGGTTCAAGACCGAGATCGACCTGCGCGGAATGCGCGTCGACGAGGCACTGCAGGCCGTGACATATTATATCGATGACGCCATACAGTTTAATGCCGGCCGAGTGCGCATACTGCACGGCACGGGCACAGGCGCACTGAGGCAAAGCATACGCCAGTATCTGTCGACAGTGCCTGCCGTACGCCGGTTCGCCGACGAGGACGTACGATTCGGTGGCGCCGGCATAACAGTAGTAGAATTCTGACAATGGACGAATCACAACCGACAAAGCGCGGCCTGCTGTGGCCGCTGTTTGCGACCTTTTTCAAGATCGGAGCATTCACATTCGGCGGCGGATGGGCGATGATCTCTATAATCAAGCGCGAAATCGTAGAACGCCACCACTGGATAGCCGAAGACGAGTTTCTCGACCTGCTGGCACTCGCCCAGTCGATGCCCGGAATCCTGGCGGTCAACATCTCGGTGGCCGTAGGCGACAGACTGCGCGGCATGCGTGGCAGCGTGACCGCGGCCGCCGGCACGATACTGCCCAGCTTCATGATCATACTGACCATCGCCATATTTCTGACACCCGACCTGATCACCCACAATCCGACGGTGGCGGCGATATTCAAAGGCATACGTCCGGCAGTGGTGGCACTGATCGTGGCACCTGTGATCACCTCGGCCAAGGCCGCCAGAATAGGTTGGTCGACGGCATGGATTCCGGCAGTGGTGGCATTGCTGATATGGTCGAAATGGCCTGTGGTGTCAAACCCCATATTGTTTATCGTGACAGGCGCGCTCGCGGGCTGGCTGCAACTGCGCCACACACGCCGGCACATAAGCGGGAAAGGAGGTAAGGCGCAATGAGCATCTATCTGAAACTGATATGGAGCTACCTTAAGATCGGATTCTTCGGCTTTGGCGGCGGATATGCAATGCTGGCCCTGATCGAGAATGAGATCGTGACACCCGGCTGGATCACCGAGAAAATGTTTACCGACATCGTGGCCATCTCGCAGATGACACCCGGTCCTATCGGCATCAACTCGGCCACATACATAGGCTATGTGGCACCCATCAAGGCTATCGAAGGCGCCGGGCCGCTGTGGGGCATACTCGGGTCGATCCTGTGCACGCTGGTAGTGGTGTTGCCGTCATTCCTGCTGGTGCGGTATGCCGGGCACTTCATACACCGCCACCGCGACAGCGAGGTGATCGAGGGCATATTCCGCGGTCTGCGCCCAGTTGTGATCGGTCTTATAGCATCGGCGGCGCTGATATTGATGAACGGAGAAAACTTCGGCCACACGCCCGACGACGTGACCGTGAGCATCATCATAGCCGTAGTGGCGCTTGCCGTAAACCTTTTCACAAAAATACACCCTATATTGATAATCTGTGCCGCCGGATTGGCGGGACTCCTACTCTTTTGAGCCATGCATCAAAGATATAAAGAGACAATCGACTGGATGTTTGAGCAAGTGCCGATGTTTCAGAATGTAGGCGCCGGCGCTTATAAGCCCGGTCTTGATACGATACGTGCCCTGTGCCGGGCGTTGGGCGACCCGCAAGAGCGGTTTGTGAGCGTGCACGTGGGCGGCACCAACGGCAAGGGCTCGACATCGAGTCTCATAGCCTCGGTACTTACCGAGGACGGACACCGCACAGGGTTGTTCACATCGCCGCATCTGATTGACTTCCGCGAGCGCATACGCGTCGACGGCGAGATGATACCCGAGCATGCCGTGGTCGAGTTTATAGGCCGGTATCGCAGCCTCGGACTCGACTGCGAACCATCGTTTTTCGAACTGACCACGGCCATGGCCTTCGACTGGTTTGCACGCTGCGGCTGCGACATCGCCGTGATAGAGGTGGGACTGGGCGGACGTCTTGACTCGACCAACATCATCACTCCGGCCGTGAGTGTCATCACCAACATTTCGCTTGACCACACGGCTCTGCTTGGCTCGACCGAACCTGAGATAGCCGCCGAGAAAGCCGGCATAATAAAACACGGAGTACCGGCGATCATTGGCCGTGCCGATGGCGAGGTACGCCACGTGTTTGAGCGGCGTGCCGCCGAGGTCGACACCACGATCGATTTCGCGCAAGACCACCCTGCATGGCGCGATACCGCCACCGTCGACAACCACATTATATATATAGGCACTGCCGCAGGCGATCTGCGGTGCCCGCTGACCGGCGACTGCCAGCGCGAAAACGCGGCCACAGCACTCAGGGCGCTGGCCGAGCTGCCCGGAGTGAGCGACGAAGCCGTGCGACGCGGGTTTGAGAATGTGCTCGCCAACACGGGTCTGACGGGCCGCTGGACAGTGGTCGGTACAGATCCGGCTATCATATGCGACACAGGCCACAACCCCGGAGGATGGCAATGGCTGGCACCGCGGCTGAGTGCCATGGCCGACAACGGCCGGCTGCATATGGTCGTGGGATTTGTCAATGACAAAGACGTGAGCACCATCCTGAAGATGATGCCCCGCAATGCACTCTACTACTTTGCCACGCCATCGGTGCGCCGTGGCCGTGATTCAGCCGAGCTGTGCGGGCTGGCCGCCCGGCACGGTCTCGAGGGACAGGCATACGGCTCGGTCGACCGGGCATTTGCCGCCGCACGAGCCCGAGCCTCGGCCTGCGACACGATTTTTGTGGGCGGATCAACTTTTGTAGTGGCCGACTTTCTGGCAAACAATTTGCCCGAAAAAGGTGTTTAAGGGATAGAATTCTAAATAATCTATATTATGAACTTCCTTACAGACGACAAGCTGGTCATAGTCGGCGCTGCCGGCATGATCGGTTCAAACATGGCCCAGACGGCCGCAATGATGCATCTCACCCCCAATATCTGTCTTTACGATACATATGCACCCGGCCTTGAAGGCGTGGCCGAGGAATTGGCCCACTGCGGTTTCGAAGGACTGAACGTGACCTATACATCTGATATCAAAGAGGCATTCACCGGTGCGGCATATATCGTATCATCGGGCGGTGCGGCACGCAAAGCCGGCATGACTCGCGAAGACCTGCTCAAAGGCAACGCCGCCATCGCCGAACAGCTGGGCAAAGACATCAAGATATATTGTCCCGATGTAAAGCATGTGGTGGTTATCTTCAACCCCGCCGATATCACCGGCCTGATCACTCTGCTCTACTCGGGACTAAAACCCTCGCAGGTGTCTACACTGGCCGCTCTCGACAGCACACGTCTGCGCACCGAGCTGGCCAGATATTTCAAAGTATCGCCCGACGAGATCAAGACACCGCGCACCTATGGCGGCCACGGCGAGCAGATGGCAGTATTCGCGTCAACCACAACTGTGGCAGGCCAGCCTCTGTCGCAGATAATCGGCACCAAAGCCCTGCCCGAGCAAGAATGGGAAGAGATCAAACAGCGCGTCATACAGGGAGGCAAACACATCATAGATCTGAGAGGCCGCTCGTCGTTCCAGAGCCCGGCCTATCTGTCTATCGAGATGATAGCGGCAGCCATGGGCGGCAAACCGTTCAACTGGCCCGTAGGCACATATGTCGACAATGGCAGGTATGACCACATCATGATGGCAATGGAGACCACCATCGACCGCAATGACGTGACAGTGCAGCCCGTAAAGGGCACACCCGAAGAGCAGAAAGAGCTCGACCAGAGCTACCATCATCTGTGCAAACTGCGCGACGAGGTGATAGCGATGGGCGTGCTGCCCCCTGTAAGCGAGTGGTCTGCACTCAATCCCAACATCAAGGGTTAAGCACAAGGTATCGGATAAGAAATATTATACTTTCCACGACAATGACTTTGATCGCCGCAGATAACCGTCTGCGGCGATTTTTATGCTGTGAAACATATATTTTTTTGATCGTTTTGTCAAATATTATCTGTAAATTGCGGCTGTAATCAATACCTCACGAAAGACAACACTCAACACCCTAAACTATGAAAGTTTACAAAACTAACGAAATCAAAAACATAGCCCTGCTCGGTAGCAAGGGCTCGGGAAAAACCACACTCGCTGAGTCGATGCTCTTCGAGTGTGGAGTTATAAAACGCCGCGGTACCGTCGAGGCCAAAAATACGGTATCTGACTACTTCCCCGTCGAGAAAGAATACGGCTACTCGGTCTTCTCGACTGTTTTCTATGCCGAGTTCAACAACAAAAAGCTCAATGTTATCGATTGCCCGGGAGCCGACGACTTCGTGGGCAATGCAGTCACCGCGCTCTCTGTCACCGACACGGGCGTGATCGTCATCAACGGCCAGTATGGTGTCGAGGTGGGCACACAGAACATCTTCCGCACAGCCACCGGCCTCAACAAACCTATCATCTTCGCGCTCAACCAGCTTGACGGCGAGAAAGCCGACTTTGAGAACGTAGTCGAGCAGATGCGCGAAGTTTTCGGCCCCAAACTGACACTCATTCAGTACCCCATTGAATCGGGCCCCGCCTTCAATGCCATCATCGACGTGCTGCTCATGAAGAAACTGTCATGGGGCCCCGAAGGCGGCACTCCGAAAGTCGAGGAGATTCCCGCCGATCAGCTCGAGCGCGCCGGTGAGCTGCACCGCGCTCTCGTCGAGGCTGCCGCCGAGAACGACGAAAGCCTGATGGAGAAATTCTTCGAAACCGAGAAACTCACCGAGGACGAGCTGCGTCTGGGCATCCGCAAAGGCCTGATCGACCGCTCGATCTATCCGCTATTCTGCGTCAGCGCCGCAAAAGACATGGGCGTGCGCCGCATGATGGAATTCCTGGGTAATGTCGTGCCTTTTGTCGACGACATGCCCGCACCTGTAAACACCGAGGGCGAGGAAGTGAAACCCGACCCGGCCGGTCCGCTGAGCCTGTTCATGTTCAAGACCACCATCGAACCGCATATCGGCGAGGTCAACTACTTCAAGGTAATGTCGGGCACACTCAATGCCGGCGTCGATCTCGACAACGTGACTCGCGGCAGCAAGGAACGTCTGGCACAGCTCTACTGCGTATGCGGCCAGATCAAGACTCCGGTCGACACACTCGTGGCAGGTGACATCGGCGCGACCGTCAAACTCAAAGACGTGCGCACCGGCAATACCCTTGACCAGAAGGGATGCGACTATGAGTTTGACTTCATCGAATATCCCGCTCCGAAATATCAGCGAGCCATACGTCCTGTGACCGAGAGCGACGCTGAGAAACTCAACGCCATCCTCACCCGCATGCACGAGGAAGATCCCACATGGGTTATCGAACAGAGCAAAGAACTCAAGCAGACCATTCTGTCGGGTCAGGGCGAGTTCCATCTGCGCACACTCAAATGGCGTGTTGAGAACAACGATAAACTGCCCATCGTCTTTGACGAGCCCAAAATACCCTATCGCGAGACCATCACAAAGGCTGCCCGCGCCGACTACCGCCACAAGAAACAGTCGGGTGGCTCGGGCCAGTTCGGCGAGGTGCACCTGATCATCGAGCCCTATACCGAGGGCATGCCCGCGCCCACGACTTATAAATTTGGCAATCAGGAGTACACCATGAAGGTGCGCGACACCCAGGAGATACCTCTGGCATGGGGCGGCAAACTTGTCGTATGCGATTGCATCGTGGGTGGCGCGATCGACGCCAGATTTATCCCGGCCATCGTAAAGGGTCTGATGGACCGCATGGAGCAAGGCCCGCTGACAGGTTCGTATGCCCGCGACGTACGCGTATGCATATACGACGGCAAGATGCACCCGGTTGACTCTAACGAGATCTCGTTCCGTCTGGCCGGCCGCAATGCATTCAGCGAGGCATTCCGCAACGCCAATCCCAAGGTGCTCGAGCCCGTCTATGACGTCGAGGTGTTCGTGCCGGCCGATGTGATGGGCGATGTGATGAGCGACCTGCAGGGACGCCGTGCCATCATCATGGGCATGTCGAGCGAAAACGGTTTTGAGAAGATCAGCGCCAAAGTGCCTCTCAAGGAGATGTCGAGCTACTCTACAGCGTTGAGCTCGATCACCGGCGGACGTTCGTCGTTCACGATGAAGTTTGCATCATATGAGCTCGTCCCCGGCGACGTGCAGGAAAAACTGCTGCGCGAATATGCCGAAAAAGCCGGTGCCGACGACTGATAATACAAAAACAACCTAAACAAAATTCCCTGGCCACGGTGGTCAGGGAATTTTGTTTAGGTACTACTGAGATCAGCTATTATAGCAGTGAGTGTGGGGAGAGTGGAGAATGAGTCAGAGATTGAAACGGAATCCGACCTGCAGCAGACCTTGTGCGCCAAAGCCGAGTTCGCCGAATATCGAAGTGACACGTGACAGACCGACCTCAGCACCGAGAGGTGATGCCTGCATGGCAAAATAAGCCTTGTTTTTAGAGTTGTCGTGCCATGTCATGTGCGAGAAATCGACACCGATGCCAAGATGTCCGTAGAGAGTCACTATGCTGTTGCGATAATAGTCATAGCGGCCGTTAAGCATCACCACGTGATAATAGATATTAGCATTGTCGCTGTGCTTGTATGAACTTGACGAGAATGTATAGGTGCCACCGAGTGTGAAATTGCGTGCGACCTTGAAATTCACACCGGCCGTTACGGCACCCCACGCTGTATTGACAGCCCCGCCGTCGTGCATATCACAGGCGTCCATCATCGTATAGCCACCATAACCGATCTGAAACTGTGCGCGTTGTGCGCTGGCGCCAAAAGCCATTGCGAGAATGGCTACAAGTGATAGTAAGTACTTTTTCATTATTTTATTGTTTAGTTGAACGTCAGATATATTTTTGATATAATTAACACAGCGCGACATCATATGGTTTAAGACCCGGTTCGATAATATAAGTTAACACCTCTAAATCGCAAAATTTATTGTAACTTTGCATACGTAAACAACGCATATTATGCTCGACGAATCATTGTACCCCAAAATCGAAGCGTTTATCACGCGATACGAGGAGATACGCACTCTGCTGGCCGACCCGGCCGTGCTGGCCGACCAACGACGCTATGTCAAGCTCAACAAAGAGTATAAACAGCTCGAATCTATGGTGCGTGCATGGCACAGCCGCTCTGAGGCGGTGAGCAACGCCGAGTTTGCCGATGAAGTGCTGGCCGCAGGCGGTGATGAGGGCGAGATGGCTTCTGCCCGCGAAATGCGCGAGAATGCCGGGGCCGATATCGAGCGGCTTGACGAGGAAATCAAACTGCTGTTGTTGCCGGCCGACCCCGAAGACGACAAGAACGCCATTGTCGAGGTGCGAGCGGGCACCGGCGGCGACGAGGCGGCACTTTTTGCCGGTGATCTGGCCAAAATGTACATGAAATACTGTGAGACCAAAGGCTGGCACGTGGCTGTCACGTCAGCCAACGAGGGTGCTGCCGGCGGCTACAAAGAGATAGTGATGTCAGTGACAGGTGAGGGTGTGTACGGTATACTCAAATATGAGAGTGGTGTACATCGCGTGCAGCGCGTGCCGGCTACCGAGACCCAGGGACGCATACATACATCGGCTGCGACAGTGGCCGTATTACCCGAAGCCGATCCGTTTGACGTCGAGATAAACGAGGGCGAGATCAAGTGGGATACATTCCGATCGGGTGGTGCCGGCGGTCAGAACGTCAACAAGGTAGAGTCGGGTGTGCGACTGCGCTACAAATGGCGCAACCCCAATACGGGTGTCGAAGAGGAGATCTTGATCGAATGCACCGAGACCCGCGACCAGCCCAAGAACAAAGAGCGCGCACTGAGCCGTCTGCGCACCTTTATTTATGACAAGGAGCATCAGAAATATATCGATGACATCGCACAACGGCGCCGCACCCTGGTGTCGACGGGCGATCGCTCGGCCAAGATACGTACCTATAATTTCCCGCAGGGCCGGGTGACCGATCACCGCATCAATTACACCGTGCACAATCTGCCGGCAATCCTCGGGGGCGACCTCGACGATATGATCTATGCGCTGAGCTCGACCGAAAACGCCGAGCGGCTCAAGGCTGCGGAATTTTGATTTTTATGACTGAAAACAAATTATACTGAATATGAAACGTACCGAACTTGTTGAGAACATACGCCGCAAAGGCTCATTTCTCTGTGTAGGTCTCGACCCCGATCCCGCCAAAATGCCTGCCGCACTGGCCGAACGGGGTGCCGACGGCATAATCGAATTCAATAAGGCCATCATCGACGCGACAGCCGAGTATGCCGTAGCCTACAAGCCTAATCTGGCTTTCTATGAGACCCTCGGAGCAGAGGGTATGCGGGCATTCGAGGAGACCTGTGATTATCTGCATACGCAGTATCCCGACCAGTTTATAATTGCCGACGCCAAACGCGGCGATATAGGCAACACAGCCCGCATGTATGCGCGTGCATTCTTTGAGCGTGCCGGTGTCGATGCGGTGACCGTGGCTCCGTATATGGGCGAGGATAGTGTGACTCCATTCCTCGGGTTCGAAGACAAGTGGGCCATCGTACTCGCGCTAACATCGAACAAAGGCAGCGAAGACTTCCAGATGATCACCGACAAAAACGGCGCCCACGTGTTTGAGCGCGTGGTCAAGCGCGCCCAGAAGTGGGGCTCGCCTATCAACATGATGTTTGTAGTAGGCGCCACACGCGGCGAGCTGATCGCCGACGTGCGCAGACTGGCACCACGCAGCTTCTTTCTGGTGCCCGGTGTCGGTGCCCAGGGCGGTAGCCTCGAGGAGGTTGTCGAGTATGGTATGATCGACGAGTGCGGCTTGTTGGTCAACTCGTCGCGAGGCATTATCCATGCTTCGTCGGGCGACGATTTTGCCGAGGTAGCCGCCCGGAAGGCCGCCGCACTGGCCGGCCATATGCGCGAGCTGCTTACGGCCAAAGGATTTATGGGATGACGTGATGACTCCCGAAGCCTGAAATTTTTATAAAAAATCGCCTGATTATCGATTTTTTTCTTTAATTTTGCAAGAGTTAACGGCCAATGGTTGTTATACTACACAAGACAAACATAACTAATTAAACTATAATAAAATGGCATCAATCGAGAATTACGATTTCAATGGCAAGAAAGCCATCGTGCGCGTCGACTTCAACGTGCCCCTTGACGAGAACGGCAACATCACCGACGATACCCGCATCCGCGGCGCCCTGCCCACCCTGCAGAAGATCCTCAACGACGGTGGCTCGCTGATCATCATGTCACACATGGGCAAACCCAAAGGCAAAGTCAATCCCAAACTCTCGCTGAGCCAGATCAAAGACGCCGTTGCCAAGGCTCTGGGCCGCGATGTAGAGTTCGCACCCGATTGCGCCGCTGCCGGCGACATGGCCGCAGCCCTCAAGCCCGGCCAGGTGCTGCTGCTCGAAAACCTGCGCTTCTATCCCGAGGAAGAAGGCAAGCCCGTAGGCATCGACAAAGCCGATCCCGGCTATGACGCAGCCAAGAAAGAGATGAAAGAGCGTCAGAAAGAATTTGCAAAGACTCTGGCATCATATGCCGACGTATATGTTAACGACGCATTCGGCACAGCTCACCGCCGTCATGCCTCTACCGCCGTCATCGCCGACTATTTTGACAATGACCACAAGATGCTCGGCCTGCTGATGGAGAAAGAGGTCAAAGCCGTCGACAATATCCTCAACAACATCAAACGCCCCTTCACCGCCATCATGGGTGGCTCGAAAGTATCGACCAAGATCGGTATAATCGAGAATCTGATGGACAAGGTCGACAACCTGATCCTCTGCGGCGGCATGACCTATACATTTGCAAAAGCCATGGGCGGCAATGTAGGTCAGTCGATCTGCGAGACCGACAAACTCGACCTCGCTCTTGACATCATGAAAAAGGCCAAAGAAAAAGGCGTCAATCTCGTACTTGGTACCGACTGCGTGGCAGCCGACTCGTTCTCAAACGACGCCAAGACTCAGGTAGTATCTGTAATGGACATCCCCGAAGGCTGGGAAGGCCTCGATGCCGGTCCCGAGACACGCAAGGCTTTCGCCGACGTGATCCGCAACTCTAAGACCATCCTCTGGAACGGCCCCGCCGGTGTATTTGAGTTTGACAACTTCACCGCAGGCAGCCGTGCCATCGCTGACGCTATCGTAGAGGCTACCAAAAACGGCGCGTTCTCGCTCGTCGGTGGCGGTGACTCTGTGGCCTGCATCAACAAGTTCGGTCTGGCCGACGAAGTTTCTTACGTTTCGACCGGCGGCGGTGCTCTGCTCGAGGCTATCGAGGGCAAAGTGCTCCCCGGCATCGCAGCTGTGAAGGGCTGATTCTGTAAATCGAATCCGCCGGACGATTCAACATGAAATAATCGCAGCGCAGAGACAAATTCTGCGCTGCGATTGTTATATTTTCAGACTTGAAAATACATTATGAAATACGATACCGAGTTTTTTGAGTGGGTCGAGGCCCATAAAGACGACGATACGGCACGGCTGAGACTGAAATACGGACGCGAGCGCGCTGACGAGATCCTGCAGATCGAGTGCCGGCGCAAATACGGCGCCAAATTGGGCGATGTGCTGTCTGAGAGGCCCATGTTTGTCTTTGCCACGGCTTTGTCGGGCGAACAGTCTACGTCCTGGCGTCTGGCACAGTTCCATGCGGCAATGGTCGCACCGGGCAGCCATGTAGCCGACCTGACGGCCGGGTTGGGCATTGACGCGTATGCCATGAGCCGGCATGCCCGTGTGACAGCAATCGAGCGCGACCCGGCAGTAGCCGGAGCGTTGCGTCACAATTATGCCGACGTGGCATCGATGACTGTAATAGAGGCCGACTGCCGTGATTTCGTAAGAGAATGTATCGACAAGGGCGAGACGTTTGACGCCGTATTTATTGACCCGGCACGACGTGATGCCGGCGGAGGCCGCGTATTCGCCCTCGACGGCTGCGAGCCCGATGTAACCGCCATGATGCCCGACCTGCTGCGCATGGCCCGCAAAGTCATCGTCAAGGCCTCACCCATGCTCGACATCACCCACACATTGGGCGAGCTGCCACAGGCCGTGACAGTGATCGCACTCGGCACGACCACAGAGTGCAAGGAACTCGACATAGTGTGCTTGACCGACGTCACCCCCGTTACAATACAGGCCGTCACTCTCGGTTCTGATTTTGAGGCGGCATTTTCGTTCAGCCCCGCCGACGAGACAATGGCCGGGGCCAAATATGCCATTCCCGTGGCCGGCGATTATGTCTTCGATCCCTACCCCGCGGTGATGAAATCGGGCGCGATGCGTCTGCTCGGTCAACGATACGGTCTGGCCAAGCTCGCCGCCAACACACATCTGTGGACGGGCAAAGAGGCCGTCGACGACTTTCCGGGACATCGGTTCGTAGTCGAGGAGGTGCTGCCATATGCCTCGAAACATATCAAACGCTATGCATCACGCTATCCGCGTGTGAGCCTGACAACACGCAATTTCGACGTTGCCGCCCCGGCGCTCAAAAGCAAACTCGGCGTAGTAGACGGCAGCGACGTACGACTGTTTGCAGTGACGGCACAGGACGGCTCAAAACTGCTCGTTACATGTCGTCCTGACTGATACGACAAAATGCCCGTTCGTGTGTTATAAATATATGAGTTTGTTAAAACACAAGCTCTGACGTTTCATACTATTCATCATAAATCATGAAAGCGAATCTACCGGGCAGAGCAAAAAATTTCATAGTCAACTATTTTTCGATGGCCGGCTATCTTGTGCCGCAACAAGAGGCCGAGGAGTCGATACGCGAGGGTATATCGTTCAGAGGGCCCAACATAGTAATATTGATACTGGCCATTCTAATCGCATCTCTCGGACTTAACACCAACTCAACAGCTGTGATCATAGGCGCGATGCTCATATCACCGCTGATGGGGCCGATCATAGGCATCGGCCTGGGCGTGGGCATACAGGACTTCGAACTGTTAAAACGCTCGATGCGCAGCCTGACTATGGCGGCCGTATTCAGTGTTATAGCCTCGACGGTATATTTCGTGATATCGCCCGTCGCCGAGGGACACAGCGAACTGCTGGCCCGCACGTCACCGACTATTTATGATGTGCTGATCGGATTTGTCGGCGGCGGTGCAGGCATACTGGCAATAGGCTCGCGCAGCAAAGGCAACGTCATACCCGGTGTGGCCATAGCCACAGCCCTGATGCCGCCGTTATGCACGGCCGGTTATGGTCTGGCGACATGGCAGCTCAACTACTTTTTCGGGGCTTTCTATCTGTTTCTGATCAACTCTATTTTTATATGTCTGGCAACCTTTATCGGCGTCAAACTGATGAAATACAAATCAGTGGCCGCTGTCAATCCCGAACGGGCACGACGGGTGCGCCGCACAGTGTATATCATTGCCGTCCTGACCCTGCTGCCCAGCATTTATCTGACGTGGTCTATGCTACGGCAGTCAAGATTCCAGATCAACGCCGGACGATTTGTGAGCGAACAATGCGAGTTCCCGTCAACACATGTGCTGGCTACCAACACATCATGGCACCGCGGCCACGGCACAATAAACATCACCCTGATAGGCAAAGTATTGCCGCAAGACTCGCTGCAGATGGCTCTGGCTTCGCGACTGCGTTTCTACAATCTCGAGGGTGCGAGCCTCAACATTGTGCAGGGCGACAGCCAGTCGGCTCTGACACCCGATGCTCTCTCGGGCAACTCGGTACGTGACATCTATGAGATGAGCCAGACACTGCTGGCGGCCAAACAAGAGACCATCGACTCGCTCAGAACCGTGATCGCCCTGGCCAATGCCGCCGATACAGTATCAGGCGCGATGGCTCCGGAGATAAAAGTTGTCTTTCCACAAATCAGATCCCTGTCAATGAACCGATCGGTATTTGCCGAAACGTCAGACGGACGCCTCGACACTCTCGACATCGCCCTGGTGGCTCTCAATCGCCCGCTCGGCACGGCAAAAAAAGACGAGCTGTCGAGATATCTCGAAGCCCGTCTTGGTCTTAAATCGGTAAAGATCGTCGAATATCAATAAAGCATCCCGGCAGAGATCTCGTCGGCCACTTTCTTGCCGAGAGTCTGCTCGACGATTGCATAACCGAACGGCAGCGCCGACGACGGGCCGTTGGCTGTGATGACATTGCCGTCAACAACCACGCGACCGGCGGCATGGGTGGCACCGCCTCGGGTGAGATAGTCCTCGAAACCGGGATAACACGTAGCCTTTTTATCCTGCAGCACACCGGCCTGTGCGAGCACGAGAGCAGGCGCAGCACAGATGGCAGCCACGCGGCCGCCGGCTTTGACGTGAGCGTGCAGGGCGTCGTTGAGCGCCGCGTCGCGGTGCAGATTCTCGGCACCCGGCATACCACCGGGGAAGATGAGCCAGTCGGCATCAGCGAGGTCGGCACCGGCCATCAGCATATCGGCTGCGACAGTAATGCCATTAGCACCCGTGACCATACGGTCTTTGTGAATGGCAATCAAAGAGACTTCCATACCGGCACGACGCAACACATCGGCAGTGGCCAGAGCCTCGATTTCCTCGAAACCTGTAGCAAGAAAAATATAAGATCTTTTCATTTTGCAATTATTAGAGTTAGTCTGTGCAAAAATAACAATTCCCGATGAAAAATTACTTAGATAAACCGTAAATTCGCATTGATACGTCTGACAAAAAATGCCCGGATTTTATTAATTTTGCACTCGACAAACAAATCGTCTTAAGTCGCAAATCATTGACTATATGGGATTGCTCAGCCGAATCAGAGTCATTTTCAGCATTATCTTGTCTGCCGCAGTACTTTATGGCTGCGGTCAAAGCCAATATCGCCGCACGGCCGGAGCCGTGTGGGGCACAACCTACCACATAACTTACAAGTCAGACCGCAATCTTGACGACTCGGTGGTGGCCGAGATGCGCCGTGTCGAGCTGTCGCTGTCGGCTTTCGACGCCACATCAACCGTATCGAGAATAAATCGAGGCGAGACCGATTCGGTCGACAGGATGTTTGCCGAGGTATTTGAGCTTTCGCAACGCGTTAACCGTCTGAGCGGCGGCGCATTTGATCCGACGGTGGCACCGTTGGTCAATCTGTGGGGATTCGGCTATCGCGACAACGGCGGCCTTCTGCCCTCCTCCGAGGCAATGTCAGAGGCCCTGCGGGCCGTTGGAATCGCGCGATGCAGCATCGACGGCATGCGCGTGGTGCGGGCCGACAGTGCCACCGAGTTTGATTTCTCGGCCGTGGCCAAAGGCTATGGCGTAGACCGTGTGGCCGATGTATTGCGACGCAACGGATGCACCGATTACATGATCGAAATAGGAGGTGAGGTAGCCACTACCGGAGTCAATCCACGCGGTGAGGTATGGCGCATAGCCATCGATGCACCTTTGAGCGGCAATCCGGGTGACTCTACCATACAGGTGATCGAACTCGACAATGCTGCCGTGGCGACTTCGGGCAACTATCGCAATTATATCAACATCAGCGCCGATTCGGTAATCGGCCACACGATTGATCCGCGTACGGGGTATCCGGCCGCAAGGTCAACACTGAGTGCTACGGTGATAGCGCCCACGTGTGCTCTGGCCGACGCTTTGGCCACAGCCTGCATGGTAGCCGACCGCGAGACAGCGATCGCTATGGCCGACAGCATGGCGGATGTAAGGATAATATTGGTGAGCCGTGACTCTCAGGGCGAATGGGTAGTCAGTGACTCAAGCCATTAGCGCAGGCAGGCAAATCAAAGTACAGGTCTGAGAACTTCCACATCGGCCCTACTCTGCCGCATCCGGCAAACTCCGGCATATAAACCGCCGAGGGCGACTGCGGATAAGGCCGTGAGACAAAAGTGACTTTGCACGGATAAGGCAGACGGTCGAAGCGCTCGAGCAATCCGGGGGTGAAACCGTCGCCATCATGAAAAGCCACGATCGCATTGTGCCAGTCGAGACGGGCGACACGACGTCTCCACTTGACTCTTGCGGTCTCGGCATCGGGGTAATGCAGAAAATGAATCTCAAGATCGGTGCCGTCGATCACAGCTATCGGATACGGATGTGACTGTGCAGCAACCTGCTCAGGATAACGAGAACAGGCAGCCTCGATAAACCGCAGCTCACGGCCGAGCAAGTCGGGATGCTCAAGCATTTCGATATAGTCGGGAGCCATGATGAAAAGTCCGATAAATGGAGTATTGAACGGCAACTTGAAATAACGGCACATAAACCCACCCCAACAGTTTGAACAAACGATAGAGACCGAGCGGTTGCGCAGCCGGCGGCGTGCCAAAGCATAGCGCAACGGAGCCGTGATTTTTTTGAATGTAGTCGAGATTGAAGCCATGACGATGCAAAGATACAAAAAAAGAATCGGCTGCCTCACGGCAGCCGTGTATCTTCTAACCTTAAATCTAATACCATGAAAACACAGTGCAAATATGTTTTTGATATTAAGAAAACACAAACGGTAAAGTAAAGTTCGATAGAGTAATGTTACATTAACACATTTTAACTTTTATCGCCGTCGAAAATGTGTTAATTTTACAACCTAAGAAAAACCAATCAAAAACACTATATGCGCGCACGAATACTTGTAATTGACGACGAAGAGTCTGTTTGCGAGATACTTAAATACAATCTTGAAAAAGAGGGTTATGAGGTCGACGCCGCGTACAGCGCCGAGGAGGCCTGCGACGAAGATCTGTCGAAATACAATCTTTTTATTGTCGACATCATGATGGGCGAGATGAGCGGCTTTGATTTTGCCAAACGCATACGCAATGTGACGTCGACCGAACACACACCAATAATATTCTGCTCGGCTCTCAACGAGGAAGACGAAAAAGTGATGGGTCTTAATATCGGAGCCGACGATTACGTGACCAAACCGTTCTCTATCGGCGAGGTGCTGGCACGGGTGCGCTCGGTGCTGCGCCGTTCGGCTCTGACAACCCAGGCGACCTACAACATCAGCGACAGCCAGTATGAGCAGGACCTGACATTCAAGACACTGCGAATCGACCGTAACGAAAAGATCTCGTATCTCGACGGCGAGCCTCTGGGCCTGACCCGTACCGAATACGAAATCCTCGAATTCTTCCTGACACATCGCAACCGCATCTATTCACGGCAGGAAATCATCAGCCATGTATGGGGCGAAGACGTAGTTGTGACCAACCGAACGATCGACACCAATATCACCCGCCTGCGCAAGAAACTCGGCGAGTACAGCAACAACATCGTAACTCGTCAGGGATTCGGCTATGGTTTTAAAGAGACGTATTAGTTATCAGTGGCGACTGTTTGTGCCGCTTGTTGCCATTATCTGGCTGATGGCGATCGCGATGACGGTATGGATATCTTACCGCAGCCGCATGAACCGCATCGACCGCATACGCAGTCAGGTAGAGCTAATCAACGCGCGCATACTAAACGCCTATGATGATGATATCGACCCGTTGGCGTTCCTGCGGTTTGTCGACCGTTTCTACGTCGAGAATCCGATGTATGACCACATACGCATATCGGCATATTACAACGGCAAACTACTCTACAACGTAGGCGAGCCGATCAATCTCAACATTGTCGAGACAAAACTTGAGTCGGGTATCACAAACCATGTAATATCTGACATCGAGGAAGACCGTCGCAATTCAAACTTCTATTACGATGTCGCATCGAGCAACGACAAACGTCTGATAGTCTATACTATGCTGCCGTTCGACAGCGACATCAAACGGGAGATACACGGCTCGTCGACCGTATTCATACTGATGTTCGGCATAGCCTGTCTGGGCACATTGATGGCCTTCTGGATGTCACGCCGACTGGGGCGCGACATAAGTCTGCTGCGCAACTTCGCCCTGAGGGCCGGATCTGATCCGGGCTTTGTGCCGAGCAAGAACTTCTCGCACGACGAGCTGGGCGACATCTCGCGGCAGTTGGTACGATTGTTCAACGAACGCAACGGCGCCATCATCAAAATAAAGCGCGAACACAATGTGGCCATGCACGCCCTCGAAGACAAGGCGCGGCTAAAACGCGAGCTCACCAACAACATCAACCATGAGCTCAAGACCCCCATCGGCGTAATCAAGGGATATATCGACACCATACGCGAACATCCCGAGATGGACGATGAATCGCGCAATCACTTTCTCAGCAAGGTCAACGAGCATATAGACCGTCTGATACAGCTGATGAACGATCTGTCGAGCATCACACGGCTGGAATTCGGCTCACAGATGATCAATCTCGAACCGATTGACTTTCATGAAATCGTATTCCGCGCGGTCAACGACTATGAAAGTTCGGGATCGTTAGGCAATATGGTGTTCAACTATGACATCCCCACCTACTGCCGCGTGATAGGCAACGAAAGCCTGCTGACCGGAATGCTCAATAATCTGACCAAGAACGCTGTATTCTACTCAAAAGGTACAGAATGCAACCTCATACTCACAGGTCAGGACGACACTCACTATCACTTTGCTTTTTACGACAATGGCGTGGGTGTCAAAGAGTCGAGTCTGCCACATCTTTTCGAGAGGTTCTTCCGCGAAGACATGGGCCGTTCTCGCAAAAAAGGCGGTACCGGACTTGGCCTGCCCATCGTTCTGAATACTGTCGAGGCTCTCGGCGGCACTATCAGTGCCTCAAACCGCGAAGGCGGCGGACTGCTGTTCAGATTCACATTGCGCAAGGCGCCGGAAACAAGAGATCAGGACTAAGACCCGGTGCAATGAAACGCTCAAATCATTTTTTTGTGCAATAATTTGGACATTTGCAAATAAATATTCATCTTTGCCTTAACAAAAGAAAATACTTACCTGACTACTGTAATATGAGCTCAGAACTTGACTGGAAACATCTGCCATTTGGCTACTATCCCACCGATTATAATGTGCGTTGCACGTTCAAAGACGGCAAATGGGGCGAGATTGAAGTGACCAAATCAGATAAAATCGAGATGCATATGGCCGCAACATCGCTGCACTACGGCCAGGAAATATTCGAGGGTCTTAAGGCCTTCCGCGGTAAAGACGGCAAAGTGCGCATCTTCCGTCTGGAAGACAATGCGTCACGCATGCGTTCGTCGGCAGAAGGACTGCTGATGGAACCGGTGCCCGAAGACCTCTTCAGAAAAATGTGCCTGATGGCCGTAAAACTCAACGAGCGCTTTATTCCGCCCTACGGCAGCGGAGCCTCGCTGTATATACGTCCGCTCGAGATCGGCATGTCACCGAGCATCGGTGTCAAAGCGTCGTCTGAGTATCTGTTTATCATCATGGTGACACCCGTCGGTCCGTACTTCAAGACAGGATTCGGATGCACCGACATCTGCATCATGCGCCAGTATGACCGTGTGGCTCCCCGCGGCACAGGCCGATACAAATGCGGCGGCAACTATGCCGCATCGCTGGTGGCCGGCGAGCACGCCCACGATCTGGGTTGCTCGGCTGTGCTCTTCCTCGACCCGAAAGAAAAGAAATACCTCGACGAGTGTGGCCCGGCCAATTTCTTTGCCATCATCGACGGCAAATATGTGACCCCAAAATCAGACTCAATCCTGCCGTCAGTGACCAACAAGGCTCTGATGCAGCTGGCTCGCGACATGGACATTGAGGTAGAGGAACGCCACATCACTGTCGACGAACTGGCCAACGCCACCGAGGCAGGCGCCTGCGGCACCGCAGCCGTGATCTCGCCGATCGGTACCATACGCGACATCGATACCGGCAAAAACTATGAGATCTCGCCCGACCGCAAACCTGGCCCGATATCGACAGCGCTCTACGACCGTCTGTCGGCCATTCGCCTGGGCGAGTATCCTGATGAACACAACTGGAATACGATCGTCGACCTCGACTGATGATGACAGCCGACGTAAAGGCTATCTACGACAAATATTATCCGACCGGCACACGTGCGCGCGACATACTCGAGCGCCACTGCCGGTCGGTGGCGTCGTTGGCCATCGAGATAAATGACAGACTTGGCCTCGGGCTCGATCACGAAACGATAGATCGTGCGGCAATGCTGCATGACATCGGCATCTGCATGACCGATGCCCCGGGCATAGACTGCCACGGCACTGAGCCATACATACGCCACGGTATATCGGGTGCCGATATGCTGCGGCGCGAGGGTTATGACGAGGAGGTAGCCCGTGTGGCCGAACGGCATACGGGCGCCGGCATCAACGCAGCCGATATCGCCGAGCTGAAGCTGCCTCTGCCGACAGACCGCGTGCTGATGCCTGAAACGCTTCTGGAACGTCTGGTGTGCTATGCCGATAAATTTTACAGCAAGAGCGGTGATATGCAACGTAAATCGCTCGAGCGTGTGAGATCCTCGATGGCACGCCACTCGTCGGCCACTCTCGAACGATTCGAGAGACTGCACGCAGAATTCGGGGACAAAATGGAATAAAGAGTGTCCGGCGACACAAATACTCAGTCATACACCCAGTCTTCATCGTCCATTATTTCAATCAGACAGCTAACAACGACAAAGGCCGCTTTTGCGGCCTTTGTCGTTGTTAGTGAACAGAGTATCAGAGTTCAGTGGTCTCGGTGCATGTTACGGTAAGAATCTTGTTGCCGGCCTGCATCTTGAAGTCGCCCTGCTCGAGCACCCAGTTGCCGTTGGCATCGACATAGGCGAGCGATTCGGCGGGTATGGTGAGGGTAACCGTCTTGGTCTGACCGGGAGCAAGCTCGATCTTGTCGAATGCACGGAGACGACGGTTGTCGGGTACCTGACGCGAGGCGACCAGATCGCTGCTGAAAAGAAGCACCGCCTCTTTACCTGTGCGATCGCCTGTGTTGGTCACATCGACGGTGAATGTAAGCACATCACCTGCCTTGAAGTCGGAACGGTCGACACTGAGATTGTCGTAGGCGAAGGTGGTGTAGCTCTGGCCATAGCCAAACGGCCACTGCACAGCCACGACAGCATCGTAGTCATAAGCGCCCTCCATCGTCCCGGTTTCCTCGCTGACCTTGTAATCGTAGGTTGCGAGCGAGTTGATCTCGCGCGGATAGGTGAAGGGGAGTCGGCCGCTGAAGTTCTCGTCGCCCGACAGCAGAGAGGCAAGTGCATCGCCGCCCATGGTACCGGGCAGGATAATGTCGACGATGGCCGAAGCAAGAGGCTCGATGCTGCTGATCAGACGGGGACGCCCCTCGCTGAGGATAAGCACGATAGGCTTGCCGGTAGCGGCGAGTGCCTTGACAAGGGCAAGCTGATTGGCCGAGATATTGAGATCGGTGAGGTTGCCGGGGGTCTCGCAATAGGAGTTTTCGCCGATGCAAGCGACGATGTAATCTACATCTTTTGCAGCTGCGACAGCCGAATCGATATCGGGCTCGTTCTCTTCCCAGTAATTACCCTCGTTGTTGTAGGTGACGCCGGGCGCATACTTGACATTGTCAGCGCCGAAACGCTGCTGCATAGCCTCGAGAATGGTATTTTTCTCATTGAAGTCGGCAGGCTGCAATTTGCCCTGCCAGGTGTAGGTCCAGCCGCCATTAAGACCGCGCATTGTATCGGCATTGGGGCCGGTGACGAGAATTTTGGCTCCGGCGGGCAGAGGCAGAGTGTGGTTGACATTTTTGAGAAGCACCATTGATTCGGTGGCAGCCTGCAAAGCCACTTTGGTGTGCTTGTCTGACGCAAAGTCGGGATAATCGGCCAAAGGGGTGTCGGGATTATCGAAAAGGCCGAGGCGATACTTCATGCGCAGCACACGACGTACGGCATCATCAATGCGGCTCATGGGCACCTCGCCGTCATTGACGAGAGAGATCAGATCGGTGCAGAATGTGGGATCGTAGGGTTCCATGACCATGTCGATACCTGCATTGATAGCCATCTTGATGGCCTCGCGACGGTTCGGAGCTACGCGCTCGCGCATGAAGAGCTGGTTGATATCGGCCCAGTCGGTGACGATCATGCCGTCCCAATTGAGACCGTCTTTGAGCCAGTCGGTAAGGAACCGCTTGTTGATGTGGCCGGGAATGCCGTTGACCGATGCAGAGTTGCACATCACCGAGAGAGCACCTGCGCGGGCAGCCGCGAGATAGGGCGCGAAGTGTTTCTCTCGCAGGTCAGACTCTGAGATGTAGGCGGGGGTGCGGTCTTTGCCACTGTATGGCACGCCATATCCCATATAATGTTTTAGGCATGCAGCGATGTGGTCGGGACCGATGTGGTTGGGATCGTCGCCCTGAAAGCCACGCACGGCGGCGGCACCCATCTCGGCGTTGACGAGGCAGTCCTCGCCAAAATTCTCCCAGATACGGGGCCAGCGCGGATCACGGCCGAGGTCGAGTGTGGGCGAGTAGGTCCAGGGACAGTTTGAGGCACGTGTCTCGTAGGCTGTCACAGCAGCTCCGTCGCGTACGATATCGCGGTTGAATGTCGCGGCCAATCCAAGATTCTGTGGGAAGAATGTACCACCGAAAGTATAGGTGGTGCCGTGGTTCTGATCAAGGCCATATATGCACGGAATGCCGATATGCTGCATGGATTTCTCCTGAATTTTCGAGATGATCTGCTGCCATTTCTCGGGTGTCTGCGCACGTGTGCCCGGTGCGTTGAGAATCGAGCCGACTTTGTAGACACTGAGGATTGTGTCGAGTCGGCCTTCATTGAGCTGGAACTCTCCGTTTTCGTCAAAAGCTCCGAAAATATCAAGAACGAGCTCGGTCATCTGACCTACTTTTTCCTCAAGGGTCATTTTGGCCAGCGTGGCCTCGACACGGCTCTCGATGGCTTCGTCACGCGGAATCGCCGGCTCGACAGCCGATAGCGCGGGAGCGATGGCTGTGGCAGCGATCAATGCTGCAAATTTAAATTTCATAGTCTGAAACGTGGATAATATTGTTGGTTATGTCATTTAAGATTATTCGTTTACAAAGATACGAATTAAATACGGAATACGGGCCCATGATGTTGTAAAACACAAAAAACAAAGCCGGCATCGCTATTGATACCGGCTCAGCCGTGTGTATGAGAATGTATGTCACTCGACGGGAACGCTGTAAGACGAAGCCTCGAGGAAATATCCGACCACAATGGTGGTGTCGCCACCGGCGGCGATCTGCTCGTCGAGAGTCTTAAGCCATCCTGCGGCAGGTCCCGATGCCTTTTGCTCGGTGTCGCAGTGACCGTCGTTACCGCTGTTCTGAGCCTCGGCCATGCCGGCTATCTCAGAACGCCCGAGGCGTTGTGCCTGCCATACACCCTCTACTGTAAGAGTCTTGCCCACACAGTCGGGCGAGAACGCACCGCCGATAGCCTGTGTGGCCTCGCAACGTACCATAACGGTGGTGTCGGCGTTGGCGAGGAAAGCCTTGCGGCCACCGTGCTTGCAGAGATGTGTGCATAAACCCTCGACGGTAACGGTATCACCGACAAGAGATTCGGCCTGTGCCATGACAGAGTCGACCGACAGCACCTTGACCGGAGCGATAGAGTCGATGGTCTCATCGGCCTGCTTTGACGATCTCGAGCAAGCCGTCATACCGATGCCCGCTATGGCCATAGCACCGATAAAAAGGTAATTCACGATTTTCATTTTTTATATCTATTATTGTAGTTTTCAAAGCATAATGTGCCGGACGGCAATGCATCCGTAGCCTTTCGCAGAAATCTGAAATATGTCGCTGCAAAGGTAACAAGAATTCGAGTTCCGGCAAATATTTGGCTATAAAAATTTGACAATGTGCGCACTCAGCAAAAAAATGACTAACTTTGTAGGGACGTAGATACTATAAGACCGAATCAGACGTTTTGACAATATGAAATCATTGAGACATTATATATATATAGCGTCGGCGGTGCTCGCACTGTGCGGCATGACGTCGTGTGGCGGCGCCAAACTCGCAACCGCCAACGAACAAATGCAACGTGGCGAATACTATGACGCCCAGCGCACATACCGCAAGATCTACAACAAGCTGACCAAGAAAGAAGACCGCGCACTGCGCGGCGAGGTAGCATGGCGCATGGCAGAGTGTCACCGCCATCTTAGCCAGTTTATGCGCGCGGCGGCGACATATCAGAACGCGATAAGATATGAGTATCCCGATACGACGGCCTATCTGCGTGTGGCCCAGATGCAACATGCCTCAGGCCAGTTTGCCCAGGCTGTGAAATCATACGAGACCTATCTGACCTTGCGCCCCGATGACCTGACGGCTCAGATCGGCCTGTCGGGAGCCCGTACTGCAGCGGCAAAATCAGGCGGCACACGCTATGTGGTGCGCAAGGCCGATCTACTCAACTCGTCGCGCAGCGATTTTGCGCCTATGTTCATGCCGGGTGCGACCGACAGACTTTACTTCACTACAACGCGAGAGAAAGTCAGCGGGCCACGCAGCGAAATCACAGGTACAAAAAAGGGCGACATATGGATGACCACTAAAAACGAAAAAGGCGAGTGGCAGCGACCCGAACCGGTCGAGGGCGAGCTCAACACCGATATGGAGGAAGGCATATGCTCATTCTCGCCCGACGGCACAACCATGTATCTGACCCGCGCACGTCGCGAGCCGAATACCAACACATCTGTCGAGATATTTACCTCGCAGCGCAGTGATGCCAAATGGAGCGCGCCTGTCAAGCTCGAGGTGACGGCCGACACACTGTCGGTATTCGGACACCCGGCCGTATCACCCGATGGCCAGTGGCTCTACTTCTCAAGCGACATGCCGGGTGGCGTCGGCGGCAAAGACATCTGGCGCATCAATCTGACGCAGCGCGTAGGATCGCTCGAGAATATGGGTGAATGGATCAATACGCCGGCTGACGACGAATTTCCCTACGTGCGGTCTGACTCGGTGCTCTATTTTGCCTCTGACGGACATCCCGGCTACGGCGGACTCGACATTTTCAAGGCCGAACTCAAACCCTCGGGCGGCTGGGCCGTGACAAACATGGGTACGCCGGTCAACTCGGCGTTTGATGACTTCGGCATCACATTCGGCGAAGGCGAATCAGGATTTTTCTCGTCAAACCGCAACGACGCCCGCGGTTATGACAACATCTACTCGTTTGTGTTGCCTGACCTGAAGGTTACTATTTCAGGCTGGGTACTCGACCGCGACGAAGAGCCTGTGCCCAATGCGGTCATACGCATCGTCGGCAACGACGGCTCAAACCAGAAACAGCTGGCGCGGCCGGACGGCTCGTTTTCGTTCCCGCTCAACCGCGGTGTGAGCTATGTGATGCTTGCCGGCGCCAAGGGCTATCTGAACGCACGGCAGGAATTCACCTCTGATACGGCCGAGGAAGACGCCGAGTATGGCGTAGACTTTATTCTGGCCTCTATCACCAAACCGGTGGTGATCGACAACATTTTCTATGACTTTGACAAGGCTACACTGCGCCCCGAGTCAAAACAGGCTCTCGACGAGATGGTGCAGGTGCTGCGCGATAATCCCAACGTGACCATAGAAATGGCATCGCACACCGACCGCAAGGGCACTGACGAATACAATATCGACCTGTCGAGCCGCCGTGCACGTTCGGTTATCGACTATCTGATATCGCAGGGCATATCGGCCGACCGCCTTCAGTCGCAAGGCTACGGCGAATCGCGACCCAAAACCATCACCAAGAAACTCGCCAGAGAACATCCGCAATTCAAAGAAGGCGATGTGCTCACAGAGGAATACATCGAGGCGCTATCACCCGAAGATCAGGAAGCAGCCGACCAGATCAACCGTCGTACAGAATTCCAGGTCCTGTCGATAGACTATCGCATGTACTGATCATGAAATTCCGTACGGAAATCGGAGAGGTGAAAGGCGGATTCGCCATCAGTCATGACGATCGTATCGTCATGTTGGGCTCATGCTTCTCTGACAATATAGGCTCGAGGCTCGAGGCCGAAGGATTCACTGTGACACACAATCCGCTCGGGCCGCTCTACAATCCGGCATCGATAGCGCGAATCACCGCACGTGGAGGCCGCCCTTACCGCACTGAAGACCTTATAGAATATCAGGGAGAGTGGCACTGCCTCGATATGGCGTGGAGATATCACGACACCGACCGTGACCGTCTGCTCGAGCGTATCAACGCCGACTATCTGCCGCTGGCAGATGCCATTGACCGTTGCACCGTACTCATACTCACAATGGGTACGGCCCGTGTCTATATACACGGGGGCATCACGGCAGGCAATTGCCACAAGCTGCCGGCATCGATGTTTGAGCAACGCGACCTCAGAGTCAATGAAATCTACGAGACGCTCACCAAAGCCCTGCCCGCGGGCAAACGGCTTATTTTCACACTCAGCCCGGTGCGCTACCCGTCGTACGGACTGGCATGCGACTCGCTGTCGAAAGCAACACTGCGTGTCGCACTTGACGATGTGTGCCGCGACACAGGCGCCGACTACTTTCCGGCCTACGAGATTATCAACGACGATCTGCGCGACTACAGATTTTATGCAGCCGATCTCAAGCATCCGTCTGAGGTAGCTGTAGAATACATTTACCAACACTTTGCCGATGCATATTTTGACAATGCCACACGACAGCGTGCGGCCGAATGTCACCGCGCCTATCTGCGCGGACTGCACCGACAGATAACCAACACAACCGATGAATAAGACTCTCAATGATATAGCCCGTCTGTGCGAGGCGACACTCACGGGCGATGCATCGGGCGATACGTCCGTCACATCGCTGCTGACCGACAGCCGGTCTCTCGCCTCGACCGATGGAGTACTGTTTTGCGCGCTGACCACAGGATCGTCTGACGGTCACCGCTATATCGCCGAGCTGATACGACGAGGCGTGAGAATGTTTATGGTTGAAAAAATACCCGACGGCCTGGGTGACGTGCACGGCACGGCATGGCTGACCGTGGGCTCGGTGCGCGATGCCATCGAAAGACTCGGGAGCGCCGTCCGTGACGATTTCGACGGCACACTCGTGGCCATAACTGGCAGCGCCGGCAAGACTGTCGTCAAAGAGATGATCTACCGCGCACTGCTGCCCGAGGGGGATGTCTATGCCTCGCCACGCAGCTGGAACTCGCGACTTGGTGTCCCCCTGGCACTGACCGACATACCCGCGGGCACCCGTACCGCGATCATCGAGGTGGGCATAGACTCGACAGGCGACATGGCACACCACGCCTGCATGCTGCGTCCGCAGATCGGCCTGCTGACCACGATCACAGCCGAGCACGATACCGGATTTGCCTCGCGCGAAGATAAGGTGCGCGAGAAGCTGCGTCTGTTTGCCGATTGTCGGGCCGTGATCTTTGACGACAGCGACCCCGATATAGCGGCGATCGTAGCAGAGGTGTGCCAGGGCAAACGCCTGACCGGCGTACACGGCGACAATCCGGCCGAGACAGACCGGCTACTGACACAAGCCGTGCTGCGCGAACTGCATGCCGGCGACAAGGCCATCATCCGGGCCGCAAGTGAAGAGCCCGTGTCGAGCCGGCTCGACGTACACGAGGGTATCAATGACTGTCTGATGGTCTACGACAACTTTACCCACGATCTGCGTTCGTTGCGGTCGGCACTCGATTTTGCCAGACGGCGCTCTACGACGCAGAGGTCTGACACAGTCATCATGTCTGACCTGCTGCATGCCGATAATGACGACCCTGCGTCAGTCTATGCCGCGGCGGCCGCTATGATGAGAGACTTCGGCATAACACGTCTGATAGCTGCCGGCCCCGAGATTGCACGTCATATTGGTGCATTTGCCAATATAGCCCAAGTCGAGTGCTGCCCCGACACCGGAACGCTGCTGCGCGATTACGACATCAATCGCTTCTCGTCTGAGACCACACTTATCACCGGAGAGCCCAAGGAGGATTTTCACGCTGTAAAAGACCTGCTCGAAAGCCCACGCCACGACACCATATATGAGATCAATCTCGACTCGGTAGTGCACAATTTCAACTATTACCGCAGTCTGCTCAAACCGGCCACAGGCATAGTGGCCATGGTGAAGGCATCGGGATATGGCACCGGCGCTCCGGGCATCGCCCGCACGATGCAGGCCCAGGGGGCGGCATATCTTGCCGTAGCGGTGGTAGACGAGGGTGTCGAGCTGCGCCGTGCAGGCATCACGATGCCCATCATGGTGCTCAATCCGATCACGACCAATTACAAGGCCCTGTTTGACAACCGTCTTGAGCCATCGGTATTCTCGATGCGCGAACTCGACCTGCTGCGACGCGAAGCGCGACGGTGCGGAGTGACTGACTTTCCTGTACATATCAAACTCGACACCGGTATGCACCGGGTTGGCTTTGACGAGAGCGAACTGCCCGCACTGGCCGACACTCTCATCGACGAGAACGAACTGCGGGCGGCATCAATATTCAGCCACCTGGCAACTGCCGACTGTCTCGACATGGACGATTACACCCGCATGCAGCTTGAAACGTTCGAGCGAGCGTCGTCGTACCTCAGAGGGCGGCTTCCTTATACTGTCAGACGGCATATCCTCAATACGGCCGGTATGATGCGTTACCCCGAGTATCAATACGACATGGTACGTCTGGGTATCGGGCTTTACGGAGTATCGCCTCTGCCCGGCGATAATCCGCTGAAAACCGTGGCATCGCTACGATCGACGATAATCACCATCAAGCGCTGGCCCGCAGGAACGACCGTGGGCTACGGACGGCGCGGAGTGCTGACCCGTCAGTCGGTAATCGCCACTATCCCCATAGGCTATGCCGACGGTGTCGACCGGCATTTAGGCTGTGGCGCCGCATCGTTTGTCGTGCGCGGTCACGAGTGCCCCACGGTTGGCAATATCTGTATGGACCAATGCATGATAGACATCACCGATGTACCCGATGCGGCTACAGGAGACTCGGTAGAGATATTCGGTCCGCAGATGCCCGTCGAGCGGGTAGCGGCAATATTGGGCACAATCCCGTACGAGCCATTGTCGACGGTATCGCCGCGCGTCAAGCGCATTTATTATCGCGAATGACAAAAAATTATTACCTGCAAGATAATATTCTCACATATATTTAATATCTTTGTCTATTAAAACCCTATAACCAGACCTAATAGATGAACGAGCAAGCTCTCAGTCGCCTGTATCTCAAAGACACCGCTTTCAGCAAACTTATGCAAAGGCGCATATTCAATGTGCTGCTGGTCGCATCGCCCTACGACGCATTCATGATGGAAGAGGACGGCCGAGTGGAAGAGCAGCTCTACATGGAATATGTGTCGCTCAATCTGAGCTCGCCGCCCCGAGTAAGACGCGTGTCGCATATGGAGGCGGCCATCGAGGCCCTGCGCGACAATCACTACGATCTGGTAATAGCGATGCCGGGCGTAGAGCTGGCCGAATGCTTTGACGGCAGCCGGCGGCTCAAGAGCG
Organism: Bacteroidales bacterium; assembly: GCA_030524765.1. Classification (GTDB taxonomy): domain Bacteria; phylum Bacteroidota; class Bacteroidia; order Bacteroidales; family Muribaculaceae; genus CAG-873. Next base: position 10,606 of record JAUNGA010000013.1, on the reverse strand, counting down.
AATTTCCGCATACGCCGGTAGTGGTGCTGACGCCTTTCTCAAAAGAGGTGTCGCGCCGACTGGCCAATGAGGATCTGTCTGAGATCGATTACGTATTCAGCTGGCTGGGCAACGTAGATCTGCTGCTGGCGATCATCAAACTACTCGAAGACAAGCTCAATGCCGATGACATCACTGAGGTGGGCGTGCAGATGATCATGGTGGTCGAGGACTCGGTGAGGTTCTACTCGTCGGTACTCCCACATATCTACAAATTCCTGCTCAAGCAGTCGCGCGAATTCTCAACCGAGGCCCTCAACGAGCACGAGCAAATGTTGCGTATGCGCGGCCGTCCGAAGGTGATGCTCGCCCGCGACTATGAAGAGGCCGTTGCTCTCTATGAGCGATATGGCGACAATATGCTGGGTGTGATCAGCGATGTGTCGTTTATGCGCGAAGGTGTAAAAGACGCCAAGGCCGGCATACGTCTGGCCGAGTATATGCGCGAGCGCGACCCCTATCTGCCACTGATCATCGAATCGAGCGAGACTGACAACCGCAGCGACGTAGAGAGGCTTGGCGGTGTGTTTCTTGATAAGAATTCAAAGAAGCTGCCCGTCGATCTGGGCGATGCCATCATGTCGAACTTCGGTTTCGGCGACTTTATCATCCGTGATCCCAAGACCGGTGATGAGATCATGCGTCTGCGCGATCTCAAAGCCCTGCAAAAGAATATTTTCTCGATACCCGACGACTCGCTGTTCCTGCATGCGTCGCACAACGATATCTCGCGTTGGCTCTATTCGCGCGCCCTATTCCCCATCGCCGACATCATCAAACGCCACCGGTTTGAGTCGATAGCCGACGCACCTGCGGCACGTCAGCTGTTCTTCGAGCTGATCGTCAAGTACCGTAAGATGGAAAACCGCGGCGTGGTGGCAGTGTTCCGCAAAGACCGCTTTGACCACTACAGCAATTTTGCCCGCATAGGTCAGGGCAGTCTCGGAGGCAAAGGCCGCGGTCTGGCGTTTATCGACTCAATCATCAAGAAAAATCCGATCTGCGACAACTTCTACGGGGTGACCATCTCGATACCGCGCACCGTTGTGCTCTGTACCGACATATTCGATGAATTTATGGCCACCAACCAGCTATATCCCATAGCGTTGAGCGATGCGAGCGACGATGAGATACTGCGCCACTTCCTGGCGGCCCGTCTGCCCGAGCGTCTGATCGAGGACTTTTTCGCACTCTTCGAGGTGGTAGACCGTCCGTTGGCGGTGCGTAGCTCAAGTCTGCTCGAGGATTCGCACTATCAACCGTTTGCCGGCATCTACTCTACTTATATGGTGCCTTGCCATGAAGACCGCTACGAACGTCTGCGCCTGCTCAGCGAGGCTATCAAGGGCGTGTATGCGTCAGTATTCTATCGTGCCGGCAAAGATTACATGACGGCGACGAGCAACGTGATTGATCAGGAGAAGATGGCCGTGATCATACAGGAGGTAGTGGGCGAAACTCACGACGGGCTTTACTTCCCGAGTTTCTCGGGCGTGGGACGCTCGCTCAACTATTATCCACTGGGCGACGAACTGCCTGAAGACGGCGTGGCCGAGGTGGCGGTGGGTCTGGGCAAGCATATCGTTGATGGCGGTGTGAGCCTGCGGTTCAGTCCGTTGCATCCCGAGCACGTGCTACAGACGTCGACACTCGATCTGGCTCTGAGACAGACGCAGACCACACTGTGCGCATTGCCTGTCGACGATCGTCCCGAGCAGCCGATGACGACCGACGACTCGTTCAATATCGTGACACGGCCCGTGCAGGAGTTTGCCGACAAGGGCATCCTAAACTATATGGCGTCGGTGTTCGACCCGATGAACGGCATGCTGATGGACTATGAGTCGGGACGCGGCCGACGGGTTGTCACATTCAACAATGTGCTGCGCGACCGGGTGTTCCCGCTGGCTCCGGCAGTCGATTTCATGCTCAAACAGGGTCAGACAGCTATGCAGCGGCCTGTCGAGATCGAGTTTGCGGGCAACATTGACCCCAAGGCTTCTTATTCACCCAATGAAAAGGGGCACATCTACTGGCTGCAGATACGCCCGATCATCGACCGTAAGGAGCTGGTGACCGACGCCATGCTCGACGTCGATCCGTCGAGACTGATATTACGAAGCTCGACAGCAATCGGCAACGGCAGCACCGACGGTATCACGACAATCGTCTACGTGCGGCCCGACACGTTTGACTCGGCACGCAACCGCGAGCTTGTAGACACGCTCGACAAGCTCAACCGCGAATTTATCGGCCGCGAAGAGAACTACATACTGATAGGCCCGGGACGATGGGGGTCGAGCGACCCGGCACTGGGCATACCGGTGCGTTGGGCCGACATATCTGCAGCGCGTCTGATCGTCGAGGCCTCGCTCGACAACTACCGTATCGAGCCAAGTCAGGGCACTCACTTCTTCCACAACCTTACATCGTTCGGCGTTGGCTATTTCACCATCAGCCCGTCATCAGACGATGCGCTATACGACACGGCCGCGCTTGACGCCATGCCGGCCGAGTATGACGACGGACGCATACGCGTAGTGCGTTTTGACCGTCCGCTCACCATTGCCATTAACGGACGCCGTGGCGTGGGCATCGTAGCCCGACCCGACGACAACGATATAAAACCGACACTACCATGAGTTTTTTCAGCGCCATAAAACGCGGGCTCGGATTCTCTGACGGAGATGACGAAGACGACAGCCTCTATGCCGACACCACGCCCGAACAAGCCGAGAGCCCACATCAGGCCGACACCAATGCCACCACGACGACAGGGACGATGCCCGAATTGAGACCGGTGGAGTTTGACCCCGACAAGCGTCGCCTGATATTTGACAAAGTGGTGGAGGTATTCAATGCCTCGCTGCCTGACTTTCTGCGACGCTCGGTCGACCAGAAGGCTCAGACCGACTATCTGTTGCAGTCGCTCGACAACGGCATCAAAGACTATCTGTCGTCGCTTGCCGTGGCATCACAGGCTTATTGCGAGCAACAGTGGGAACAGCGTCAGGCGACATTGTCAGCCGAACTCGAAGCCGTGCGCACACGTGCCGGCGATATCGAGAAACAGTCGGCCGACATCAAACAGAAACAGCTGAGCGCCGACCGACAGAAACGCGCACTGGCCGACCGTGTGCATGACCTGGAATCGCAATTGGGACGACTTGAGGCTGAACGCGAACAGTTTGAACTCGAAAACCGCTCGCTGGTCAACCGTCTAAAGGTGGCCAATGTGCAACAGGATGATATAGACAGCTCGCGTGCCGAGGCTGAGAGTCTGAGACTCGAATTGAAAAAACTACGCGAAAATCCCGATGAGAGCCGTCAGCAGGAGATTGAGGCATTGCGCACCCAGATCGAAGCCATGACCGAGGGCATAGAGTCGCTAAAAGAGCAGCAGCGTGTGTCAGACGAGATGCTCGCCGACCAACGGCTGCGTCTTGCCGAGGCCAAAGATGAGGCCAAGAAACGCGACGAGCGACTGGCCGAGATGCAGGCTGAACTCAACTCGGCCGCCAAAAAGCTCAAGGAAGCCAACGAGCTGATCGAGGGATTCAACGAAGTGTCTGAAAAGATGGACGAGGTAAATCAGATGATGGCACGCCGCGAGGAAAAAATAAAAAGTCAGAAACAGCTGCTGGCATCGCGCGAGGCCGAGATTGACTCGCTACGCAAAACCATCAGCGAGAATCTGCGGCTGCAGGCCGAGCGCGAGAAGACTCTGCAAGATAAGATCGAAACCCTCAAGAAATCTATGCCGGCCGCACCATCGATCAGCATAACTTCTGAAGCCGGGCCTGATGAGGAATCGGCCCCACGCATTTCTGACAACGATCTGACCGACATCGAGCAAACTTTTGAGTCGGAAGAATGGTTTACTAAGACGCCTCCACCGCAGACGCCGTCGATGCGGCCGGCCGATGACGATCCCGACTTCGGCTACCGTCCGCCCAAACGCAAACCGCAACCGCCCCACAACAGCGACCAGCTGACCCTATTCTAACAGAAAACGAAATGAACAGATACAAATATATAATAGCGGCCGCAGCCATCATCACAGCTGTCGGCCAATCAAACGCCGCCAATCCGCTGGTTAGCGAGATAGCTCCGTATGTCTACCCGCAAAACCGACCGGCGGCTCCTGACGGATTCACCTATATGCCCGACGGCAAGACTTATGCCGTGATCGCTGACGACGGGCGTGGCATCGAATGTTTTGACATACGCTCGGGCGAGAGCACAGGCATGCTCGTGGATCTGAGCTCGACCCGAGAGACTCGGCTCGATGCAATCGACGGATTTACCCTGAGTCCGGATGCCTCGCAGATACTCATGTGGACCGACTCGCAGCCGGTATATCGGCGCTCGTTCAAGGCAAGATATTATGTATATGAAGTGCGCAGCCGCCTGTTGAGACCGCTATCGACGGTACATGCGACGCAGCAGTCGCCGATATTCTCTCCCAACAGCCGTATGGTGGCATTTGTGAGCGACAACAATATATATGTCAAGAAACTTGACTATCAGACCGAAGTATCTGTCACCGATGACGGTGCGGCCGGCAAGGTGATCAACGGCATCCCCGACTGGGTTTATGAAGAAGAATTCACAACCGTCTGCTCGATGGCCTGGGCTCCCGACAATCTCACGCTATGCTATCTCAAATACAATGAGACCGAGGTGCCGACCTATGACATGACCACTTATGAGGGCACCTGTGATCCCCATACACAATATGCACTCTATCCAGGCACATGGTCTTACAAGTATCCGGTGGCCGGCAAACCCAATTCAAAGGTAAGCCTGCACAGCTATGACGTGGAGACACGCAAGATCAAAGATATAGCGTTGCCCGACGAACGCATAGAGTATATACCGCGGCTCGAATACGGACCCGACGATACGCGGCTGATCGTATCAACGCTCAACCGCGACCAGAATCATTTTGAAATCTACTCGGTCAATCCAAAATCGACGGTGGCGAAATCAATCTATACTGAAGACAGCCGCTCGTGGATCGACCCGGTGACCTACGAGAATCTGAAATTATTGCCCGACGGTTTTGTAGTCAACTCATGGCGTTCGGGATATAATCAGCTCTACCAATACAGCTATGCCGGCGCCGAAATGCGCCAGATCACCTCGGGCGATACCGATGCCACGGCATATTATGGCTGTGACGCGGCCGGCAACCACTATTATCAGGTGGCCGCTCCTACCCCCCTCGACCGCACGGTGCGTCGTATCGACCGCAAGGGCAATGTGACCGATCTGTCGGCCACGGCCGGTACGTCGGCCGCCCAGTTCTCGCCCGACATGCAGTATATGATGTTAAGTCACAGCGACGTATCGCATGCGCCCGTCTATACACTATGTACGGCAGCCGGCAAGGCAGTGCGCACTGTCGAGGACAACTCGGCCTTTATGGCTCAGACGGGCAAACTTGCCGGAAAGCGCGAATTCTTCACGATGACATCTGATGGCAACATCCTCAACGGATATGTGATGCGTCCGACAGATTTTGATGCTTCGCGCAAGTATCCTGTGATAATGTACCAATACAGCGGTCCCGGCTCACAGGAGGTGCTCAACCGCTGGCAACTCGACTGGCAGGATGCCTTTGTGCGTGCCGGCTATGTGGTGATGTGCGTCGACGGACGCGGAACAGGCGGGCGCGGACGCGATTTCTGCGACGTTGTTTACCGCCGTCTGGGCTACTATGAGACCATCGATCAGATAGCCGCCGCGCGGCATGCAGCGTCGCTTGACTATGTCGACGCATCGCGCATCGGCATCTTCGGCTGGAGCTACGGAGGATATGAGACTTTGATGGCTGCATCGGCTCAAGGCAACCCTTACAAGGCTGCAGTGGCTGTGGCTCCGGTGACCGACTGGAGATTTTATGACTCGGTCTATGCCGAGCGATATATGCTGACACCCCAGCAAAATGAAGACGGATACCGCGAATCGGCTCCACTCAACCGTGCCGGCGAGCTATCGTGTCAGTTGCTGCTGATGTATGGCACCGCCGATGACAATGTGCATCCGGCCAATTCACTGCAATATGTGTCGGCTCTGCAGGCAGACGGCGTGCTGTGCGATATGCTCGTATTTCCAAACATGAACCACTCGATCAACGGCTGCAATGCCCGCTCGGTGGTTTATGCCAAAATGCTTGACTGGTTTAACAAGAATCTGAAGTAATGGCACCGTCAAGCGAAACTCTGACCAGGCGGCTCGTAACAGGACTGTGGATCAACTGGATGATGGCATTCGGCTCAATTGCCCTGGTGCTGGCATTCCCGTTTTTCATGGCTAAGAGCTGGATGCCGTTGCCGGTACTGGCTGTATCGTATATGCTGTTGGTATATTCACGGCGCGAAAGCCAGGATGATACACCCGGTTGTGTGCTGACGCTGCGCGTGGCGATGCTGACACTTTTCTGGTCGGCTGTCGCAATGATGGTGATCAACTTCCTGAATTCGAGCATGATGTTTGACGGTGCGATCGACTGGTCGACATCAAATCACGACATACCGTATATCACGGGACTTGTCGTGTTCCCGGTGATGATGTGCATATGCCTGTGGATGAAGATTCGTGGATACAATACCCGGTTCTGCCGTAACTGTATGGCCCGCAACGGATTTTTCCCGGGCAACGGCGTGGTGTCGTCGCTCTACAGCCGCGAGTCGCGTTATCAGGTGTCATTGCTGCTGTGCCTGTCAGTGGCGCTTTCGGCGGTCGAATGGTGGTACTACTTCTATTACTACATCAATGTCAACATGAATACGCCCGACCGATTCTTCTTCAATTACATGCCGATATCCATTTATCTGCTGTCGCTGTATTTCATGTGGATGCGCTATACCAATCTCGCTGCCATCATCGGTCCTATCTCGTCTAACAACAACGAACGCGACTCAGAGGTGCGCTACCTGATTCTGGCCGGCGATCAGATCAAACTCGTCCCCGGCGACTCTAACCGTTGGGACACTCCTGCCCGCAGCGAGGTCAATCCGGCTCAGTTTATCACGGATGAGGATGCACGTAAAGAATTCACCCGGCTGAGTGGATGCACAGAATTCGTCCTGAAATTTCTATACGCCAGCAAGGCCCACGACATGCATGGCGATGTGTTGCATTATGCGACATTCATACCCGAGGAGCACCGCGACAACGGATGGCTGCCCGGCCAGTGGTTTACGCTTGATCAGGTAGACCGTCTGATGAAGACCGCACGTCTCTCGGCCGAGCTCTCTGATGAGATCTACCGCATATTCACCATCACGATGGCCTGGAAGACATACGACCGTAACGGCCGACGCCTGTACCCTATCAAACATTATCGGCCGACTTTCCGTTTTCGCGATTTCAAAGACTGGGATGTCGATTACGGTGATACATCGTGGCTTGATGTTGCCGACAACAATGAAGACAGACCATTCTTCCGCACCAGACGACTGTGGAGACGTTTCACCGGAATTCTCGACCGATGAACTGTCCGTTGCTTGTAATCACCGGCCCTACCGCCAGCGGCAAGACATCGCGCGGTGTTGATTGTGCACGAGCCTTTGGCGGCGAGATCGTGAGCGCTGATTCGCGACAACTCTACCGAGGTATGGACATCGGCACAGGGAAGGATCTATGCGAGTATGGCGAGGTGCCCTACCACATGATTGATGTCGTGCCCGCCGGATACAAATATAATCTCTTTGAATATCTGCGCGATGCCGGCGAAGCCATCAGGACCATACGAGACAATGGCAAGCTGCCGGTGGTCGTAGGCGGCACGGGCATGTATGTCGAGGCGCTGCTCAACGGACTGCAGCTGCCCGAAGTGCCGGCCGATCCGGAGTTGAGAGCGTCGCTTGAAGGCAAGTCGCTCGCCGAGCTGACCGATATGTTGTCGCGGATGAAGCAGCTGCACAATACCACCGATGTCGACACCGCAAAGCGCGCCATCCGCGCCATCGAGATCGCAGTGTACTACGAACGTCACCCTGAGGCGGCACGCCAGGCCGTGCCACACCCGGTGGAAGGTGCCGTGACGGTGGGCGTCGATATCCCGCGCGACATGCGGCGTGAGCGCATCAGCCGACGGCTACGCACGCGACTCGACGAGGGTATGGTCGATGAGATACGCGATATAATCGCATCGGGTGTGACACCGGACGATCTGATTTACTATGGGCTCGAATATAAATTTGTGACCAAATATGTGCTCGGACGAATGACCTACGACGAGATGGTAAGCGCACTCGAGACGGCCATACACCAATTTGCAAAACGTCAAATGACCTGGTTCAGAGGTATGGAGAGACGCGGACACCGTATCCACTGGTTGCCCTACGACTTGCCGCGTCGCGATTTTGTAGAGGCCGTCGGATCATTGCTGTAGGCTTTCAGGCGTTCGATGTCGGACTCTGTCAACCTGTACATGCCTGTCGAGCCATGATGGCGTCTGCGCGAAAACATGCGGCGCAGATCAGTCTCGGCCTTGTGGCGGTCGATGACCGGCAGAGTCAGGCGTATGTTTGGATTAACGCTATTGACTACACGGTTGAATTTGAATGTGTAGAATCCGTCGCCTTGATCGATCAGCGACACGAAACCCTTGGCCCACTCGGCCTGATATTCGGCCCGGGCCAAGGCAAGAATATTGCTGTAATAACGGAGTTGTGTGGCCAACGGGGCACGGCGAGTCGATGGCGCATACTCGGCCACGAACTCATGCAGCAATATCTTGAAACACTCAAGTGTCACACGCGTGTCGCCCGACGAGGTATGCTCCTCGCCTTCGCCGAACTCCACCCCGCAATACTGTGCTATATGCTCAAGTGATGTCTGCGTATACTCGGTGCGCTCAAGACGACCGCGCAACAGCCAGAAGATATGCTGTATGTCGACCGTAGGCGCAGGGTCGACAAACTCGATTCCGGCACGGCGCAATACCCGCAGATCATTATCTATAGCACAGCCAATCATGCAATCCGCGCTATCAATAATGCGTTGTATCTCTTCGCGGGATGACGCGACACCAGGCAAATCACGCACCATCGCCGGTGTGATATGATGAATCTTGGGACTCCATGAGCGAGCCTTGGGCTTAAAGCGACGGGTGAATATTTCCGAGCCATCAAGGTCATAGACCGACAGCTCGAGCAACTCACAGCCGTTGGCCATCTCGGTGTCAAAACATATCACATTCATTTTTGCGTTGCAAAGTTACCGTTTTTTCAGCACAATGCCACAAAAATACGTTATCTTTGTATTATGGAATCAGAGTTTCAGTCAAGTTTGCTCGAAGGCGCGGTCACCGAGCTGTCGCGTCTCCCCGGCATAGGCCGCAAGACTGCACTGCGGCTCGCCTTATATATGCTGCGCCGCGACGAACGCGAGGCTGTAGCGCTCGGGCAGGCCCTAATCGACATGCGCCGCGGCATCAGCTATTGCCGTGTGTGCCATAACATCAGCGAAGCCGAGGTATGCCCGATATGTAGCGACACCCGACGTGACACATCGACAGTGTGTGTTGTCGAAAATGTAAAAGACGTGCTCAATGTCGAGCGTACCGGACGTTTTGACGGGCTCTATCATGTGCTTGGTGGTGTGATCTCGCCCATTGACGGCATAGGACCCGACAGTATCGAAATCAACTCGCTCGTCGAGCGCGTGGCCGACAACAAGATCAGCGAGGTCATACTCGCGCTCAGTCCGACAATGGAAGGCGACACCACCAACTATTATATCTATCGCAAACTCATGGCACTGGGGCGTAGCGATCTCGTCATCACCCGCCTTGCGCGCGGTGTAGCCGTAGGCAACGACCTCGAATACACAGACGAACTCACCCTGGGACGTTCGATAATCGACCGCAGGCCCTTTGAAAACTGACATCATGCAACACAAAGTCATACTGCGCGCACCCGAAGACGCCGACGTCGACCGCATATTCATGTGGGAGAACGATCGCAATATGTGGGAATCATCTCCGACATGCGCACCTGTATCGCGGCTGCAAGTCTGGCAGTATATACAGAACTATGACGCCGACCCGCTGCGTGCCGGAGAACTGCGTCTGATAGCTGTCGACAGCGAAAACAGACTGCCGGCAGGACATGTCGATCTCTTTGAGATCGATTCCCACAGCCGACGCGCCGGCGTTGCAGTATATGTCGACCCATCCAAGCGCCGCCAGGGCTATGGACTCGCAATTCTGACAGCCATAGCCGATTACGCCCGGATGCAGCTCGACCTGCATCAACTATGGGCACATATCGCCGTGGACAACAGCATGTCTCTGGCTCTGTTCAAGGCGGCAGGATACCGACCCGCAGGCAGGCTGCGCTCGTGGCTTCTCCGTGATGCCCGATGGGTCGACGTGCTCATATGGCAGCTATTATTCCCTCATTGACCAGATAACCAGACCCTCCGATTCGCATTTTCGCATTATCGCATGGAGGCGAAATGCGAAAAGCATCGTCATGTAATCGCAAAATACCGGACAAATCGAGTAGGTCGGGAAACGAAAGTTTTCTGACCTACTTTCGTTTCCTTTCCT
>JAUNGA010000092.1 GCA_030524765.1 Bacteroidales bacterium | reverse complement strand
TAAAATAACACATCCATCTGACATGACAACGCGATCTTAAATGAAAGAGCCGTGTCAATCTGCCCTTAATTATTGACAAAGAAGACACGAATTCAAAAAAAATGTCTATCTTTGCCCATATAATCTATACCAATAAACAACAGGTAAGTTAACCGACCTAAAATCATTATGTTAGAGAAGACAGACGTAAAAGTCCTCGACAAAGTTGTCGTGCGTTTTTCGGGTGACTCGGGTGACGGCATGCAACTTGCCGGCAACATTTTCACCAATGTATCTGCCGGTGTGGGCAATCAGGTGTCGACCTTCCCCGATTATCCTGCCGAAATCCGCGCCCCGCAGGGTTCGCTGGGTGGCGTATCGGGCTTTCAGGTGAGTGTCGGCGCCAAGGTGCACACTCCGGGTGACAAATGCGACGTGCTGATCGCGATGAATCCGGCCGCGCTCAAACAGAATTTCAAGTTTCTCAAACCCGGCGGCGTCATCATCGTCGACATCGACTCGTTTAAGGAGGCAGATCTGCGCAAGGCCCTCTTCACCACCGACTCACCCTTTGAGGAGCTCGGCATCAAGGCCCAAGTGGTCGAGGTGCCCGTGACGTCGATGACCAAAGCGGCTCTGGCCGACTCGGGCCTCGACAACAAGAGCGTGCTGAAATGCCGCAATATCTTTGCTCTCGGCCTGGTGTGCTGGCTCTTTGACCGCCCCCTCGAGAGCGCCCTGCATCATCTCAAAAAGAAATTTGCCCGCAAGCCGGCGATTTTCGAGGCCAACTCAAAGGTCATCGAGGCCGGCTACAACTACGGACACAACATACACGCCTCGGTGTCGACCTACCGCATCGAGACATCGCAGCCCCGCCCGGGTGTCTACACCGACATCAACGGCAACACCGCTACAGCATGGGGCCTGATAATGGCTTCTGAGAAATCGGGACGCCCGCTCTTCCTGGGCTCTTATCCCATCACTCCGGCCACCGACATACTGCACGAGCTGGCCAAACGCAAAGACCTCGGCGTAAAGGCCATACAGATGGAAGACGAGATTGCCGGCGTATGCTCGGCCATCGGCGCGTCGTTTGCAGGCAACCTGGCCGTGACATCGACCTCGGGCCCCGGCCTGGCTCTCAAGAGCGAGGGCATCGGTCTGGCCGTGATGGCCGAGCTGCCTCTGGTGGTGATCGACGTGCAGCGCGGCGGTCCATCGACCGGCCTTCCCACCAAGACCGAGCAGACCGACCTGATGCAGGCCCTCTATGGCCGCAACGGCGAGTCGCCGCTTGCCGTGGTGGCCGCAGCCACTCCGGCCGACTGCTTCACAATGGCTTTTGAGGCCGCCCGTATCGCCATCGAGCACATGACTCCGGTGATACTGCTCACCGACGCCTTTATCGGCAACGGCTCGGGCGCATGGCGTGTGCCCGAGGCCGACGAATTCCCGGCCATCAAGGTGCGCGAGGTCGGTCCCGACATGATTGCCTCAGGCTGGCGTCCCTATCTGCGCGACCAAATGTCAAAGGCACGCTACTGGGCCATCCCCGGCACTGAAGGCGCAACCCATCGTCTGGGCGGTCTCGAGAAAGACGCCGTAACCGGCGCCATATCGAACGATCCCGCCAACCACGAGCGCATGGTGCTCATACGCCGCGAGAAGATAGCCCGCATCGCCGACGACATACCTCTGCTCGAGGTGCAGGGCGACCCCGGGGCCGACACCCTGCTGATCGGCTGGGGCGGCACATACGGCCACCTGATGACCGCAACCGACGAGCTAAACGCGGCCGGCACGCCTGTGGCTCTGGCGCACTTCCGCTACATCAATCCGCTGCCTGCCAACGCTCTCGAGACCATACGCCGCTATAAGCGCGTGATCGTGGCCGAGCTCAACACCGGCATGTTTGCCGACTATCTGCAGAGCAAATTGCCCGGCGTAGAGATCCTGCGCATCAACAAGATACAGGGCCAGCCCTTCTCAGTCACCGAAATCGTCGACCAAGTCAAACAATTCACCGACAAATAATGGAAGCACAACAATATACCGCCGCCCACTACAAGAGCGACCAGCCCGTGCGCTGGTGCCCCGGCTGCGGCGACCACGCCATCCTCAACACCCTGCACAAGGCCATGGCCACCCTGGGCATCGCGCCCCACATGACCGCAGTGATCTCGGGTATCGGCTGCAGCTCGCGCCTGCCCTACTACATGAACACCTACGGTTTCCACACCATCCACGGCCGTGCGGCGGCTATCGCCACCGGTTTCAAGGTTGCCAACCCCGAGATGACCGTATGGCAGATCTCAGGCGACGGCGACGGCCTGGCCATAGGCGGCAACCATTTCATACACGCAGTGCGCCGCAATGTCGACATCAACATGATCCTCTTCAACAACAAGATCTACGGTCTGACCAAAGGCCAGTACTCGCCCACCTCAGCCCGTGGCTTCGTGTCTAAATCGTCGCCCTACGGCACGGTCGAGGATCCGTTCATACCGGCCGAACTCGTCTTCGGCGCACGCGGCAATTTCTTTGCCCGCTCGATCGACGTCGATCTCGCCACATCGCAGGAGGTGCTCGTGGCCGCCGCCCGCCACAAAGGCACATCGGTGACCGAAATCCTGCAGAACTGCGTGATATTCAACAACGGTATCCACAATCCCATCACCGATAAAGAGGTGCGTGCCGACCGCACCATACATCTGCGCCACGGCGAGAAGATGATCTTCGGCCGCGACAACAACCGCGGTCTGGTACAAGACGGCTTCGGCCTCAAGGCCGTGACACTCGGCGAAGACGGGTACACCATCGATGATGTACTGGTGCACGATGCCCGTACCAAGTCAAATTTCCTGCACCAGCAGCTGGCCATGATGGACGGCGAGTCGCTGCCCCTGGCAATCGGTGTCATACGCGACGTCGAGGCTCCCACCTACAACGACGGCGTCACCGAACAGGTGGCCGAGGTGCGTGCCAAGAAGGGCTTTGACAGCCTACGCGACATGATCCTTGCCGGCGAGACCTGGACAGTCGAGTAAATCAACAACCGGGACTTATAACCCTGTATATGCAAAAAGGGCCCGCGACCGAAAAGTCGCGGGCCCTTTGGCTTGTGTATATCTGTCAGGTCAGCGTTTGCGCTTGAGCACCATGGCCGAGCGGGCCGGCAGATAGAGTTTGAGCCACTCGACGCCGTGAGGCGCATAAAGCGAGTCGGGCTGGGTGAGATGCTCGACAGACTCGTCGATATTGCCGTAGCCGCCAAACTCGGGCCGGTCGGTCGACAATATGCACTTATACGTTGCTCCCGGGGCAAGAATGCCGTAGTCGGTGAATGATTTGAACGGGTTGAAGTTGAACACAAACACCAGATCGCCGCGCATGAATGCCAGCACCTGGTCATCGTCTTTCTCCCAAAGCTTGCGCACGGGCAGCGCCTGGAAGTTGTACACGCCGCCCACGAGCTCGATCATGGCGTTGTCAAAATCGTTGAGCTCGCCGTATTTGAGCTCCTCGCGGTCGACAAGATCCCACTGTCGGCGGGCATATTTGTAGCTCCAGCCGTTGCCCTCGCGCGGAAAATCGATCCACTCGGGATGGCCGAACTCGTTGCCCATGAAGTTGAGATAGCCGCCATTTATTGTGGCTAATGTCACGAGACGTATCATCTTGTGCAGAGCCATGCCGCGGGCCACGGTCATGTCTTCGTCGCCCTTGGTCATATGCCAGTACATCTTGTCGTCGATCAGACGGAAAATCACGGTCTTGTCGCCTACGAGAGCCTGGTCGTGGCTCTCGACATACGAGATGGTCTTCTCGTCGGCGCGGCGGTTGGTGAGCTCCCAGAATATCGATGTCGGATGCCAGTCCTCGTCTTTTTTCTCCTTGAGGGTCTTGATCCAGTAGTCGGGTATGCCCATCGCCATGCGGTAGTCAAATCCGATGCCTCCGTCGGCAAATGGCAGCGCCAGACCGGGCATGCCGCTCATCTCCTCGGCAATGGTGATGGCATTGCGGTTGACGCTGTGGATAAGCTTGTTGGCCAGGGTCAGATAAGTAATGGCATTGGTATCCTGACCGCCGTTGTAGTAGTCGCCATATCCGCCGAACGCCTGGCCCAGACCATGATTATAGTAGAGCATCGAGGTCACGCCGTCAAAACGGAATCCGTCAAAACGGAACTCCTCGAGCCAATATTTGCAGTTTGACAGCAGGAAGTGCATCACCTCGTCTTTGCCATAGTCAAAGCAGAGCGAATCCCATGCCGGATGCTCGCGGCGTCCGTCGCCATAAAAGTACAGGTCATATGAGCCGTCAAGGCGTCCCAGACCCTCGTTTTCGTTCTTGACGGCATGCGAGTGCACTATATCCATGATCACGGCTATGCCCTCGGCATGCGCGGCGTCGATGAGAGCGCGCAGCTGGTCGGGCGTGCCGAACCGGCTCGACGGTGCGAAGAAATTTGACACATGATAGCCGAACGAGCCGTAGTAGGGATGCTCCTGTATGGCCATGATCTGTATGGCATTGTAGCCGTCGCGGGCGATGCGCGGGAGCACCAGCTCGCGGAATTCGTCGTAGGTGCCCACCCCCTCGCGCTCCTGCGCCATGCCGATGTGGCACTCGTAGATCAGCAGGGGCTTGGTGTCGGGCGTGAAGCTCCTGACCTTCCATTTATATGGCTTGGCAGGATCCCAGACCTGAGCCGAGAAGATGTGGGTCTCGTCGTCCTGCACCACGCGGTCGGCATATGCCGGAATGCGCTCGCCGCTGCCGCCATTCCACTCGACGAGCATCTTGTAATTCTGGCCATGGCTGAATGCATCCGGAGCGAATACACCCTCCCACACGCCGTTGTCGCCACGGCGCAGGGCATATCGGTCGAGCGGTTTCCAATCCGAGAAATCGCCGATCAGGGTTATAGCTGTGGCGTTGGGCGCCCACTCACGGAACGTCCAGTATCCGTCAGAGCCGTGATGCAGGCCGAAATATTTGTGGGCGTTGGCAAAGTCTTTGAGCGAGCCGGCCTCGCGTGTGAGACGCTCCTCGGTGCGTATGGCGTCCTGGTGGCGTCCCTCGATAGCCTCGGCAAATGGTTCGAGCCAGGGGTCGTTTTTGATGATTGGCAAGATTTTAGGTGTTTTCTGCCGACCCTTGCGCGGTGCGCGGGTCTTGGGTTCTTTTGCAGCCATGTGCTTATATATTAGTTTATGAGTTCTCTGTTTGTAAGTATAACACAAACATAACCAAAAAACACGAGACCCCGATTGTTGTTAACATTAATTAGTAAATCGCGGACGAGGATTATTCCGCCCGGACCGCCCCGCCGTATGATTCCAAACATAAAAACAAAAGCAATACGAAAAACAGGAATTTTATGCTGCCCCGACTTAATTTATGTCACAGTCACATGATATCGGGGCGTGAAGCCGACAACATTATAATCACTATTTCACAGCCCCATTAACACAGTATATCACAGGGTTGGGGCGCATGCTGTAATCATCATTCTTTTTTAAATCCGGATTGACATTCTGTCTGTGCCACAGATGATATGTCAGACCGGCAAATTTCAATCTGCGATTATACACGCCATTGAGTCTGAGCCGCCTAAAGAAGTCACTATCTTCTCCGCCCCACCCTACAAATGACTCATCATATCCATTTACCGAGTCGAAATCAGATCTGTAATAAGACATGTTACAACCCAAGACCCAGCTATTTGGCCTATATCTTGAAACCAAGATATCAGCCAACCATTTAATTCTTAATGTATTTGGCCTTTTACTCTCAATACCCCGATTCCAGACTTTTATTATTCGGGGGACTCGTGTCCTACATAGGGTTTCCGTGAGTTTCTTATCAAGCATAACACGACCACCTCTCAGATAGAAGCCCGGCTTTGCAAAAGACTCATGATCTTCCACAAATCGAGGATGAACAAAAATATCGCCATCAATTTGAATAATATAATCACCCGATGACGCAAGAACGGCTTTATTACGGATCTCAGCAAGTCTGAACCCCTTATCTTCCTGCCAGACATGAATAATTCTAACAGGACTATATGACTGTATTTCCGCAATTACGGCAGCAGTCTCATGTCCTGATCCGTCATCACCTACTATTATCTCATCCGGCAATCGAGTCTGAGCCAATAAGCTTTTAAGACTCAGCTCAAGGGCCTCAGGCCAGTTATAAGTTGATACAATGACACTTATCTTCATATACGACATCAATACGCTTATTACTAAGCCTTTATGAATAAATCTCTGACAGCGTGCAAAATCCTCTTTCTTCTCCAGAATTTTCTATCAAACTTAATTTTGTGATCAATCATTTTAGAATATTTATCAGACGTCCATTGTCTTGCATTGATATAATGATCAGCGAATTTTAAAAAGACTGTATCATCATAGCTAAACCGACATACATTATCAAGGCATTCTTTCTCACTCAACGGCTTGTCCGGCCGGTATATCTTCATCCTATTCAGATCTATTAAAGAAAAATAGATCTTGTCATTATCAATATGTACCTGAACATTAGACTCATTGAGATCGTCATGCCTAATGCCGTTTTGGTGTAATCTGGAGAGACCGGAGCATGCTGGGACAGCATAAGGGTTGAAAAAGAGAGCTGGAATCGGATTTATTCAGTTTTTAGGCATCTCTGATTATCAGTTATTTATGCTTTGACTTTGTGGCGCGAAGGCGCAAAAGCCGGAGCATGCTGGGACAAAGGCCGTTTCGCGTGCCGCGCCGCGCGAAAAAACGGAGCATGCTGGGACAGCTATCCCGGAGCTATCGGCCGATTGACAGCCGGTTAGCCATAAAAACCGGAGCATGCCGGGACACTATAATACTCCCGCATAATCGAACCGGCTCGGAACGCAAGAAAAAACCAATAA
>JAUNGA010000012.1 GCA_030524765.1 Bacteroidales bacterium | reverse complement strand
TCTTTCTATAACTGGATAATGTTTAACCCGTCCAACTTTTTGGGGTCACTTCACATCGATCGATGCGGCCGTTTTTTTTATTGTCATGAATTCATTGTTTATCTCAGACGGTCTGCACTTGCGAGCAGGCGTTTATCATGACGCATGCCGCGATAGGCCAACAGGCCGAAGAGCAGAGCCAGCACCAACAGCGACACGCCGCCGAGCAACACCGGTGTAGCATCCTCAAGTCCCACAGCCAGAATAAAGCCGCAGGTCACAATCGAGGCGCAGATAAGCAGCAGAGCCAACACTGTCATGCGCATCTGGCGACGCAGATCCTTATACATAAAGATAATGATGAACAGCAGCACCGCGATGACAATATTGAGAGTCAGAAACGCGGGAGCATCTTTTACATACACCGCCGTCGGCACGCCATCGGCCGCGAGAGTCGCATAAGGTGTAAAACAGAATACCGCCATCATCGCGACTGCGATAAGCAGCATCAAAGTCTGTATTCGTTGTATTACCATAACATTATGTGATTATTGATATTTGATTGTCTCTATTATCAGACGGTCTGCCGACGTATCGATACCGGCATGCTCGAGCCAGCGGCGGTCGTTCTCGAGCGACTTGGCGAGATCGTCGGCGGTCTTGTCTGCGCTCTGCATCGAGAGTTTGTACAGATTTATCGCCTCGCGCATGTCGCCTCGCGCACGTGCCACATGACCGGCGTTAAGATAATCCTCGGCCCGTGGTTCTGACGCGAGCACAGCATCAAACGACGCAGCGGCATTGTCGATCTTACCGTTGAGAAACTGCACCCAGCCCAGGCCACGGCGGGCATTGACCGAGTCGGCACGATAGTACACGGCCTTGTGGAACTGCGTCTCAGCCTCAACCGTGCGCCCGGCCTCGGTCAGCGCATATGCCAGATTTATTGTCACGTCGAAATCATCCGGCATGATCTCTGACAGACGCTGATAATAATCGACAGCGCGGTCAGCGCGACCCGTGCGTCGCATCATGGCCGCCAGATGCCGCAATGTCCACCGCGAACCGCTGTCAAGCAATTCCGCCTCTTCGTATGCCGAGATAGCCTCGTCGTTGTTGCCGAGACGCTCATGGCAGTAGCCGCGTTTCTGCGAACGACGGGCATCGGGCATATCAAGAGCGTCGACTCGGGCAAAGAGACGGGCGGCCTCGGCGTAAAATTTATGTTTGAAACAGAACTCTGCCACGACTGTCAGAGTATCCTTGTCGGTAAAATCAGAGCCGATGGCATCGATTTCAAGCAGATTGACCATATGGTCAAACGGATTGAAAAATTCGCCCTTGCGACGGAACAGATTGTAAAAACGATATAGATCCTGCAGATATTTATTGAGCGTATTACGGCGCTCGGTAGCCCGGTCAGCCTTTTCAAGTTCTGTCATCATGCCAGCTGATTGAGCCTGCTGCATGCGCAGCGAATTGAGTCCAAGCTCTTTCTGCTCTTCGGGAATCGTACCCAGCGACAGCACCACCGAATATTTGTCGTTGTCACATAGAAACGGCAACTGTCCAAGTATCAGGCCGACTGCACCGTCAAGACCGTCGACCTCAAGCACCTCTGACTGCTCGGCGTCAAATGGCAAGAACCAATTGGCTATTTCATTGAAAAACGGGAACTGCTTCAGATGACTGAACGTGGCCATGAACACATCGCCGCCTTCGGCCTGTATCTCGCTCATTTCACGCAACTTGTCTCCGAGACCGTCGCGATTGAGCATCTCCTCCCAATCAGGATTCTCACCATCGTCCATCTCATCTGCGTCAAGGTCGCCGGTGCCGATTTTATTCTGCAGGCCCGGGCCCAGTTTCATAAGCGTGGGATATACCTCGTCCTGCATCTTGCGGTTGATGCGTTCGGTATCGCGGGCACGCAGAAACTCGATCGCAGCCGTCTTGAAATCATCGGGCCAGTCGGGCGACTCTTTGGCGGCGGCCAGGGCGGCGGCAACTCGTGGCGGCAACGGCCTGTTGCGATAACGGAACATCACCATCAGCACACCAGCCAGGGCCCTGAGCGAAACCTGCACATCGGACGAACCCAGATAAGCGCCGAGCAGCAGCTCGATGCGGCGCACATCATAGTATTCCATCATACCCATCGTCAACGCACTGACAGCCAATCCCGCCGCAGCCTCACGCACCGACTCGTCAGTGATAAAACCATGCAAGGCGTCGGCATCGTCAGACGATAGCGGATAAGTCACCCACACACGCGCAAATATATCGCGCATCAGTTGCTCGGCATGGGCCCGGCGACCGCGGTCGGCCACAGTCTCATAGTCTTCGTTGAGACGGCGTTCCTCGGCACGATAGGCCTCGATGAGCGAGGCGATGGTCTCATCACGGCGCAGCGACATTGTACGGGCCATATTATAATATAAGGTCGGCGTTTCGACCATAAGCGCCCGGCGCACCAGCTCGTCGCTGATCGAGCGCGCCTCGGTCACAATACCGTCATACACTCCCCGGCGTCCGGGATCATCGACTCCGCGTGCAAAATAATCGAGCATATATCGGTAGTTCTGCTCAAGGCGGTCAATACGGGATGTCGTCTCCCAGCTCATAGAGCTCTCGCTGAAGGCTCGCATGGCCGACAGTGCGTCGCGCAACTCGCCGTCATGTATCTGTTTGGCCGTTCGACGGCCGAAATCTTTAATATCGTTGATTTTCATTTCAAGTTGGTTTCAGTGATAATTTAAGACATATATTACCACAAAATCTATGCCCTCTATCGTTAAAACCTTTTGATTTAAGTTTATTTAAGACTTGCGTTTTATGTCAGATATCACAAAATCGACAAAAGCCGCATGTGCCTTGACATAATCGGCAGAACCGGCCGAGTCGATATTAGACAGGTCAAGACCGCTGATACACTGATTGATAAATCCGTCAAGCAGGGCACAGCGTTCTGCATCAAACTGGCCCAGGGCAATTCCCTCGCGCAGCAGTGTGTCGAGCAACGCATGCTCTTTCTCGGCCACCAGACGGTGTATGCGCTCCATACGTCTCACGTCGAACTTGAGCCACGACTTGAGCGACGTATATGCCGAGCTGATGGTGCGTCCGTGTTCGAGCCGCGACATCAGGAACCGTCTCAGACGCTCGTCAACCGGGGCATCCTCGGCCACTATCTCCCGCAGGCTCGTCACCATGTGGTCGCTCTCGGTCTCGAGCACAGCGTTGTAGATCTCTTTTTTGTTTTTAAAATAGGTATATATCGTGCGGCGGCCCTTCTCAGAGGCGGCGGCGATGTCGTTCATCGTGGTATTGGCCACACCTTTGTGAGCGAACAGTTGCCGTGCAACTTCTATTAATTTTTCTCGGGTCTTTACTACCATCGCACAAATTTATTCGTTTGTGCAAAGATAGGAATTTTCGACTGATTCTGAAAAAATTTGAGTAAATTTGCACATTGCATAAACGCTGAGGCGCTCCGCCTTGTTTATCCAATAACGTTTCAACTGACATAAAATGACCCTATTCTTTCGACTAACTGCACTTGTCATTGCCATTTCGGCATGCCTGCCTGTACATGCCGACGGTATCCTCGGCATCGACGGCGAGGAAGCCACATCGGTGGGCATATACATCAAAGACCTCGCCACGGGCAAGGTTATCGTGGATTACAACGCATCGGTGGCGCTCACGCCGGCCAGTGTCACCAAGGCCGTCACCACTGCCACAGCATTGTCGCTACTCGGCCCCGACTACCATTTCGAGACCCGCGTCGGCCTGTCGGGAGCACGCTCGCCGCGCAACAATTCACTATGGGAGGGCGACATCGTCATCGTATCTTCGGGTGATCCGTCGCTCGACAGCGACCAGTTCAAATCATCGCGCGGGTTTGCCGACTCGATTGTGTCCCGTCTAAGCCGTATGGGCATCCGCGAGATCACGGGCGGTGTCGCCATAATCGAGACGATGAAAGATCCAGGCCCCATACCTCAGTGGGAGTGCGAGGACATCGCATGGCCATACGGCGCCGGACTTTACGGATTCAACTATGCGGGCAACTATGTGCGTGCCTATCCGAACAAAGGCACCACCCGCCCGGCATCAGGGCTCAAAATCACCGTACTGCCATCACCCGACGACGGATCCGACATCATGCGTGGAGTCAACGCCCACAACCTCACAGTGTGGGCCCCGGCCAAGACTCGCCGCAACGCCGACTGGAGCCTCAACGTCACCGTGCCTGACCCGGCCGCGGTCTTCGAGGGTGTGCTCATAGGGAAACTCAACGCCGCAGGCATCAAGACCGGCCGAAAACTCACCGGCAACGACCTTGTGGCCGGCACAGCCGTATATACCGGCCGTTCACCGAGTTCGGCAGCCATAATGCGCAATCTGATGAAACGGTCTGACAACCTCTTCGCCGAGGGCATGCTGCGCGCATTAGACCCTGCCGGATCGCGTTCCGACTGCCTCAAGATCGAGCGCGAATTCTGGAATTCGCACGGAAACCCCACCCGCTATACCATCATCAACGACGGCAGCGGACTCACCCGAGGCAACAAGATTTCACCCCTTTTTCTCGGACGTGTGCTCGAACACATGATCCGTTCCGAGCACGCCAACGACTATCTTAACTTTTTCCCCGTGGCCGGCGTTGACGGCACATTGAAATCATTTCTGAAAAAGACCCGGCTCAAGGGCAAACTCGCCCTAAAGACGGGCAGTGTGAGCGCCGTACAGTCCTATGCCGGCTACAAGCTCGACTGGGAAGGCAAGCCCACACATGTCGTAGTGGTGATGGTCAACGGCTTTTTCTGTCCGAGGGCCTCGCTGCGCGGAGCCATCGAGAAATTTCTCCTCAAGACATTCGAATAAAACACGCAAACTATGAATGATATACTGCAACAACTGATAAGCCTGTCGATAGAGTTCGAGGGCAATCTGCGTGTCGCCGCCGCACGCGATTCAGCCGAGGCGATGTCGGCCGCACGCGACAAATTCGACCGTATGTCTGTGCTCATGGCAGCCCTGAGCCCTGTCCCGGACGATAAACCCGGCACCACTCTCCCTGAAGATACAGACGACACAATCGTGAAGGACGACGAAGCCACAGGCGCAGAAGAAGCGCCTCTCGAAGAGCCCGACACCGACGAGGTACCCGCCGAGCCGCTGTCGCCCGTCGTAGAGTCTGATGCCGACGCGGTAGAAGCCGCAGCGGCCGAAGCTCGCGACACCGAACAAGACCGTGCCGTCTCGGTCAGGTCCGAGACCGTCACGCTGGGCGATTCATTCACGGCACGCGAAACCCGCGATCTGCGCAAAGCCTTCACCCTAAACGATAAATTTCTATTCCGGCGCGAATTGTTCGGCGGCAGCGAGCAGGAATTTGCCGACACGCTCGACCTGCTCACAGCCATGCACTCCTACGACGAGGCTGTCGAATATCTGATCGACGACCTGCAGTGGGACGCAGAAAACGCCACAGTCAAAGACTTCATGGGTATTGTGGCCGGATATTTCAAATCGCGAGCCGACTGATATGGCCGGGAAACTCTACATCGTGCCAACGCCGGTTGGCAATATGGCCGACATGACCCCGAGGGCCGTCGAGGTACTGCGTTCCGTGAGCCTGATCCTGGCCGAAGATACCCGCACCAGCGCCCCGCTGATGCAGCGGTTTGACATCACCACTCCGATGTCGAGCCACCACAAGTTCAACGAGCACGACACATCGGCCGCTGTCGTCGACCGCATAGAGGCCGGCGATGACATCGCGCTCATCTCAGACGCCGGCACACCCGGCATCTCAGATCCCGGATTTATGCTATCGCGCGAGTGCCGCCGACGCGACATCGAGGTCGTCACCCTGCCGGGGCCCACGGCATTCGTGCCTGCGCTTGTCGACTCGGGACTGCCCTGCGACAGATTTGTCTTCGAGGGATTTCTGCCGCCCAAGAAGGGGCGGTCTTCGCGTATAGCCGCTTTGGCCGACGACCCGCGCACATTCATCGTCTATGAGTCGCCGCTGCGTCTGATCAAGACCCTCGAGCAACTTGCCGAGGCATGCGGGCCCGAACGTCCGGCATCAGTCAGCCGCGAGATCTCAAAACTGCACGAAACCACAATCCGAGGATCTCTTGCCGAACTAATAGCCTATTTTAGCATAAACATTCCCCGCGGAGAAATTGTTATAATCGTAGGAGGCAAGTCAGACTCTGCTCCCAAAGTGCATAAAAACAAATATAGAAACGACGAATAGTAAAAATCCTAAACATAATTATTATGAAGAAATTCATCCTTATGTCACTCGCCGTCGCCATGTTGCTCGGCTCGTGCAACTCTAAAACGAATGAAGAAGAACAGCAACAGCAGGCACTGCAGGATGCATCCAAACAAGAGCTTGCGACCGCTGTCGCCGACCGCGACCAGCTGCTCAGCCTTGTAAACGAGATAGCCTCGGGCATGGAGCAGATCAAACGCCTCGAAAATATACTCACTGTCACCAACGGCATGAAAGGTGAGACCGCATCGCAACGTGCGCAGATCGAAGCCGACATCGCAGCCATACAGCAGACCCTGCAGCAGCGCCGCGAGCAGCTTGCCGATCTTGAAAGCAAACTCAACAAATCAAATCTCAATAATTCAAATCTGCGCAAAACCATCGAGACTCTGCGCGCTCAGATTGACTCGCAGTCAGCCGAGATCGAAACCCTCCGCGGCGATCTTGCACAGGCCAACGAACGCATAGGCCAGCTCAATACCGCCGTCGATTCGCTCAACACAACAGTCACTTCGGTCACCGACGAGCGCGATGCAGCCCAGCAAGAATCGACCGAACTGGCCAACGAGCTCAATACATGCTACTACGTAGTGGCAAGCAAGAGCGAGCTCAAAGACCACAAGATCATCGAGACCGGCTTCCTGCGCAAGACCAAAATCATGAAGGGCGACTTCGATCAGAACTTCTTCACCACCAGCGACAAGCGCACCCTCACCACCCTGCCGCTGCACTCAAAGAAGGCCGAAGTCCTTTCAAACCAGCCCGCCGGCTCATACAAGATCGTAGACCAGAACGGACAGAAAGTGCTGCACATCACCAACCCCGACCTCTTCTGGAGTCTTTCAAACTATCTTGTAATCAAGATCGACTGATAGCATAATCATCAGTAATATACAAGCCTGCCGCGACACCGCGGCAGGCTGTTTTTATATCAGTATATCTTTTTCAGAGACATTTTTCTCCTTTTTTTATCGAATTTTAGTTTTTTTGCCTCACTCTGACTGCGCATCCCGCATAATTTTTGTAATTTTGCAAACCAATAGCGAATAATTAGGTTTCAACTTTCAAAACGAGTTCAATCAAACTATGTCTCAGACAAAAAAGATTAAGACAGCGCTCATCTCGGTCTTCCACAAAGACGGGCTTAACGAAATCCTGGCCATGCTGGCCAAAGACGGTGTGAAATTTCTCTCGACGGGCGGCACCCGCGCTTTCATCGAGGAGGCAGGCTATGCCTGTGAGGCCGTCGAAGACCTGACCGGCTATCCTTCGATTCTCGGCGGCCGCGTCAAGACGCTGCACCCCAAAGTTTTCGGCGGTATTCTCGGTCGCCGCGACAACTCCGGCGACGTCGAGACAATGACCGAGCTGGCCATACCCGAGATTGATCTCGTGATCGTAGACCTCTACCCCTTTGAGCAGACCGTCGCATCAGGCGCGTCACATGCCGACATCATCGAGAAAATTGACATAGGCGGCATCTCGCTCATACGTGCCGCCGCCAAAAATTTCAGCGACGTGGCCATTGTGGCCTCAAAAGCCCAGTATCCGTTGCTGCGCGGCTTCCTCGACGAGCATGGCGCGGCCACCACACTCGAGGAACGCTGTCTGCTTGCACGCGAGGCATTCGCCGTTTCGTCAGGCTACGATTCGGCCATCTTCGGTTATATGTGCACCGTCACACCCGAGGCTCCCGGCGCCCTGCGTCTGGCCATCGACGGAGAGCGTTCGTTGCGCTACGGCGAGAATCCCCACCAGCAGGCCGCATTCTACGGCGACCTCGACGCGATGTTCGACCGTCTCCACGGCAAAGAGATTTCTTACAACAACCTGCTCGACATCGATTCGGCCGTAGCGCTGATCGACGAGTTTGGCACCGAGCCTACCGTAGCTATTCTCAAGCACAACAACGCCTGCGGCCTTGCCACACGCGACACCCTCGCCCAAGCCTGGGCCGACGCCCTTGCAGGCGACCCTGTCTCTGCATTCGGCGGCGTGATCATCGCCAATGCCGTAATTGACGCGGTGACAGCCGCAGAGATCAACAAAATATTCTTTGAGGTGATCATTGCCCCGGGATTCACCGACGACGCCATGGCCATCCTCACTCAGAAAAAGAACCGCATCATACTGCGTCGCAAACCCTGCGACGTGGCTCCCAAGACAGTGCGCACAATCCTCAATGGCATTCTGTGCCAGCAGCGCGACACCAAGGTCGAGACAGCCGAAGACCTCAAGGTCGTGTCGGGCGAGCTTACCGACGCGAAAGTCGCCGACATGCTGTTCGCCAACAAAATTGTGAAGCACAGCAAGAGCAACGCCATCGTGCTCGCTCGCGACGGACAGCTCATCGCATCGGGCGTAGGCCAGACCTCGCGCGTCGACGCACTGCGTCATGCAATAGAGAAGGCTCGCTCGTTCGGATTTGATCTCAAGGGTGCCACAATGGCTTCTGATGCATTCTTCCCCTTCGCCGACTGTGTCGAGATAGCACACGAAGCCGGCGTCGACAGCGTGATACAGCCCGGCGGATCGATCCGCGACACCGACTCGGTCGACTTCTGCTGCGAGCACGGCATGACGATGGTCATGACCGGCTTCCGTCACTTCCGTCACTAATTTTCCCAATCTCTCACCCCATAAATCCATTCTAAACAGCAAAATGGGACTGTTCTCACTCACAAAAGAGATCGCAATCGACCTTGGCACCGCCAACACGATAATCATCCACAATGACAAGATTGTCATCAACGAGCCCTCTATCGTGGCCCTCGACAACCGCACCGACAAACTCATCGCCGTCGGCACCGAGGCACACCTCATGGAAGGCAAAAACCCTCAGGGCATCCGCACCGTGCGCCCGCTGCGCAAGGGTGTGATCGCCGACTTCAATGCCGCCGAGCTCATGATCAGAGGCCTCGTCAAGAAGGCCAGCAGCAAGAGCAACTGGTTCTCACCCTCGCTGCGCATGGTAGTCGGCATTCCTTCGGGCTCTACCGAGGTTGAGATTCGCGCCGTACGCGACTCGTCTGAGCACGCCGGCGGCCGTGACGTATATATGATCTACGAGCCCATGGCGGCCGCTCTCGGTATCGGCATGGACGTCGAGGCACCCGAGGGCAACATGATCGTAGATATAGGCGGCGGCACCACCGAGATCGCCGTGATCTCACTCGGCGGCATCGTCAGCAACAAAAGTATCCAGGTGGCCGGCGACGACCTCACCGAAGATATCCAGAGCCATATGCGACGCGCCCACAATGTGCGCGTCGGCACACGTACTGCCGAGCAGATCAAGATGCACGTCGGCTCGGCCCTCACCGAGCTTGAGACTCCGCCGGATGATTACGTGGTACACGGTCCCAACATGATGACAGCGCTGCCTATGGAGGTTCCCGTAAGCTATCAGGAAATCAGCCACTGCATCGAGAAGACAATCTCTAAGATCGAGGCTGCCGTGCTCAGTGCACTCGAGCAGACTCCTCCCGAGCTCTACGCCGACCTGGTGCGCAATGGCATTTATCTGGCCGGCGGCGGCGCCATGCTGCGCGGTCTCGACAAGCGTTTCACCGACAAGATCGGCATTCAGTTCCACATCGCCGAGGATCCGCTGCTGTCTGTGGCCAAGGGTACGGGTGTGGCACTCAAGAATATCGATAAATTCTCGTTCCTCATCCGCTGACGCCCGGGGCATACGTGTCTGAGAGCCGATGAAGGATCTGCTTGATTTTTTCAGGCGATACAGCAAATGGTGTGTATTCGTCCTGTATGTGGTGTTGAGCTGCCTGCTGCTGTTCAACGGCGACCCTTATCGCCGTCACCTGTGGCTCACATCTGCATCGGCTGTCGCATCGGGGCTCTACGATACAGGCAATAATGTCTCGTCATATTTCAATCTGCGCGAAGTCAACGACGATCTCAACCACCGCAATGCGGTGCTCGAATCCGAGGTTATAAATCTCCGCGAGCAACTCAACAGCCTGCGGCTTGAGAATTATACCGATACTCTGGTAAGCCCCGACAGTGTCGATCATTTCGACTTTATCGTCGCCAACGTCATCAACAACTCGATACACCATCCCTACAACTACCTGACAGTTGACAAAGGCACTCTCGACGGCGTACAACCCGAGATGGGCGTCATCGACCACTCCGGTGTCGTGGGCACGATCAGTGTGGCCGGGCCGCACTACTCGCGCGTGATCTCGCTGCTCAACCCCAACTTCAGATTGTCGTGCAAGATCAAGGGCAGCGAACATTTCGGATCGCTCGTATGGGATGGTGACGACCCGCAGGTGGCTCTGCTCGAGGAGTTGCCCCGTCACACGGTTTTCACTGCCGGCGACACTATCGTCACATCGGGCTACTCGGCTGTATTCCCTGCAGGTCTGCCGGTAGGTGTGATCGTTGAAGACCACAAAGACCACAAAGAAAACTTCTTCACACTGCGCGTAAAACTGTTTGCCGATTTCACAAGGCTCAGCAACGTGCAGATTGTCGTAAACAATTACCGCGACGAGATACTCGAGGTCGAGAACTCGGCCGCCGGATCTACCGTCACAACGGCCACCGGCACCACCGCGGTCAATAAAAACACCGGGCAATGAGCAAGACTGTCGTAACATTGTTGCTGCTTTATCTGGTATTGATGCCGGCCCAGGCTATATTCTTCAACCATCTGGTGTTGTTTAATGTAGCCGTACCTCTGGTGTTCATCTACCTGATCATCACCCTGCCTGTGACTTTCAGCGCCAATCTGGCGATGACCATCGGATTCCTGACCGGACTGACGGTCGACATACTTTCCGACACTCCCGGGGTCAACGCTCTGGCATGCACCATACTTGCCTTCGTGCGCCGTCCGGTGTTCCACCTCTACGTAGCCTCTGACATCGATCTTGCCGAGCAGCGTCCGTCGCTGCGCACCATGGGCACGGCGGCTTTCCTCAAGTATGCCCTCACCATGGTGGTCATATATTGTCTGATGGTATTCTCGATCGAGGCACTGCAGATTTTCAATCTGCGGCTCTACCTGCTGCGCGTCGCAGCCAGTTCGGTATTCACTTTTATTATCATATACGCTATAGCCGCTTTGACCCGGAGCCGACGTGAGAAAAGATTATAAACTCGAAAAACGCAAATATATAATAGGCGGTTTCATAATCCTCATCGCGATAATTTACGGCATCAGGCTCTTCGACCTGCAGCTCAATGATGAGAGATACAAGAAATCGGCCGACTCAAACGCATTCCTCAAAAAAACCGTCTATCCCTCGCGCGGACTGATGTATGACCGCAATGGCGAGTTGGTTGTGTTCAACCAGCCTGCCTACGACGTAATGCTCATACCGCGCGACGTACAGCCATTCGACACTCTCGACTTCTGTGAGACCCTGCACATCACACCCGATCAGCTGCGCAAACGATTTGCCGACATGCGCGACAAGCGCCTCAATCCCGGATACTCGTCATATACTCCGCAAAAACTGATCACACAGCTTTCGACTCAGGATTACGGCCGACTGCAAGAGAAACTCTACCGGTTTCCCGGATTTTTCATCCAGAAACGCATTCTGCGCCAATACAATTATGCGACAGCCGCCAATGTGCTTGGAAACTTGCGCGAGGTATCAGCTAACGATATCGACAAAGACGATTACTACAGCCCAGGCGACTACACAGGCGACCTCGGCGTCGAGCGCAGCTACGAGCCGTACCTGAGGGGTGTAAAGGGCATGGAAGTGCTCATACGCGACGCCCGCGGACGCATACAGGGGCGCTACGAGGGCGGCGCGCACGACATCGAGCCGATATCCGGACGCGATCTGACGCTGAGCATAGACGTCAAGCTGCAGCAATATGCCGAATCGCTCATGGTAGGCAAGCGTGGCGCTATCGTGGCCATCGAGCCCCATACCGGCGAGATTCTATGCCTGGTATCGTCGCCGTCTTACGACCCTCGCCTGCTGGTCGGACGTCCGCGCGGACAAAACTACAAGATGCTCACTCAAGACGAGTCGTTACCGCTCTTCGACCGCGCACTCGGAGGCGCCTATCCACCGGGTTCGACATTCAAGCCGACCCAGGGGCTGATATTCCTGCAAGAAGGCATCATCACCACATCGACCACCTATCCCTGCTATCACGGCTACATAAACGGCGGACTGCGCGTAGGCTGTCACTCGCACGGCTCTCCGCTGCCGCTCAAGCCGGCCTTGCAGACATCATGCAACGCATACTTCTGCTGGGGATTCAAAAATATGATCGACAGACGCTCGAAATACGGATCGTCGGCCAACGCCTTCGAAATCTGGAAAAAGCATCTTGTCTCGATGGGCTACGGCTATGCTCTCGGTGTCGATCTGCCACACGAGAGCCGTGGATTCCTGCCCAACGCCAAATTCTACAACAAATTTTACGGCGAAGGCCACTGGAGCGCCAACACGGTCATATCAGTGGCGATCGGTCAGGGCGAGATTCTCGCCACACCGTTGCAGATTGCCAATCTTGCCGCGACCATCGCCAATCGCGGCTGGTTTATAACCCCTCATGCCGTCAAAGCTATTCAGGACACGGTCATGCCGGCAGAGATGCTTGAGCGTCGCCGCCCGACAATCGACGAGAAATGGTATCCCGATATAGCCGAGGGTATGCGTATGGCTGTCACGGGCGGCACATGCCGTCGCGCGGCCATACCGGGCATAGATGTGGCCGGCAAGACCGGTACGGCTCAGAACCCCCATGGCAAAGACCATTCAGCCTTCATGGGCTTCGCACCCTTTGACGACCCCAAAATAGCCGTGGCAGTCTATGTCGAGAACGGTGGTTTCGGTGCGGTATTCGGCGTGCCCATCGGGTCGCTTGTCATGGAAAAATATCTCACCGACTCGATATCGCCATCGCGAAAATATATGGAGACCCAAATGCTCAACACCACTCTGACTTATGCAAAACCAAAGAGATAGCTCACCGTCGGTATTCCGTCATCTCGACTGGGTCACAGTGTTTATCTACCTGGCTATGGTCATAGCCGGTGTAGTGAGCATCTATGCGGCCAGCTATGACTTTGACAATGCGTCGATGTTTTCGTTCGACGAGTTCTCAGGCAAACAGATCCGATGGATAGGTCTCGGGCTGATATTGGGATTCATCGTCTTGCTCACCGACTCGCGTATTTACGACACCTATGCCTATCCGATATACATCATATTTTTGGTTATATTGCTGATAACGCCATTTATAGCCCATGACATCAAGGGTTCGAAATCGTGGATATCGCTCGGCCCGATGAGTCTGCAACCCGCCGAGTTTGCAAAGGTGGCGACAGCTCTGGCACTTGCCAAACTGTTCAGCGGCTACAATTTCGTGCTCAATGCCAGACCGATCAACTACGTAAAGGCATTGTTGATAATATTCACCCCGATTATCCTCATTCTATTGCAGAACGAGACCGGATCTGCTCTCGCCTACATGGCTCTGTTCTTTGTACTCTATCGCGAGGGCATGAGCGGTCTTATACTCTTTGCGGCGGCATTCGCGGTAGTGATATTTGTGGTTGCCGTCAAGTTCACCGACCTGTCTATGATGGGGGTGCCGTCGGGCGAGTTCGCTATCATGATCATGATAATGCTCATCATGATTGTCATGACATTCCTGTATGACCGACGTCTCGAGCTACCGCGCAATCTGGTAATATGGTTTGGCGGAGTGCTGCTGATAGTGTGGATTCTCGGCTCGCTGTGCGGCATTTCTCTGCCGGGCATGGCCATTATGATCGGAATGATTGTCATCGCTGCGGCATATGTGGCTGTCGAGGCCATAAAACGTCACCGGCCGCAACTTTTTGTACCGGTCGTTACAGCTGTCTTGTCTGTCGGATTCATGTTTTCTGTGAATTTCGCATTCCAGCAGCTTCAGCCCCACCAGCAGCAACGCATACGCGTGGTGCTCGGCATCGAGGAAGACCTGCGCGGTGCCGGCTACAATGTCAACCAGTCAAAGATTGCAATCGGCTCGGGAGGTCTGTTGGGCAAGGGATTTCTCAACGGCACCCAGACCAAATTGAAATATGTGCCCGAGCAACATACCGACTTTATATTCTGCACCATCGGCGAGGAAGAAGGATTTCTCGGCTCGATCATTATAGTCGCTCTGTATCTTGCCCTCATATTGAGGGTGATTTCAATTGCCGAGCGACAGCCGCGACCGTTTGGCCGCGTATATGCCTATTGTGTGGCATCGTATTTCATATTCCACTTCTGCATCAACATCGGCATGGTCATCGGCCTGTGCCCGGTGATTGGCATTCCGTTGCCGTTCCTGAGCTACGGCGGCAGCTCGTTGTGGGGATTCACACTGCTGCTTTTCATATTGCTGCGCATCGACTCGGCCCGTAAATCCTACTCGTGATGGACTCCCGACCACGCATACTGCTACTCGGCGATTACAGCAATTGCCACAATACACTGGCCACGGGGCTGCGCAGACTCGGATGTGACGTCACGGTGGCCTCAAACGGTTCGAAGTGGCTTGATCTTGACCGTGATATTGATCTCAGCCGCTATGAAAACAAACTTGGCGGACTGCTCATCTCAACCAGACTACTGCAATGGATTGCCGACGGTACAATGAGCGGATATGACATTGTGGCAATAAATGATGTCAATTTTGTCACACTGCGGCCACATCGACTGCGATTCTTCTTCGATCGTATCCGCAAGGCCAACTCGTCAATATTTCTCACGGCGATGAGCACCGATATCGCTTATCTCGATATGGTCGCGCCGCCTGATTCGCCTTTGCGCTACAGCGAATGGTTTGTCGGCGATGAACCCTCGAGATGGCATCAGATCAAACGCGACGAATGGCAGGCATGGCATGCATCGGCTCTCACACGGTACCAACGGCACATACTTGACAACATCGACGGTGCCGTGTCGGTGCTCTACGAATACCATCTCGGCATGAGCCGTTATCTCGGTGACAATAAAGCCGTTTATGGCGGCATACCTATAGACACATCGCTTTATCAGCCGGTAGAGCTTCCCGACAGAATCGACAAAGTGCGGCTCTTTCTCGGTCGCGACCGCAACCGTCTGGCAATGAAAGGCACCGACCTGCTCGAGACAGCGGCAAAGCGCGTCGTCGAAAAACATCCCGACAAGGCCGAACTGATAATAGTCGAAAACCGGCCGTTCGCCGAGTTTACCGAGTTGCTGAAAAGCGCCCATGTCGTGCTCGACCAGATTTACAGCTATACCCCGGCCACCACAGCATTGATGGCGATGGCCTACGGACTCAATGTCGTGACCGGCGGTGAGCCGGAGTTCTACGATTTTATCGGCGAGCGCGAGAATCGGCCAATTATCAACGCTCCGATCGAGCTTGATCCGTTGACCGATACGCTCGAGCAAGTGGTATTGCATCCCGAGCTCATTGCCGGGCGAGGCCGGCAGTCACGTGAGTTTGTGGTCAAACACAATGACTGCGAGACTGTCGCCCGCCGTTATCTCGATTTCTGGAATAGACGTATCGCACTCAAACGACAATCATGACACTTGATATCGCTATCATCACATACGGTCCCGAAGGCATCCGACGGCTCGCAGAACGTGACTTTCCTGTCATAGCGGGCATCAGTTATGTCATTTCATGGCAAGACTACCGTGAGGGTGACGTCCCGTCAGCGCTCCTCCGTGACGACATAAAAGTGGTGAGATGTGACGCCCCCGGGCTTTCAAACAACCGCAACCGGTCGATCGAGAGCTGCACATCTGACATCATACTGATTTCTGACGACGACATAACCCACGATTTCAACGCCCTCAGACAGCTGATCGAGATTTTCGAGCGCAACCCTGAGCTCGACGTGGCCACATTTCGATCAATACATCCCAGCGGAGTGATCTATCCCGACCACTCTTGTCGGTTGAGCGTACCCTACCCCAAAGGTTATTCGGTCACATCATTCGAGATAGCATTGCGTCGCTCCACTGCAGGCAATCTGCGTGCTTGTCCCGAGCTTGGTCTCGGCTCGCCACGTTTTCATGCCGGCGAAGACGAGATGCTGTTGCTGTCAGCCATCAACCGGCATCTTGACTGCAGGTTCTACCCACTCACCATCTGCGAGCATCCCCACGTGTCGACCGGCTGCAAGGCCACCCTTACCGACGGCAATCTACTCGCGGCAGGCTGCGTGATAGCACTGACCTATCCCGGCAGCTGCATGCTGCGCATCCCCTTGAAGGCGTGGCGCGTGAGCCGACGCGGTCAGGCCTCTCTCGCCAGGGCGTTATGGCAGATCACCCGAGGCGCCATTGCCGCCCCGGGTGTATTACGCCGCAACCGCGACACGCTGTGGTAAACTTATTTCTTCTCGAAAAGTGATTGTATCGAGCCGATCGACGACAGGACCGATGATGCCTCATAAGGTATGTAGACAGTCTTGTTGTCCTTGCCCGTGGTCATCTCACGCAGAGTGTCGATATATTTCATGGCCAGCATATATGTGGCAGGATCTGTCTTGCCAGCGCTCACAGCCTGCGCCACCCGCAGGATGGCATCGGCTTCGGCCTGCGCATTGAGTATTATGGCCTGGGCCTCACCCTCGGCACGCAGTATCTCGGCCTGCTTGGTCGCCTCGGCTTGGTTGATTTTTGAGGCTTTTTCGCCCTCCGAACGCAATATCAGCGATTGTTTCTCGCCCTCGGCATTGAGAATCTCCGCACGTCGGTTGCGCTCGGCCTGCATCTGTTTTTCCATAGCCACACGCACCGTTTCGGGGGGAGTGATGTCCTGCAGTTCCACGCGGTTGACTTTGACACCCCATTTATTGGTGGCTTCATCGAGGATCACCTGCAGCTTAGAGTTGATGGTATCGCGGCTGGTGAGCGTCTCGTCAAGTTCAAGCTCACCGATTACATTACGCAGCGAGGTCTGTGTGAGTTTTTCGATCGCATTGGGCAGATTGTCGATTTCATAAACAGCCTTCTTGGGATCTGTGATCTGGAAATACAGCAGAGCATTGATCTCGGTAGTGACGTTGTCGCGGGTGATCACCTGCTGCGACGGGAAGTCATACACCTGCTCACGCAGATCGATCACCGGGGTAGCGGTATTGCGCACAAAGTGACGGCCGCCCACACCGGTCTCGACGCGGCGGGTATATATTGTCTTGGGCTTGTCGACAAACGGAATGATGAAATTGAGGCCCGGGGATAATACGCTATGAAAGCGTCCGAGCCGCTCTATCACACGAGTCTCTGACTGCGGCACTACCTTTACGCCGGCCGAGATAATTACGATCACGAGCAGTATGACGACTGCTGCAAGGATAAGAGTTGACATATTGTTTATTATTTGGGAATTTCTACAGTGAGAATAATTGAATCATAACCTGTCACTACCACCTCATCACCGGCCTTGATCAGAGAGTCACATCCCGGAGCGACCACAAGCCAGTTGTCACCGTCGATACGGGCACGGCCCTGTTCGCCGGGCTTGATCTGATGGGTCACGATCGCGCGACGTCCGAGCAGAGCGTCCATTCCTGTACGGTCGGCGTGCGTGATGCATTTGTCATGCCGACGCACGAACAACGGCATCAGCGCGATATAAGCCAGCAGCGACACCGTCGCCAGCACGACAATCTGCCACAGCAGATCACCGCCGGCCCACAGGGTGACCGATGCCGCCAGACAACCGATGGCGAGACACAGCGTGGCCATCATTTGAGTGAGCACCTCGACACATATCAAGAGTGCTGCGAATATCAACCAGATCATAAGACTACAAATATAAGATTCCCAAATATACAACTTTTCATACACAAAATCAAACGGCACAACAAAAAAGCAGGCGTGCAGACCGCAAAATGCGAGTCGTCACACCTGCCGTTGATATCATTTGATCGGGACGAGATTTATTTGATCAGATCGTTGCCTGTCATTTCGGCCGGCTGAGGCACGTCGAGGATGTGGAGAATCGACGGTGCGACATCGGCCAGAATACCGTTCTCGGTCTTAGCGCCCTCACGGTCGGTTACATATACAAAGGGGACGGGATTGAGCGAGTGGGCGGTATTGGGTGTCCCGTCAGCGTTCTCGGCATTGTCGGCGTTGCCGTGGTCAGCGATGATGATCACCTCATAGTCGCCGGTCGACTTGGCGGCCTCTACCGTGTCGCGCAGGCAGTTGTCGATTGTCTCGACAGCCTTCTGGATGGCAGGATAGATACCGGTGTGTCCCACCATGTCACCATTGGCGAAATTGACTACGATAAAATCATATTTATCTGACTTGATGGCATCGACGAGCTTGTCTTTTACCTCATAGGCACTCATCTCGGGCTGCAGATCATATGTGGCCACCTTGGGCGAGGGCACCAGCGTGCGGTCTTCGCCGTCGAACGCAGCCTCGCGGCCGCCGTTGAAGAAGAATGTCACATGGGCATACTTCTCGGTCTCGGCGATATGAAGCTGTTTTTTACCCAGTTTCGAGAGGTACTCGGCAAGAGTGTTGCTGACGTCTTCTTTGTCGAAGAGGATGTGGACGCCCTTGAACGATGAGTCATACGGCGTCATGCAATAATATTGCAGGCCGGGGATGGTGTGCATGCCTTCGTCGGGCATATCATGCTGGGTGAGCACCACTGTGAGCTCTTTGGCTCGGTCGTTGCGATAGTTGAAGAAGATGACTGCGTCGCCCTCTTTGATTGTGCCGTCTACTGTCGAGTTGTTGATAGGCTTGATAAACTCGTCGGTCACATCGTTGTCATAGCTCTGCTGCATCGCGGCCACCATGTCGGTTGCCTGCTCGCCCTTGCCGTCAACGAGCAGATCATATGCCACCTTGACGCGGTCCCAGCGCTTGTCGCGGTCCATTGCATAGTAGCGTCCTACGATCGAGGCGATTTTGCCGGCCGATTTGTCGCAATGGGCCTGCAGTTGCTCGATAAAGCCCTTGCCGCTGCGGGGATCGGTGTCGCGGCCGTCCATGAAGCAGTGCAGATACACCTTCTCGAGACCATAGTGCTTGGCGATATCACACAGTGCAAAGACATGGTCGAGCGACGAATGCACGCCACCGTTAGAGGTCAGGCCCATCAGATGCAGAGCCTTGCCCGATTTGGCCGCATATTCATACGCTGCCTTGATCTGGGCGTTTTCGAGGATCGAGCCGGTGGCGATAGCCTTGTTGATCTTGACCAGATCCTGATAGACCACGCGTCCTGCACCTATATTGAGGTGACCTACCTCAGAGTTGCCCATCTGTCCGTCGGGCAGACCCACACTCTCGCCGCCGGCAAGCAGCTGCGAGTGAGGATATGTTTTGAGCAGATAGTCCCAATAGGGAGTCGGAGTAGAGTAGATGGCATCGCTGTGTGTATGATTGCCGATGCCCCATCCGTCGAGGATGATAAGAAGAGCTTTCTTGGCCATGATTATTTTGTTATATCTTTGTTGTCGTTAGATTCTTTTTCTTTTCGCTCGAGATCGGCGAGACGCTCGCGGCGCAGCCGGTCGCGACGTTTGAGCGAGAAATGCAGCAACACGATGATCACCAGCGTCAAGGCAATGATGCCGTAATATTCTGTCGGCGTCATACCGCCCTTCACATAGTTGTCATAACCTATGACAGCCATGACTGCGAGATAGATCAGCAATACTGCCGGAATGATTGTCGCCCGTGATAGTTTCATGATTTCTGACTGACAGGTTGAGGATTGAGCGAAGCCCGGTCGACCACATATGGCGAATCGTCGGGCACAAACTGACCCGAGCGCAACTGTCGGTATATCTCAAGACACGCCCAGGCATCGGTAGCCGCGTAGATCTGCTGCTGGGGAGTGAGAGTATCGGCCTCCCAATTGGTCAGGCGCTGATTCTTGGAAATGCGTCCGCCGAACACGATCGCATATATTTTTTGCAGCGATATGTCGTGTATGTGGAAATATTTGACGTAGTCCTGCAGATCTACGAATCCCTGCGGATCGAGATCCTCGTTGAGACGTCGCATCACCGAGAAATCATCGTGCACAGACAGGCCGATCTTTATGATTTCGGGATCTTCGAGAAACCGCCTCATACCCTCTGATATGCCGAGTTTGTTGAGTCTGAACAAAAAGCAATGCTCATCAGTCGACAGCTGCATGAGTGCCACCTTATGCAGCCGGCCCTTATGAAACGACGGACGGGTCTCGGTATCAAAGCCGACCACCCGTGCCCGGGATAACTCGCGCAGTGCCACCCGCGACATTTCGGGAGTGTCGACGACAGTTATTCCGCCATCAAAGGCAACAACCGGCATCTCTGCCAGCGCCTCTTTCGATATCGCTATGACTTGCGTATGAGGATTCATAATTCGCTGCAAATTTACGAAAATTTGCGCAGACGTGCAAAAAACAAAAGAGACTACAGAATAACCTATCCTGACAGTCTCCTTATCACTTTGTGTCGTCAGTGCCTTGTATCAGTCGCCATACTTTGAGGCGGCCGCTCTGATGGCGTCGATGTCGGCGACGATGCGTCCGTCGGGCGTCTGTTTGACGAACGACCTGACGGGATAGTAGTCGCGGTCCTGCTGTTCCTGATAGTCGGCGGCTTCCTCGGTGTCGGGACGGTCGGCCGCGGCCGCTATCTCGCCGTTTTCCTGAGTCCGGGCGATTCCGGCCAGATAGTCGCTTCCGTTTATCAGGCCGATAAAGGATGTCACAGGATTGACTGTCAGCTGTGTGTTCTCGTCAAATACCGAGGGATTCGAGAGATATTGCCCTACTGCGACGAGCGCCGAATCAATAAATTGTCTGGATGTCATAATCGTGAGTTTTGTCGTTTATTTATTATAACACGGCATCGC
The DNA here is from genome assembly GCA_030524765.1 of Bacteroidales bacterium. Lineage (GTDB taxonomy): Bacteria > Bacteroidota > Bacteroidia > Bacteroidales > Muribaculaceae > CAG-873. The sequence goes on along the minus strand of JAUNGA010000012.1, from coordinate 21,560 downwards.
CCCTTATTGTTATGCGACGACGGCCCCCGGCAGTGAGCCGGAGGCCGTCATATCATTCACACGGCACGATATCAGAGACCTTTGCCGTGGCAATTCTTATATTTTTTGCCCGAACCGCATGGACATGGATCGTTGCGGCCGACTTTGGGCTGGGCACGCATCGGCATGGGACGCGGAGCCTCGCCCTGAGGCATCGAGGCCGCCTTGCGCTGCTCCTCCTCGCCGGGCAGAGTAGCCTTTGATGTCTTGTAATCATAGCGACGGGGCATCTCGGGCTCGGCCTGCTTCATCTCCGGAGCTACGGCCTTGGGTTTGGGAGCCTCCTCGGTGCCCGTCTGCTCGGGCACATCGGTCGGTGCCGGTGCGGCCTCACGCACAGGTATGTGACCGCGCATGAGCGTAGCCGCCATCTTGTTGTTGAGACGGCTCAGCATATCCTGGAAGAGATGGAAAGCCTCTACCTTATATATTACCAGCGGATCTTTCTGCTCGTAGCTGGCATTCTGCACCGACTGACGCAGCTGGTCGAGTTCGCGCAGATGCATCATCCACAGTTCGTCGATCGTCACGAGCGAGAGGGCCTTCTGCCACTCTTTGATTATCGAGCGGCCGTCGCTGGCATCGGCCTCCTCAAGGTCGACGCGCAGGTTGAATACGCGTTTACCATCTGAGATGGGCACGATGATCTTGCCACGATATTCGTTGTTGGCAAGCAGATTGCGTATAACGGGCATTGCCACCTCGCAGATACGCTCGTTTTTGCGGTCAAGAGCCTTGAGGGCGGCCTCATGCAGGGCATCGACACGCTCGGTCTGCGACATGCGGTCGTACTCGTGCTCGGTGAACGGCGGCTCGATGGTGAAGATGCGGTAGAGATCGAGCGCCAGCGACGCATAGTCGGCCGAGCTGTCATACTGTGCCACCAGAGCCTCGACGGTATCATATATCATGTTGGCTATATCGATGCCTATGCGCTCGCCCTTGAGTGCATGCTGACGACGGGTATAGATGTAGTTGCGCTGTTTGTTCATTACGTCGTCATACTCGACGAGGCGCTTACGTATGCCGAAATTGTTTTCCTCGACGCGTTTCTGGGCCTTCTCGATGGCGTTGTTGACCATTTTGTGCTCTATCATCTCGTCCTCCTTGAGGCCGAAGGTATCAAGCATCTTCATCACACGGTCGGTGGCGAAAAGACGCATCAGCTGGTCTTCGAACGACACGAAGAATACCGACGAGCCCGGATCGCCCTGACGGCCGGCACGACCGCGCAGCTGGCGGTCGACACGACGCGACTCGTGGCGCTCGGTGCCGATGATTGCCAGACCGCCGATGTTCTGACCCTTGACGATGTCGGGATCCTGCAGTTCTTTGACGTCTTTGGGCAGCTTGATGTCGGTACCACGGCCGGCCATGTTGGTGGCGATGGTCACGGCGCCGGGCAGACCTGCGAGAGCCACGATCTCGGCCTCGCGCTGGTGCAGCTTGGCGTTGAGCACATTGTGGGGAATCTTGCGCATCTGCAGCATCTTGCTGAGCAGCTCTGAGATCTCGACCGAAGTGGTACCGACCAGCACGGGACGGCCGATCTTGTGCAGACGCTCGATCTCGGCGATGACAGCCTTGTATTTCTCCTTCTTGGTCTTGTAGACGCGGTCATTCATGTCGATGCGTGCGACAGGCTTGTTGGTCGGGATCGACACAATCTCGAGTTTGTAGACGTCCCAGAACTCGCCCGCCTCGGTCACAGCCGTACCGGTCATACCGGCAAGTTTGTGATACATGCGGAAGTAGTTCTGCAGTGTGATGGTAGCGAAAGTCTGCGTGGCGGCCTCGACCTTCACGCCCTCTTTTGCCTCGATGGCCTGGTGCAGACCGTCGCTGTAGCGGCGCCCCTCCATGATACGGCCAGTCTGCTCGTCGACAATCTTTATCTTGTTGTCATCGACCACATACTCGATGTCTTTGTCAAAAAGCGTATAGGCCTTGAGCAGCTGGGTGACGGTGTGCACACGCTCGGCCTTGACGGCATAATCCTGCATGAGCTCGTCTTTGCGGGCCTGACGCTCTTCGGTGTCGGGCATATGTTCGAGCTCGCTGAGCTGCGAGGCGATGTCGGGCAGCACAAAGAACTGCGGGTCTTCGATTTTACCTGTCAGCTCGTCGAGGCCCTTGTCGGTAAGCTCGACGCTGCGGTTTTTCTCGTCGATTACAAAGTAGAGCGGATCAGTCACCACCGGCATCTCGCGGGCGTTATCCTGCAGATAGTGTGCCTCGGTCTCAAGCAGAAGGGTCTTCATGCTCTCCTGGCTGAGGAACTTGATCAGCGGGCTGTATTTGGGCAGACCCTTGTAGGCGCGGAAGAGCAGCAGTGCACCCTCTTTGCGCACATCCTTGTCCGGGCTTGCGATCTTGTCCTTGGCCTCGACGAGAATCTGATTGACCAGACGGCGCTGGGCATTCACCACCTTCTCGACGTTGGTCTTGTAGTCATTGAAATACTGCTCGTCGCCCTTGGGCACAGGACCCGAGATGATCAGAGGCGTACGGGCGTCGTCGATAAGCACCGAGTCGACCTCGTCGACGATGGCATAATAGTGACCGCGCTGCACCATGTCTTCGGGCGACATGGCCATGTTGTCGCGCAGGTAGTCGAAACCGAACTCATTGTTGGTGCCGTAGGTGATGTCGCACGCATAGGCCGCACGACGCGAGGGGGTATTGGGCTGATGTTTGTCGATGCAGTCGACGGTCGAGCCAAGGAACATGTATAGCGGACCCATCCACTCCGAGTCACGTTTGGCAAGGTAATCGTTGACAGTAACGACATGCACGCCACGGCCGGTAAGCGAACGCAGGAACACGGGCAGCGTGGCCACGAGAGTCTTGCCCTCGCCGGTAGCCATCTCGGCGATCTTGCCCTCGTTGAGCACTTTGCCGCCGATCATCTGCACATCGTAGTGCACCATATCCCAGACGACCTCGTTGCCTCCGGCCATCCAGTGGTTATTGTATATAGCCTTGTCGCCTTCGATGGTCACAAAGTCCTTGCCCTGTCCGGCGAGATCACGGTCGAGCTCGGTGGCTGTGACGGTGACCGTCTCATTGTTGGCAAAACGGCGGGCAGCCTCGCGCAGAGCGGCGAAGGTCATGGGCAGATGCTCATCGAGCTTGTTCTCGAGAGTATCGTAGATGTTTTTTTCGAGTTTGTCGATCTCGTCCCACAGCGGCTGACGCTCGTCAAGGGGCAGAGTCTCGATTTTTACCTTGAGCTCGGCGATACGGTCTTCGTCGGGCTTGATGGCGCCGCGTATGTCGGCACGGATATCGGCCACAACCCGACGCAGCTCATCGTCTGATTTCTGCTCGAGTTCCGGGCCGAGAGGGTTGATCGACGAGTTGACAAAGGCGCGGTAGCGCTTTTCGTCTCGGCTCGCCTTCGAGCCGAACAAGCTCGTGAAAAATGATTCTAATGACATTTGTATATTGTGTTTTATTTATTCGGAAAAAAAGGGGCAATTTGGTCTCACCGCGCCATGCGGGCAAAACACAGCGCAAAGTTAACGAAAATTATTAACAATTTTTCGTTAAACCTATATAATATGCCGATAAATTACAGAATTAGCCCCGGCAGCGCAGCAGCATTAGGCGAGCGTATGCGCAGCAGACGTGCGACAGTAGGAGCGATGACACGGGCATCGACGGGAGTGTCGATTATGCGGGCGTCGACGTCGGGCGCAAGTATGAAGACCGGAGCTGTGGCCGGTGCATATCGCTTGACATAATGCACACGCTGGGCCGGGACGGCCGTAACGGCGTCGTCGACGGTCTCCCATCCGGCATCGACCTGCACATACAGATCTCCGGCGGTGTCGGGATGCAGGCTGCGACGCAGGCCGTCGATATGGCTGTCTGTCGAGCCCGAAAGTATCTCGTCGAGAGTATAGACGCGGTCGACACCGCTCATTCGGCTCAGAAATGACGCAGCCTCGGCACGTACAGTGCGGGCATCGGCTCCGCGCTCCTTGATAAGTTTATGATTGAGATAGAATTGATTGTCAAAAAATCCGCTGACCCACTCGCCGTTGCCGAATATGGCCATCAGATACATATTGAGCAGCGATTTGGCTTTCTTGGTCGAGAATTCGCCAAACGGTATGCCCCAGCGCTCGTCGTCGCGGCGCGACAGCCCCGACGGAGGCATCGCCGCCAGAAAGAAGACCGTACGGCCGCTGCCTACCCTGCCCTCGACACCCGATATCAGTCGCTCGAGGTCGCGATCGAGACGCAGGTATGAGTCGATGAGTTCATAGCGGTTGTCATCATTTTTGGTGTAGTCATAGGGACGTAGCGTGTAGGCCACGTTGATCATGTCTACACCGTCGGCCGATCCGAGACTGAGGTCTGACACCAGATCGCCTGCCACATCGGTCACCTCGGTATTGCCCAGGGGCGACACGGCAAACATCGCATAACGGTCACTGTTGCCGCGGCCGAACGTATATCTGAACGGGTAATGCGTCAGATGCTCGGGCAGACCCGGATAAGCGTCGGTCGAACGCAGCGGCGTCCACTGCATGGTGTCGAGCCGCACAGCCAGAGGCATGGTGCGGTTGCGGCGCGTCATGGTAGTGGCGGGCTCGCGATAATATGTCGATGTGGCCCAATTGCCGGTCTTGTCGTTGAGCCACAGGGCGCTGTTGGCGCTGTGGCCGGCGAGTATGACCGCCTGGGCCGGGTCGGGGGCGATAGAGAACACTCTGGTCACTCCGCCGCCGGCTATGCGCACCTCATCGGCGAGAGTGCTGACCGACAATGCCTTGGGCGAGAATGTGCGGTTGGTGAAATTGCCCATCGCATCCGGGTCGAGCATAGCCTGCACGGGGCGCATCGCCTCGCGGTCATAGCTCATAGCTCCGGTCACAGAGGTAGTGGCCGGCGACGCCCCGGTCATGATCAGGGCGGTGGCGGCCGTGGCGTCGAGGCTTGTGCCATAGTCGGCATTGGCGATCACAACGCCTTCGCGCATCAGGCGGTTGAACCCGCCCGCTCCAAACCGGTCGCGCAACAGATCGATATATTGCTGGTCAAGACCATCGATCATTATGCCCACGACGAGCCGTGGCCGCTGCTGCGCCTCGGCAGGCACGGCCATAGCCACCACTGACGTGATCAGGGCGAGCACCAGACGGGGCATCATGTATGTCGATGTCTTTTTAAGCATTTGACTTGTAATTGAGCCGAATATAGCTTGCCGACCTGACGGCGTCGGCCAACAGCAGGGGCACGAATGCCGGATTGGCTGACTGTGGCAGCCAATACCACATCGCAGCAAGCAGAAACAGCACTACAAAGTTAACAATTTGATACGATAAAACGAGTCCCTTGCATTTTTTTAACCAAATAAAAATGGTGGGGATAAGGCAGAGCGGGTTAAGCCACAGATACAGCCAGTTGGGCGACGTCGCCTCATGCACCGACACAAATATCAGATAGGTCAGCACCAGACCAGCGATGCCGTAGACGCCATAAAGCACGGCATCTACCCAGCGGGTCACCCGGTGGCGACGCTGATCGCGCACGGTCACGGCCACAATCAGCACAAACAGCAGGCCGAAGACGGCAAGAGGCGTCAGATACCATGGCGTAGGCGGCTCTACGGCCTCGAACGGCGCGAAATCAGCCACAACTATATTCGACGACACGAGTGGACGGCCTCCGACAGTCGCCGCCGGCAGTTGTCCGTCGAGCTCGACGGGCGCAAACGACATCTCGCGGCGGTTGATCATATAATCGATGCCACTGCCGAGCGCCAGGTCGATACCAAACTGATACCACGGATAATAGCTGTGGTAGAGACGCATTACGTTGCGGAATGTCGGCCGCATCAACGGTTGAGACTCAAACGGCGCCGGGCCGAGTATTATCGAGTCGCCGGCGGCAAGTTCGACCAGACGCAACGGGCGCGTGGCGCAATTGTCTTTGACGTAGTTATAGCGGTAAATACGGTTTTCGGGGAGAAGATTCTCTTCGAGCAGCCCGACGAGGCGACGGGTCTGTGCATGGTCGAAGGCGAGCCTGTGCTCGACGATACGGCGATGCTGTCTTGTGTACTCGTCTACAAACAGCTGCCAGGGCACCAGCGACACGAAATAGTCGGTCTCGCCTTTTACAAACCGATAGAGGAAATTCGGCGCCTCAAAATCAAAGGTGCCATAGCTGACCGCATAATCGCGTCCGTCGGGAAAGGCCACACGCAGCACCGTGTGTCCCTCGAGCTCATAAAACACCTTGCCGGGATATACATTGACTATCGACACCACCGTATCGGTCTGTGCCGGCGCGGCTATAGCCGCCAGACATGCTATCAGAGCGAACAGAAATCGTTTCATCTTATGTCGATCAGTTTATGGGTCTGCAGCGACAGACGCCACTTCGGGTGGTCGAGTATATATGCTATGGTCTCGGCGACATTCAATCCCGAGCACGGCTGCAGGAAAAGCCGAGGCGCGGGCAGCAGCGATGCCAGTTGCTCTACGTCCTGCCCCTGATAGACCACCTTGAGCTCGTCGATGCGGTCGACAGCCCACGGCGCGTCTTTGGGCGAACAGGTCACCCAGTCGACTTCGGGCGGCACAGGCAGCGTGCCGTTGGTCTCTATCTGCACATAGAAGCGCTCGGCCTTGAGCGCACGCAGCAATGCGCTGTCGAGTTGCAGCAGAGGTTCGCCGCCGGTGACTACAAGATGTCGCGACGAAAAGGCCGAGACGGCATCAACGATCTCGTCGGCCGTCATGGCCGAGCCCGATTGATGGTCGGTATCGCAGAAATCGCAACAGCGGTTGCAGCCGCTCAGCCGCAGAAAGACCGCGGCCGTGCCTGTATAGTATCCCTCGCCCTGCAGCGAATAGAATATTTCGTTGACCTTATACGTCTTTTTCATAACTGGCGGTATTGCCCTCGCTTTCCTGCACATCGACACGGTAGCAATTGGGCACATTGTCGCATATCCACCGGGCGATGTTCTCGGCCGTGGGATTGAAAGGCAGCATATCGTTGAGACATTTGTGATCGAGCCTGTCGGTGATCATGCGCTTGATGTCGGTGAAATCGGTGACCATGCCGTTGGCGTTGAGCCCGGCGGCACGGCAGTGCACGGTCACTATCCAGTTGTGTCCGTGCAGTGATGTGCACTTGCTCTCGTAATCGAGCGAGAGACGGTGTGCGGCTGATATTTCGAGTCGTTTGGTGACGTAATACATAAGACTGCAAAGTTACGAAAAAAGTCGGTATCAGTCAACTGACGGCGGATTGACCACCGGCACGCCCGCATCATCGGCGAGTTTGAGCAGATAGGCTATGGCCGCCTCGCGGGTATCCTCGATCTCACAGTCTTTGATGGCCTGCTTGAGATTCTTTGTAAAGTAGCCCACGAGCGGACTCTGCGCGAGGCCGAAGATGTGCATGATCTCGGTGCCGTCGACCGGATTCTTGCGGTTGCGCTCAAAGTCTTTGGCGCGTATGGCCACGAATTTTTCTTCCACGAGGTCGAAATTCTGCAGAAAACGTTTCTTTTTGGCCTCGTTCTTGCTTGTTATGTCGGCGCGGGCCAGTATCATCAGATCGTCGAGATCTTCCTCGGCATAGTTGATCAGACGGCGCACGGCGCTGTCGGTCACCTCGTCCTCTACCAGAGCGATCGGTCTCATGTGCAGCTCGACGAGCTTGCGCACATACCGCATCTCTGCACCCAGGGGCAGTCGCAGACGGGTGAAGATTGGCTGTATCATCTTCGCGCCGATGAAATTATGGTTGTGGAACGTCCAGCCCGTCGCCGGGTCAAACCGTTTTGTGCGTGGTTTGGCAATGTCGTGAAAGAGAGCGGCCCAACGCAGCCATTCGTTGTCTGATCGGGCTGCGACACTGTCGAGCACGGTCAGTGTATGGTAGAAATTGTCTTTATGCCCCACCCCGTTGACGACATCGACCCCGCGCAGAGCCTCCAGTTCTGGCAGTATGATCGCGAGCAGACCGCTGCGGTGCAGCAGATCCCAGCCTATCGACGGACGTGGCGAGCGCATGATCTTGCACAGCTCGTCTTTGATGCGCTCGGCCGTGATGATTTCTATGCGGTGGGCGTTGCGGCGGATGGCCTCGAATGTCTCGGGATATATCTGGAACTCGAGCTGCGTGGCAAATCTGATCGCACGCATCATGCGCAACGGATCGTCGCTGAACGTTATGTCGGGGTCAAGCGGTGTGCGTATGATACGGCGGTCGATATCGCCCAGACCGTCATAACGGTCGATCACCTCACCGAAATCCGGCGCATTGACCGAGATGGCCATGGCATTTATGGTAAAATCACGGCGAGCCAGATCGTCGTCAAGCGTACCGTCCTCGACTATAGGGTTGCGCGACTCGCGGTGGTACGACTCGCGGCGTGCGCCCACAAATTCGAGTTCGAGCGCGCCATCGTGCAGCTGGGCCGTGCCATACGTGCGGAATACAGTCACATGCGCCCGGCGGCTGATGCGCGGAGCCACAGCCTCGGCAAGCTCTATTCCCGAGCCTACGGTAACAAAATCGATATCTTTTGACGGCCTGCCGATTATGAGATCGCGCACATAGCCGCCCACAACATAGCAGGGACGGCCGAGCGAATCGGCCACAGCGCCGACTTTTGCAAATATATCCTGACTGAGACGGTCTTTTAGATTCATCTGAGACTGATTATTTCTTCTGATGCGTCGGTGATGCGTCGGGCAGGACCGTCGGCACACACGACGTAGGTGTTCTCGATGCCGACGGCGCCGAGGCCGGGCACGACAAATTTAGGTTCGACGGCTATGGTGTTGCCCGCCTCGAGCACGTCGCGCGAACGCGGTGCCAGCACGGGCAGCTCGTTGACCTCTATGCCCACGCCGTGACCCACGAATCCGGCATGATAGCGGTGGCCCATGAACCACTCGCCGGCACCGGCCGCCTCGGCCATCGTCAGGGCTATGTTATAGAGATCTGACGCCTTGGCGCCCGGACGGGCGGCATCGGCCACAGCCGCACATATGTCGGCTGACAGGCGGTTGAGCCGCACGGCTTCTGCCGCTGCCGAGTCAACCACATAGCAACGGGTCATGTCGGTCATATAGCCCGTAAAGTTGCCGTTCATGTCTATCATTACGGGACGGTGTGGCTTGATGATCGAGCCGTTGGCGCCTACAGGCAGCGACGGATGCAGACCGGCGCCGCCCATGGCGAAATCATAGGGCGACGGTGCGTCGGCATTGTCGCCGGTGAGCACACTGCCCATATAGAGCTCCATGGTCTGGCCGGCCGTACGGAATTGTCCCAGACAACCGCCCAGGCGCAGGGCTCTCTCGATCTCGATCTGCAGCTCGATGTCGGTCATACCGTCCTGATAAAGATGCGGGATGGCATTGTAGACCTGGGTCTGCTTGACACCCGACGCACGCATCAGGGCGATTTCGGCATCGGTCTTGACGGCACGGGTGCGGCGCATGATATCCGAGGCATTCGCCACCGCGACCTTGTCGCCGAGCATGGCGCTAATGCGCGATACGGTTGTCCACGACAGTGCGTCGAGCTCGAGGCCTACAACAGCCGCATCAGGATGGCGCCCCGCGATCAGCGAGGCTATATCTTCGATCTTGCGTATGTGCAGCACATCGCCGCCGAGCAGATGGCCGGGACGGCGCACAAGATAGCTGACGCCCCCGTTGGCATCTATATATATGTAGCCGCAAAAGACACGGCCGGTCAGATAAAACAGATTGGCATTGTCGCCGATGAGCACGGCATCGACACCGGCCCGGCGCATGATGCCGGTCATGCGGGCGATGCGGCGGTCGAGCTCGGCGGCCGGCAGCAGCTGCAGCTGTTCTTCAAGTTTGCTTTCCATAATCAAACACATTAAGCAATTGAGCGAAAGAGTCTATTTTAAAGTCGGGGTCTGTGACCTGTCCGAATCCGTATGCGGCCCATACAAATTCCATGCCGGCGGCATGTGTGCTGTCGGCATCTCGCTGTATGTCGCCCACGTAGACCGGGCGTTTCAATTTATAACGCTCGACAAGGCGTCTTAGGTTCACATCCTTGTCGCATCCTGTGCCGCCAAATGTGAGATAATCGCAAATCAGCCGACGCAATCCGGTGAAATCAAGAAAGTTGTCGAGTCCCGACTGCGAGCAGTTGCTCACCATCATCAGTGGCAGTCCACGCCGGTGCAGCTCGGTGAGAGTCTCTTTGACACCCGGATAGAGCCGGCCGCCCAGACGTGGCATCATCTCTTGCTCATTGTCTGCGAGCAAGCCGATAAAACCGTTACGGTCGGCATAGGCATCACCTATCAGCACGTCATATATCTCGTCGAGCGGCTTACCCATCAGGGGAAGCAGGTTGTCATAGGCCACGCGACGGCGGCAACCGAGATATGCGGCTGTAGCGTTCCACACGGCGCAATATGAGTCGATAGCGTCCCACAGCGTGCCGTCCATATCAAAAATCAATGCGTCAACGGCTTGCATAATACGAATATCAGTCGGGTATAAAAATCAGTCCTATCTGCTCGATGTCGTGCAGAGTGTCGGCACGCATGATGTGACGCAGGGTCACGGGGCGTCCTCTGGTGAGACAATAGCTTCCCGGCAGGGTATCGTCGGCTATATAGCTCACACCCACACCGGTGCCATGCCATTTGCCATAAATATCGGCGAGAGAGACGTTGATCGTGTCGGCAAGCACAGTGTCGCCCAGCGGCGTCGTGACCTCAAGCCACAGATTGCGGTAGAGATAGCCGTCGGTATGTCGCACAGCCACCGCTATGCGCCCTACGGCGGCCGAGTCGGTGAGTTCGGGCACAAGTTCGATTGTGTCGCCATAGGCCCAGCCGGCCGGATCTATCGCCACAAAGCCCGAATAATCATTGCGCTCGGGCAGACATCCGGGCAGGCTCGCAGCCAATATGCAGGCCGACACGGCCGTCAGAGCCGATCGTCTCATTCCTTGGGAGGCTTGGGTGCCTGCGGCTTGCCTCCGTCGCCGTCTTTGCGGGGTTTGTCTTTGCGCTTGTCGGGTTTGCGTGACTTTCGCGGGGATGCGCCCTGCTGGTCCGACTGACGTTCGGCCGGCTTGTCACCGCCCTTGTCGGCCGGTTTGCCGCCTTTGCCCTTGGCACGTTTTTTCTTTTTCTTGTCAAAACGTGTCAGATCATCTTCGCCGAGGATATCACCGAACGCTTTCTTCTCTTTGGGCGTTTCATCGCCTTCGGCAAGCAGCGTCTGCGGTTTCTGGCCTTCCTTGTTCATGGCGATGACCTCGAATGCCCGCTCGGCCGATATGGTCACGAGATTTGCCGCCATAGACTTGTCGGTCGAGTAAGTGATCTCGCGCTTGAAGATATCGGTCTTGAAATGGTAATATGTCGAGTCGGCCGTCTCGAGACGCACGTCCTTGCCCGACAGCCGCTTTGAACTCTCGACATAGGTGTCGACCTCGAAATTGAGGCAGCATTTGAGCTTGGCGCACTGGCCGGCGAGTTTCTGCGGATTGAGCGATATATCCTGATAGCGCGCAGCACTGGTGGCTACCGACACAAAGTTTGTCATCCAGCGCGAGCAGCACAGCGGACGCCCGCACGGACCGATGCCGCCGATGCGGCCGGCCTCCTGGCGCGCGCCTATCTGTTTCATCTCGATACGCACCTTGAAAGTCTCGGCCAGCACCTTGATGAGTTGACGGAAGTCGACACGCTCGTCGGCTATATAGTAGAATATGGCCTTATTGCCATCGCCCTGATACTCGACGTCGCCTATCTTCATATTGAGGCCGAGGCTCGACGCGATCTTACGGGCGCGTATCATCGTGTCGGTCTCCTTGGCACGGGCCTCCTCGTAACGTTCGAGATCGCCCGGACGGGCCTTGCGGAACACCCGCTTGATCTCGGTGTCGGCCGAGCCTCGCTGCCGTGTCCCCTGGCTTTTGCGCATGCGCCGTTCGACCAGTATGCCCGTGAGCGTCACCATGCCGATGTCGTGGCCCGGTGTAGCCTCGACAGCCACCATATCTCCGATTTCGAGAGGTATGTGGGTGCTGTTTTTGTAATACCCCTTGCGGGTATTCTTGAACGTCACCTCGACCATGTCGCTGTCGGCATAGCCGCCGGGAATGTCGGCGAGCCAGTTATAGCTGTGCAGCTTGGCACGGGGACCGTCGGCCCCGCACTTGTCGCCGCAGCCACCCGCGGCGGGGGCTGACTCTTTTTTCTCTTCGTCGATCATGATTTACTTGGCGAACGCTACCGAACGGGTCTCGCGGATGACGGTGATCTTGACCTGTCCGGGATATGTCATTTCGTCCTGGATGCGGCGTGCGATTTCTGATGACAGACGTTCGGTCTCCACATCGTCGATCTTGTCGGCACCGACAATCACGCGCAGCTCGCGGCCGGCCTGTATGGCATAGGTCTTGACTACGCCGGGATATGACAAAGCCAGCTGTTCGAGATCGTTGAGACGCTTGATATAAGCCTCGACTATCTCGCGACGGGCACCGGGGCGGGCGCCTGATATCGCGTCGCAGACCTGTACGATAGGCGCGAGCAGCGATGTCTGCTCGATTTCGTCGTGGTGTGCGCCGATGGCATTGCAGATTTCCGGTTTCTCTTTATACTTCTCGGCCAGCTTCATGCCCAGCAATGCATGTGGCAGTTCGGGCTCTTCGTCAGGCACCTTGCCTATATCATGCAGCAGACCGGCGCGGCGGGCTTTCTTGGGATTGAGGCCGAGCTCGGCGGCCATGATCGCACACAGATTGGCGGTCTCGCGCGAGTGCTGCAGCAGATTCTGTCCGTAGCTCGAGCGATACTTCATCTTGCCCACCATACGTATGAGGTCGGGATGCAGGCCGTGTATGCCCAGATCGATGGCCGTACGTTTGCCGGTCTCGATAATCTCCTCCTCGATCTGACGGCGCACCTTGGCCACGACCTCCTCAATGCGGGCCGGATGGATACGGCCGTCGGCGACAAGCTGATGCAGGGCAAGACGGGCGATCTCGCGGCGGACGGGATCAAAGCCCGACAGGACGATCGCCTCGGGAGTGTCATCGACAATGATCTCGATGCCCGTAGCGGCCTCAAGAGCACGTATATTGCGGCCCTCGCGGCCTATGATGCGGCCCTTGATCTCGTCAGAGTCGATATGGAAGACTGTCACCGAATTCTCGATGGCCGTCTCGGTGGCCACACGCTGTATCGACTGCACCACGATGCGTTTGGCCTCCTTGTTGGCGGTCATCTTGGCCTCGTCCATGATGTCGTTGATGTATGATGCGGCGGCAGTCTTGGCCTCGTCTTTGAGCGACTCGACCAGTTTCTCCTTGGCCTCCTGCGACGACAGGCCCGAGATATGCTCCAGCTGCTCGATAGCCTGACGGTGCATGTGCTCAAGCTCGGCCGAACGGGTCTCGAGAACCGATGCCTGCGCCTCGAGGGCCTGACGGGCGCCATCGATTTCGTTGCGAGCACGGGCGTTCTCGCTCTGCTGCTGATTGAGTTGCAGCTCGCGCTGTTTCTGGCGCGACTCAGCCGACTGCACCTTGGCCATGCGCTGGGTGGCCTGTTTCTCGGCATCGGTCGTGATCTGCAGGGCCTCTTCGCGGCCCTCAAGTATCTTGTTGCGTTTGAGATCCTCGGCCTCACGCTCGGCGTCGGCCAATATCTGCTTGGCCCTTGTATTGGCCATTTTTCGCTGCGCGATAAGGGTAGCCACCACGCCACATACTGCGGCCAGCACACCAATCGCTATGATTAACCATATCTGCATGGAATATAATTTTGAAGTGTTTGGGTATAGGGTTCTTAAAATCTATTATCTACATGACTGGTCGGCACGCCTCCGCGCAACGGCCCGTGCGGGACACCGCCACCGACGCAAAAACATGTGGAAAAGATTCAAAAAACTGATGCATCCCGACCTCAGATCACTCCATATCAAGGAGTATCCGGTCGATATTTGTCTCAAAATCAGCAAGCATCTGCGATTGCGATGCCAGCTGCTCGGCCTTGCGGTAATAGAGCTCGGCAAAAGCCAGCGCCACCTTGGCCAGTACATAATGCGATGATTTACCGGGCTGCTCGGCGCACATCTTGCGCCACAGATCATTGACGTGATAGGCGGCTCGGCGAAAGACCGGCTCTTCACTGAGAGAGATGGAGAACACAAACGGTTCCACATCGGCGATTCTGGCGGTAAATCTATGTTTTGTTTCTTCGTCCATTGTTTACGTCTGCGGCCGCTGTACCGGTGATCGCTACTCGAGCAGATCTGTGATGCAGCGGTCTATATCGCGCACTAAATCTGCAATCAACGCACGTGTCGCCTCCCGGTTTTCACGATTGCCTCCTACGGTCGAGGCAACCGTCAGATACTCATTGTCGACCTTTAGACGGTCGATCTCACGCTCGCGGGCCAACAGCGTCGCCTTAAGCTCTGTTATCTCGGCTTTTGCGGCGCGATAGCTCTCATCAAGCCTGTGGTATCGCTCAGACAGCACCAACAGCTTCGCACTTATGCTGTCAAGCTGTTGTTTGAAGTCACGTGCCATATCAATGCAAATTTTCACAAAAGTAGTCAATTTTTCCGAACATTCCGCATTCCCGCTCATTTTTTTTGACGCGACACTGCGTTTTTATGTTTCGGCGCATGCGGTCACTACATAAAAAGCCGCCGGCCATGATCATGGTCGGCGGCTCGGAGAGTATGGAATTCAAAAGCGATTACTGCTGGAGCTTGAAGGTCACGGGGAGAGTGTAGGTAACCTTCACGGGCTGGCCATTGTTTCGGCCGGGCTGCCACTTGGGCATGGCCTTCACAACGCGCAGAGCCTCTTTGTCGAGAGCGGGATGACGGCTGCGGAGAACCTTGACATTCTCGATCGAACCGGTCTTCGATACCACGAATTCAACAACCACACGGCCCTGTACGCCTTCTTCGGCAGCTGCGGCAGGATAGTTGATGTGGTCAGAGAGCCACTTGTACATGGCAGCCTCACCACCGGGGAATTCGGGCTTCTGCTCTACCATCGCGATGTTGTAAACCTTCTCAGGTTCCGGAGCGGGCTCCGGTGCGATGACTTGCTCTTTGATAACCTGTTTGTTGAGGTCATTGGTACCCTCGGTGATGTCGACGGCACCGGCCTGAGCCTCATTCTCGGTCATTTCGTCCTGAGTCTTCACCTGCTTGTCCTCCTCGAAGTTCTG
Organism: Bacteroidales bacterium; assembly: GCA_030524765.1. Classification (GTDB taxonomy): domain Bacteria; phylum Bacteroidota; class Bacteroidia; order Bacteroidales; family Muribaculaceae; genus CAG-873. Next base: position 6,283 of record JAUNGA010000012.1, on the reverse strand, counting down.
GTCTTCGACGATGAGAAGGTCGGTGATACGCTGCTCATTGGCAACTTCCTCGGGCTGAATGATCTCTTCGGGTTCTTCGAACTGAACCTGCTCTTCGACTTCCTCTTCTTCTACCACATCTTCAGCGGCGAATGTTGCGAGCTCCTGTTCGGTAGCCGCATCAGGGCCTTCGTCCTCTGCGCGTGAGAATACGCCTGAGAGACTGAGGATGAGCAGGACGAGTATAGCGACGAGGCAAGCGAGAACGATTACGACAGCACGGGTGTGGCGCTTGGTCGAGCCCGAGCGCATCTCATATGCACCGAACTCTTTGTTTTTGCCTTCAAAAACTATATCGCGCCACTCTTTTGATGAAAGATCTACGTCTTTTGCCATTTTAGTTTAACGGTTAAAAGTTAATAAATCATTTAACGTACAGTGGGACGAATGATAGTTTCGCCGTGAGCTTGTTCGTAGTGACGCAGCAAGAGCGAGTCGGTACGGGTCGGCAGCTCGATGCTGTAACGAGAGATCTGATTGATCTGCATCTCGTCGAGTGCGTTGATGAGGCCTTCGTACGTAGTGTTCGGACCGGGTTTGATCACCACGACAGGACGGGTCTTGGTCGAGTCGGCCGAGTTTTTCTTGGCCAGCTGGTCAAACTCTTCCTTGGTGATCTCCTTGTTCTTCCACTTGGTCTTTAGGTCATCGTATTCTGCCATGACCTCTTTGTTCTTGTCGCGGAGGATCTTGCGGATACCCTGGGGCTGATGGTTGACGTTACCGATAAACTGCTCGCGGACGAGGTATTTCGGAGTCGAGAACGTCGTGTCGGCTATACCTTCATAATAATAGATATTGTGAATGGTCTTGCCGGTCTCGGCGTCAATCTTGGGCTTGTCGCCCTCGTACTCGGTGTCGAGGATGAGGGTGATGGCCTCTGACTGTTTAGCCTGGGCTTGCTGCTCCTTTTTCACATCTTCGTTGGTCGGAAGCACGATATGCAGAGTCTGCGACTTGATCATCGTGGTACAGAGCATGAAGAATGTGATCAGAAGCATGTTCATGTCGACCATGGGGGTAAAGTCCACATGGATCTGCATCTTCTTTTGGGCGCCTTTCTTTTTCTTGCCGCCTTTGTCGGATTGTTCTATCTGAGCCATTGGATTTTACCTTAATTAGTGGGTTCGTCTTCTGATTTGAGTGCAGTCATGAGGCTGAATTTGTTCAGCTTCATGGTCTGGAGGTTGTCAAATACCATCTGTACTGTGGTGAAGGGAGTGTCTTTGTCGGCCTTCACGGCAATACCCTGGCCTTGACGCATGAGGGCGGCGTAGAGGTTCTGCACGTTGGCGCGCTCTTCGGCGGTCAGACCTTCGGTCTGCTCGTTGTTGATGCGCTGTGCGACATTGTAGATCGCCTTGAGCCAAACCTGGAAGTCGTTCAGACGGCCTTCGCGGTTTCTGTTACCGTCGATAGGAATACCTACCTTGGCATTGGTCATGTCGCCCTGGAACTTATCGCGCTCGGTGACGGACATCGAGAGGAACTCCGGCAGTTCGCGGAAGGGGACGCCAAACATATTGATCTTGGCGAACTCTGCCATCTGACCGGCGGTCAGGTTTACCGGGTTGTTCTTATGCTGTTCGTTATAGATGTTGAGGGCCTCGGCGAGCATCATCGAGCGGATCTTTTCGCTTGAGAAAGTCGAGTCGGCATCACCCGTAAACGAAATGAAGAGTTTACCTTCGACCGACGAGGGATCCTCGAGCTTGCCCGACTTGTCGGCTGACGATACCAGCACGGTGACAAGGTTGTTCATCGGCACCTTCTCTTCTGAAACAGATGACGGGGTGTAGACGATGGTAGGCTCCTTCTGGAGGAAGGTTGAAGTCAACATGAAGAAAGTAAGCAAAAGAACGGTCACGTCACTCATCGCGGTCATGTCGATGAGCGTACTCTTTCTTTTAATTTTTACTTTTCCCATATTTACCTTGATTTAAAGAATTTATATTCGGCAAATGCGGGATTAGTGAGTAGCTGCAAATGTCTGCACGATCGAGAAACCGATCTCGTCGATTGCGTAGGTGAGGTTATCGATCTTGTTGGTGTAGAAGTTGTATGAGATAACGGCGAACGCACCGGTAGCGATACCGAAGGCCGTGTTGATAAGGGCCTCAGAGATACCGGTCGAGAGTTCGGTCGAGTCGGGAGCACCTGACTGGGCCAGAGCCTGGAACGACTTGATCATACCCATCACAGTACCGAGCAGACCGACGAGAGTACCGAGGGTGGTGAGGGTAGCGACGATGGGAAGGTTCTGCTGCAGGGCGGGCATTTCGAGGGCGGTTGCCTCCTCGACCTGCTTCTGCAGGTTGGCGATCTTCTGCTCTTTGGTCAGGATGGTGTTGGCATCCATCTCCTTGTAGCTTACGAGAGCGGCGGCTACGACTGCGGCTACTGAGCCTTTCTGCTTTTTGCAGAGGGCCTCGGCACCGGCGATATCGTTCTTCTTGAGGCAAGCCTTTACGTTGGCTACAAATGTTGTGATGCTGCCTTTGCCTTTTGCGGCTGAGAGAGCGAACCAGCGCTCAACTGAGATCACGATAACGGTGAGGAAGAGGGTCTGCAGGATAGGCACGATGAAACCGCCTTTGTAAACGGTGCCCCAAAGGTTCTGGGGATGGCCGTCCTCGTCAAAGTGCATGTCGTTGCCGAACCAGAAGATGAACAGGAGTACGCACACGATAGCGCAGATGAGGATTACCCATGATGCGTTTTTGATGCCGGGTACGTTGGTTTGGGTTTTGTTCTTACCGGCTGCGGGTTTGCCGGGCTGAACGGTGGGCTTTTGAGCTTCCATGATTAATAAGAGCTTGTTTTTAAGTTATTAATTGGTTTACGTGTATAATGTAATATTAATAAGTTCGATTATGTTAGCGATGCAAAAAGAGGTCGGTTTATGCGCGTAGACGCCCGCATGAGCGTCTTATTGGTATTGACTCAAGGTGCGCTAAGTCCACTTTTTTAAATCTATCGCAAAATTAAGCGTTTGTTTTAAACTTGCAAAATAAATCTCGTCTTTTTTCGTCAAAATCGAGGCTGACGGCCGTTTTTTATCTATCGACTTTTTCTTTTTTTATAAAATGAGCCAACATTTGTGAAAGAATCATTATTTTTGTGGCTTAATCATGACGGCAGATGTTGTTTCTGTCAACACCACTCAGCAATTTCACACTATGTATAAAGGTTTCTTCCGTGCGGCGGCCTGTGCGCCTGCAGTCAATGTGGCCGATGTCGAGGCCAATGTCAATCATATCCTGCAGCTGATGGCCAAGGCCGTCGGCGAGGGCGCCGAGCTGGCCGTATTCCCCGAGATGTGCGTCACGGCATACACCTGCGCCGATCTATTTCACAACTCCACCTTGCTCTCGGCGGCCATGCGGGGACTGTGGCGCATCGTCGACGAGTGCCCGGCCGATCTGCCGATGGCGATTGTCGGGTGCCCGGTCACGGTCGGAGGCGAGCTCTTCAACTGCGCGGTGGCTCTCTCGCGCGGACGCATCCATGGCATAGTTCCCAAAACATATCTGCCCGGATACAACGAATTTTACGAGAAGCGCTGGTTCGCGCCGGCACGTGCCGGCAGGCACACGACTGCCGTCATCGACGGCCACGAAGTGCCGTTCGGCACCGATCTGATCTTCGATGTGGCCGGCGTGCGCGTCGGCATCGAGATATGCGAGGATCTCTGGGCTCCGGTCCCGCCAAGCTGCGCCACATCGCTCGCCGGCGCTCAGATAATCGCAAACATCTCGGCCAGCGACGACGTCATAGGCAAATACGGCTATCTGATGGACCTCATATCACAGCAGTCGGCCCGCTGCCTGTGCGGCTATGTCTATGCGTCGGCCGGATACGGCGAGTCATCTACCGATCTCGTGTTCGACGCCAAGACTGTCATTGCCGAGTGCGGCCGCACATTGGCGCGCGGCGACCGCTGGCAGCGCGGCGACCGCATGGTAATGGCCGACATCGACATCGAGGCCATTGACCGCGACCGCATGCACATCACCACATTCGGCGACTGCGCGGCCCGCACGGGCGCGACAGCCCGCACCATCGCCGTGGCCGGCACATCGGCCCCATCGGCCGATCGCAGCCTTTTGCGCGGCGTAGACCCCCACCCCTTCGTGCCGTCAGACAATCTGCACCTTACCGAGCGCTGCGAGGAGATCATACATATACAGACCGCCGGACTGTGCCGACGGCTCGACGCCACCCGCTGCCGCTCGCTCACCATAGGCATCTCGGGCGGTCTCGACTCGACTCTGGCTCTGCTGATCGCCGTACGGGCATTTGACTCGCTCGGCATCGACCGCAGCGGCATCATCGGCGTCACGATGCCGGGATTCGGCACAACCGACCGCACCTACACCAACGCCATCGACCTGATGCATGCCCTTGGCGTGACCGTGCGCGAAATATCCATCGCCGCCGCAGTGACACAGCATTTCAGCGACATAGGTCACGACGCGGCCCTGCACGACGTCACATACGAAAACTCACAGGCCCGCGAGCGCACACAGATACTCATGGACATCGCCAACCAGACCGGCGGCATGGTGCTGGGCACGGGCGATCTGTCTGAACTGGCACTGGGATGGGCGACCTACAACGGCGACCACATGTCGATGTACGGCGTCAATGCCGGCGTACCGAAGACCCTGGTGCGCCATCTCGTACGCTACTTCGCCACCTCTGACCCTGCCTGTGCCGACGCCCGCACGGCTCTGCTCGACATAGTCGACACACCCATTTCACCCGAACTCATCCCGGCTGACGCCGACGGCAACATCACCCAGAAGACTGAAGACCTCGTCGGGCCATACGAGCTGCACGATTTCTTCCTGTATTATATGTTGCGCTACGGCTTCTCGCCCTCACGCATCTATCTGCTGGCCCGCACAGCATTTGCCGACGTCTATGACGACGACACGATCAGACACTGGCTGCGCACGTTTATGCGCCGGTTCTTCGCCCAGCAGTTCAAACGTTCATGCCTGCCCGACGACCCCAAAGTCGGCAGTGTGACACTCTCGCCCCGCGGCGACTGGCGCATGCCGTCTGACGCCTCGGCCGCACTGTGGCTCGCCGAGTGCGACAGGCTCTGACCGATTTTTAGGGCCGGTTGAACTTTTTGCATCATGTCGCGTTTAATCAGTAAAGTTTTACATAAAAAACACGACACAATGACATACGAACAACCCAACCTTCCCTATGATATCGACGCTCTGGCCCCTGCCATCAGCGCCGAGACAGTATCTTTTCATTACGGAAAACACGAGAAGGCCTATATTGACAATCTCAACCGACTGATCAAAGGTTCGGAGTTTGAAGACATGCCTCTCGAAGAAGTGATCGTAAACGCCAAGGGTCCGTTATACAACAACGCTGCACAGGCCTGGAACCATATCTTCTATTTCTTCACCTTCTCGCCCGACGGCAGCCACGAGCCCTCAGGTGAGCTGCGCAAGGCCATCGACCGCGATTTCGGCTCGTTCGAGAAGTTCAAAGAGGCTTTTGTCGACGCAGGCGTAGGGCTGTTCGGCTCGGGCTGGGTATGGCTCTCGCGTGATGACGACGGCAAGTTGCTCATCACACAAGGCTCAAACGCACAGAATCCCCTCACCGACGGTCTCACTCCGTTGCTGACATTCGATGTGTGGGAACACGCATATTATCTTGATTATCAGAACCGGCGCGCCGACGCTCTAAAGGCCCTCTGGGACATTGTCGACTGGGACGTAGTCGAGAGCCGTTTCTGATATCGGCATACCTAAGTCATCATCATTCAGCAATCCATCCGACTCATGACTGTCTCGATCGCAAGTGACAGGCAGTTCAAAAGCACAATTAATATAAGACAGTAATCGATAGCACTTTAACTTAAGCATAATGTGATGAATGGAAAGGGAGGTACTCGTGAGAGCACCTCTTTTTCTTTTTCGACCCGGCCCGATTACTGGAAATTTGAACAATAGTTGCCGATTACCACTGTGTCGGAGTACATTCGGAGATATACCCCAGTAGAATCGACTGCTTAATGGTTGTAGTCATCCGGGGTTTCAACAGTGCGTACTGTCACTATACGGTGCAGCCTATCCTCATACTGCTCAAAGCAAAGCTTCTGCCGGTAGTCCTTGTATTTCATTTAGTTGATAATTGCTTTCTGTTTGACTGTTTATGATAAATATAGTACTCCCGTTTTTCAGACCGGCGGAGTGCGGTTTTAAGTCAAGGA
>JAUNGA010000091.1 GCA_030524765.1 Bacteroidales bacterium | reverse complement strand
CTCTTTCTATAACTGGATAATGTTTAACCCGTCCAACTTTTTGGGGTCACTTCAAACTCGTTCTGCGGAGCATTTTTTGTAGTCGGTCCGGATCTAATATTTAAACGTATATCCAAGCGAAAGATTCGGCAAAGCCCATACGCCGTCGATTGGCGAACATTTCAAATCTCCAACACAGATTGTAAGTCCCGCCCGCAGAAAGAAACCACGCGCACGCTGATAGCGGTAGCCGATATTGAGGGTTCCCATTATATTAAGTTTATTTCCCCGTGTTGTAATATAATCAGTCGTCATATCATCTTTCCAATACCATGTATATACCCGGTGAAGGATCGAAGGCGTAACGCCTATACCAATCTCGAACTTACTTTTTCGCTTACCGAAAATCGCATTGATCTCAAGAGGGACACACACGCCATTAAAATCCAGATATCTCCATTCCTGATTGTCGTCATACGATCCGTTTGTATATGAGACTCCAACCCTATATCCGAATGGCGTGCCGTTTTTAAAACGGGAATCAAAGCCGATTCCGACTCCGAATGACGGGCCGAAGAATTCTCCGAAGATATTGCGACTCATTTCAGCCTCCTCTTTTACCGTCGGCATATGCGAGATCGTGGTTTCATCTACATCCTGAGCCCTCGAAGATATAGATATGAGAAGCAACAAGCACACAGAGATCAATCCACTTCTGTTCAGTAAACTATCCATTTACTTTTAAGCAAATTACTAATGTTGTTTATTTCTTTGTTTTTTATGTGTATCGCTTATAATACGCGTGATTTATAACGAAATTTACCGCCGTCGGCGGGAGAACAGGGAAGTATCGATTACACATAGCCCGTATGTTCTCCCCGGTCAACCGCAAAGTTACGACTTTTTGCATCGCAAGTCAATAGACCCGGCAAAAATGAGTCCGGATCTATATATTCCATATATACGAGACCGAAGAGCAATGACATACGACCATGTCCTTAACAAATATTATCGAACCTGATCTAAACCTTATCCGGCTTATCCCGTCATATATATCGAACCATAAAGTGAACTTATGAAATTACTGTCAAAACTCACGGCAACCGCTCTGACCGCCTGTACGGCTGTGACTGCCGGTGCACAGCTGCCGCTCGAGCCCGACTTCGCACATCCGCAGCAAGTGATTGCCGCTGCCCGGCCTGTGCTCGCCGACGGCTCGGGCATCGACCGCATGCAGGCATTGCTGCAGACGCTGTATGCCACCGCGGCCATCGATCCCGACTCGCTCTTTACGGCTCCGGCCAGGGTCGAGGCTCTTATAGCGAAAGAAAATCAGGCCGACATACGCGGTCTGCTCATGCTCTATGAGGCACGGCTGCTGTCGGGTATCTACCAGCGTCAATCATATAAGTATGACCGTGTCGACGCTCCGCTGTCGCCATTGCCTGAAAATATAGAGGAATGGAGCGGCGACCAGTTCAGGGCACGTATCAGTCATCTTGTCGAGGCCGCGCTCGGCGATATGTCACAGTCGATGGGAAACCGGCTGCGCGACTATTCACTCGTGATCGATGCCGATGATGCGTCGCTACGCTACTATCCTACCCTGGGCGATTTTGCATGGAGCAGCGCCCGATCATCACTCCTCACTGCGGGTGACCCCGACGGGGCTGAGGCTGTGGCCGCCAAAGCTCTCGGAGCGGCACGCCAAGGGTCTCTGTTCAGCGCCGTCGCCGCCTGCTGGATGTCTGACGGTCTGGAAGAGCGCTACCGCGAGAACCCGCGTGGCGAGTATGGGGCATATCTGCTCTATAACCTGCAGGGATGCACCGATACGTACGAATATATCGACATGTTGCGCTCGTATCTGAAAGACAACGACAAGAATATTCTCACAGACGCGCTTACAGCACGTCTGCGTCAGTTGACCGACCCGACCGTGTCGATGCTTGTGCCATCGACGGCTGCACCCGGTGTCGAATTCGCCGGCATCATCAAGCATGATTTCACAACCCGCACGGGCTTTAATGTCTATCGCGTGACCAATCCCGAGGTTACCGACCAGAACAAACGCAGACTCGTCGCGGTCGCCAGCCTCGAGATCGACACCGACTCGCTGCGAGGCAACGTGACCGACACTCTGCATCTCACCATTGACAAACCGGGCATATATACTGTCAAGCCGACAATAAACGGCAAGGAAAACCCCGAGCGCTGGCAGAGAGCCGACGTGTGCGTCACACCTTACATGCCGGTCATTATCAGCGACAACGGTGCGGAGACACTGATCCTGACCGACTATTTGAGCGGCCATCCCGCCAAAGGTGTCGAGGCCCGTATCAGACAGGTTCCGGGCGGAGCAAATGCCTCAACGACGGCACGCCCCGTAGGTACAACAGACGCCGACGGTATAGTCAATTTCACCCTGCCCCCCGAGCGCAGACGCAGCACCAACCGCTATCAGCTGTCGCTTAGCAAAGACGGCAAGATATATTATTACCCGTCGGGACTCGATATGTACAGCTACCGCAACGGCGTAGGCGAAGAAAACTATACCGGCAGCATATTTATCGACCGGCCACTGTATCACCCCGGCGACAGCATCGAGTGGAGCGTAGCCGCCATACGCAGCCTGCCCAAGGACAAGGCCAACAGCCCTCTCGCCGACGCGACAATTATCGTCCGTCTCAGAGATGCCAACCATCAGATTGTCGATACCGCCGAGGTACGTACCGACTCCTATGGCCGATGCAGCGGTCGATTTGCCACCAAGACAGATGCGTTGACGGGCAATTACGGTCTGCAGGTCGAGTATAGAGACCGTTATGTGGCATGGCGCAATGTGATGGTCAGCGACTATAAGGTTCCGGTCTTCGAGGTAAAAGACCTTGCAGTCGATGCCGATACAATTACAGGCCGGGCATTGACCTACTCGGGCATGCCGGTGGCCGATGCCGACGTGAATGTCGTGTTCAGCAAATATATATGGTGGGGCTGGCGTCGAAACAGCGGTGAACAGGTCGGTGCGGCATCAGGCAAGACCGACGCCGACGGCAGGTTCTCGATTTTGATTCCGTCTGATGTCATTGATGCCAAAGCAGATTTTGACTGTGCCGTCAATGTCACATCGTCGACCGGAGAATATGCAAGTGCCTCGACCGTTTTTGCAGGAGGCAGACCGCTGCATCTTGTCTACCGGGGCGACAAAGACCGTTTTGACACATCAGGCCCCGTCACACTGCCTGTCGCGGCGCTCAACGCCGACGGAAAGACAAAACCGCTGAAGGTCAACTGGACTCTGTCGGCCCGGGGATTGCCCGAAATCAAAGGCTCGGCAGAGGTCGATTCGACCGGCCTCACAATTGACGCAGCCGATGTTGCGGCCGGCACATATACGCTCTCGGTCATGCCGGTCGACTCTACACTGTGTGATGTGGCGAAGGATATCGCGACTGTATATTTATATAATGTGGCACGCAATGCCGTACCTGCCGACGAACTCATATTCCTGCCGGTGCAGTCTCTTACCGTAAGGGCCGGCGAAAAGGTATCTGTGACACTCGGCGTTGCAGACGACAGTTATGTCTATGTGGCCAATCCTCGCGGCGACGGCCGTTTTGACGTATCAGTCGAGCATGTCAGTGCCGGATTCCACACCATCGAAGTCGAGACATCACCGGACGCCGACAGCCAGACAATCACTCTTATCACCAACCGGAATGGTAAGGTGGCCACGGCCATGGTCGGTATAAAGATCGACAAGGGCGACAAGCTGACTCTCACGGCTGATTCGTGGCGTGACCGGCTTGTGCCCGGCAGCGACGAGCAGTGGACATTCACACTCGCCCGTGCCAACGGACGCCCGGCCACAGGTGCTATGGTCGCCACTATGTATAACCACGCGCTCGATGCCCTCAACGATCTCGGATGGCCTGCCGCGCTTGATGTGTGGCAGAACTCGTTGCGTCTCGACACATCGACCCTGCCCGCCGGCATGTCATCGTTCTATTATACGCTCAACAGCTATCGTTCGAGACGCGCTGACGGATTGCCGGCATCCCCTGTATTCAGATATGTGCCCGAGTACCGGATCATGATACGCGGCACACGCTACAATGCCATGGCAAAGAGCGCCGCCGGAGTCAATATTATGGCTGAGGACGTCGCAGAGTTTGAAGCCCCTATGACCGAGGCGGCCGGAGCGGTGCTCGAGGAATCGGCCGTTACGTCTGATGCCGACGAAATGGCCGACGACGGAGGCAACGGCGCGTCTGCGCCCGACAATGGCACACCGCTGCGTGAGGGCGAAGCCGTGCAGGCATTCTGGATGCCTGACCTCAGCGTCGGCACCGACGGCAAGGTGACTGTCAGATTTACCGTGCCTGACGCAAACACCACCTGGGCATTCCGAGCCTTTGCATGGGACGAGAATCTGAAATCGGCCACTGCCATGCGCGACATCGTGGCCAATCGTCCGCTGATGGTACAGCCCAATCTGCCACGTTTCCTGCGCGAGGGAGACGTGGCTGTGCTCCTCGCCACAGTCTACAACAACTCAGCCATCGCCGATACAGTCACTTCGGTAATTGAGATTTTTGATCCTGTGACCGGCGCCGTGATCGACAGCAAGAGCGATACCGACATCATTGAAGCCGGTCGACGCGCTATAGTGTCGATGCCGGTCAAAGCCGCCATAGGCTCGACAATGACCGGCTACCGCATACGTGTCAGAGGCTCACGCCACAGCGACGGCGAGCAAGACGCGATACCGGTGCTCTCGTCGGGTGCAGTCGTTGTCGAGAGCGATAATTTCGTACTCAATGACAAGAATTCCCGCTTTGAGACAACATTGCCGGCCGACAGTTCGGCGGTGATGGCACTGCAATATTGTCAGAATCCCGTATGGGACGTGGTGCGGTCATTGCCCTACCTGCTCGCGACCGGGCAAAACATGTCGAGCGGCGAGGCCGCCGATGCTGTGTATGGAGCTCTCACCGCCCGCGGGCTGCTAAAAAGCTATCCGGAAATCAAACGGGTGATCGATCTCTGGCAGGCCAATCCGGCTGACTCGGCTCTCGTCTCAGATCTGATGAAGAATGAAGACATCAAGCTTGCCCTGCTCGACCAGACTCCCTGGGTCAGCGCGGCAGCCTCACAGACCGAGCGTATGAGTCGTCTCGCAATGACATTTGACAGCAAGACCATCGACAAGACTCTCGCCCGCGGTCTGTCGGCACTTGAGAAGCTGCAGGGCAAAGACGGCGGATTTGCCTGGGGCTCGTGGTGTGACGAACCATCACTCTGGGCCACGACAATGGTACTCACCACAATAGGACGGCTGAATGCCAACGGCTATCTGCCCGATGACGGCCGACTGAAAGCGATTATTGACCGTGCCATGCGTTATTGCGACTCAAAGGTGCGGGACGATGATTACGGATATGTCTATATGACATCGCTCTATCCCGATTACAAGCCGACGACGGTTGCAGCCCGCAGCGCCGTTAACAAAGCGGTGCAGGCCATTGTCAAAGACTGGCGCGACGCCCCCACGGCGATAAAGGCACGCTATGCCCTGATTCTGAATGCCAACCGCAACAAGGCCGTCGCCAAAGAAATCATGTCGTCGGTGCGCGAGTTTGCGGTCGAGACTGCCGATGGCGGCCTGAAGTTTCCCTCGGTCAGCTCTGTCGCATCGTATTCGACGATTCTCGAGGCTTTTGCCACAATAGCACCCGTCAAGACCGATATCGACCGCATGCGCCAATGGCTGATGATGCGCAGCCGTGTGAGCGACGATCTCGGCACATACGACCCGACTGCACTCATCTCTGCCATTTTGGCAACCGGAACAGTCTGGACCGATATTGACAACGGTACCGCATCAGTGACCATAGGCGGAAAGGATTACAAACCCGATGCAATCGAGACAGCCTCAGGCGAATTCTCGGTACGTCTCAGCGCAGCCGATTCAGGCAAAGCTCTGACAGTCGTGCGTCAGGCAGGCGGCCCCGTCTCTTACGGCTCCCTGACCACCGTATCGACCCGCCTTATGACTGCTGTAGAGTCACGCTCATGCGAATCGCTGTCGATCGAAAAACGACTGCTGGCAGAGCGCGACGGTGCGTGGGTGGTGACCGACAGCATACGCCTTGGCGAACGTGTGCGCGTGCAGTTGCTCATAAAGGCCAACGAAGACCTTGACTATGTCACTGTCAACGACGAACGCGCCGCCGCTCTCGAGCCTGTCGACCAACTGCCAGGATATGTCTATGCCTCAGGGATCGGGTTCTACCGCGAGAACGGAGACTCACGCACCCGACTGTTTGTCACCCGTCTGCCGCGCGGCACCTACTATCTGACCTACGACATGACAGCGTCGGTGGCAGGATCGTTTGCCTCGGGCATAGCATCTGCCCAGAGCCAGTATGCGCCCGAGGTTACCGCACATTCCGGCGGCACGACGCTCAGCGTCGAGTGAGAGTGCAAAACCTTTCGACGCCCCCGCGCGTTACTATATTTGGCACAGAGATGTTGACATTTTGGCACATCACTGTGCCAAATAAAGTTTTGGCACAGTATTAGCATATAAACAGACAAAGACTAAAATATAACTCATATAAAACCATAGAATATTATGAAACTCAAACCACTTGCCGACCGCGTCATCATCAAGCCCATCGCGGCCGAAGAAGTAACCGCATCAGGTATCATCATCCCCGACTCGGCTAAAGAGAAACCCCTGCGTGGCACTATCGTGGCCGTCGGCAACGGGACAAAAGACGAGGAAATGATCCTCAAAGAGGGCGACGAAGTGCTCTACGGCAAATATGCAGGCACCGAGCTCGACCTTGACGGCGAGAAAGTGCTGATCATGCGTCAGAACGAGGTTCTCGCAGTCGTTGAGAAATAATTCAGTCTAACCTTATCGTAAAATTCACACCAAAATGGCTAAAGAAATCAAATTCAATATCGCAGCTCGCGAAGAGCTCAAAAAAGGCGTTGACGCTCTGGCCGACGCCGTCAAGGTAACACTCGGTCCCAAGGGCCGCAACGTGATCATCGAGAAAAAATTCGGTGCTCCCCACATCACCAAAGACGGTGTGAGCGTGGCCCGCGAGGTCGAGCTCGAGGATCCGTTCCAGAACATGGGTGCCCAGCTCGTCAAAGAGGTGGCATCGAAGACCAGTG
>JAUNGA010000011.1 GCA_030524765.1 Bacteroidales bacterium | reverse complement strand
GTCCTTTTGGGGATACAGCAGTTCGTCATGCAACGATTATACCTGAGTAGTTACTCATATAGACATTACGGCAGATGGTTTCTCTATTGAGAATTGCATCTGCCGTAATATATAATATATGTGTCGCTATGGTGTGCGGGCGCAGGTGATCAATTGAGCACGTGGAAACCTGCAGCTGTGAGAGCCTCGCGTATCTGGTCGATATGGTCTCGGTCGCGTGTCTCGAGCTCGAGACGTATGCTGCAGCCGTTTATCTCTGTGGTGGCGTTGATACGCTCGTGTGTGACAGAAATGACGTTGCCTCCCTGATCTGCAATTACGTTGAGCACGCCCGACAACTGACCGGGTTTGTCAAAGAGATCTATTATAAATGTGTAGTTGCGTCCGCTCTTTGACAGGCCGCGTGTAATGACACGGTTGAGGGTATTGACATCAATATTGCCGCCTGAGACGATACATACAACCTTTTTGCCTTTGATCGGGAGCTTGTCAAACATAACGGCTGCCACGGATACTGCTCCTGCACCCTCGGCCACCACTTTCTGGCGTTCCATCAGTGCGAGAATGGCAGCGGCGGTCTCGTCGTCGTTGACGGTGACAATCTTGTCGACATACTGACGGCAGATCTCGTAAGTGTTTTCGCCGGGCTGTTTTACAGCTATGCCGTCGGCTATGGTGGCTACATTGTCGAGATGACATATCTTGCCCTCATTAACCGATTTTTCCATTGATGGAGCTCCGGCCGCCTGCACACCGTAGACTTTCACGTCCGGGCGCAGCGTCTTGATGGCGAATGCCACTCCGGAGATCAGACCGCCGCCGCCGATGGGTACGACGACTGCCTCGACATCGGGAAGCTGCTCGAGGATCTCAAGACCGATCGTGCCTTGACCGGCAATGACCTTATCGTCATCGAACGGGTGTACGAATGTATATCCGTGTTCGTGCTGCAGTTCGATTGCTTTGGCATAGGCATCATCGTAGACGCCGGGCACGAGACACACGTCAGCACCGTAACCTTTGGTTGCTTCGACCTTGCTGATCGGTGCGCCGGCGGGCAGACATATCAGAGCCTTTATGCCATTGTGTGTGGCACCGAGGGCCACGCCCTGGGCATGGTTGCCGGCCGAGCAAGCGATCACGCCACGTGCCTTCTCCTCATCAGAGAGTTGAGATATCTTGTAATATGCGCCGCGCAGCTTGAACGATCCGGTAAGCTGCAGGTTTTCGGTCTTCAGATAGAGGTCGCAGTCGGTAGCCAGAGCCGGAGCCGGAATCACGGCTGTCTTGCGGGCGACGTCCTTGAGGACGGCGGCGGCATTGAAAATTTCGCTTATTTCTAACATATGTTAAAAAGTTTTGATACGCAAAGATAATATTTTTTCGGTTAGATACGTTGAAAAAAAGTTGTAAATATGTCTATCGGCCCGCAAAACCAAAAGGGCGCGGGCATTGTTAATTTTAAAAATCGTTTCGCTATGATGAAAGTTACTAAAGAGAGCGCTCTCGACTATCACCGCTACCCGGTTCCCGGTAAGATTGAGGTCGTACCAACCAAACCCTATAGCACCCCTGAAGACCTGGCGTTGGCATATTCGCCGGGTGTGGCATATCCGTGCCTCGAGATAAAGGATAATCCCGACGACTCATACCTTTACACCAATCGTGGCAATCTTGTCGCGGTGATCTCAAACGGTACAGCCGTACTCGGTCTGGGCAATATCGGTCCTAAGGCTGCAAAGCCCGTGATGGAAGGCAAGGCTCTGCTTTTCAAGATATTTGCCGGTCTTGATGCTTTTGATATCGAAATCGACGAGACCGATCCCGCCAGATTCGTCGAGACGGTCAGAAGCATGACAGCGACATTCGGCGGTATCAATCTCGAAGACATCAAGGCTCCCGAATGCTTCGAGATCGAGGATCGTCTCAAGGAAGTGTGCGACATCCCGGTGATGCACGACGACCAGCACGGCACGGCCATCATATCGGCTGCCGGACTGCTCAATGCCCTCGAGATTCAGGATAAGAAAATCGACAGTATACGACTGGTGGTCAACGGCGCAGGTGCCGCTGCCATGGCCTGCACACGGCTGTATATGGCCATGGGTGTGCGTCGCGAGAATATCGTGATGTGTGACAGCCGCGGTGTGATCAGCAAACGTCGCAAAGATCTCAACCGCTATAAGCTCGACTTTGCCACCGACCGCGAGGATGTGGAGACTCTTGCCGATGCTCTTGTTGGCGCAGATGTTTTCGTCGGCCTGTCTGTCGCCAATGTGCTCACACGCGACATGCTGCGCTCGATGGCTCCGCGTCCGGTGGTGTTTGCCCTTGCCAATCCCGATCCCGAAATTACTTATGAGGAGGCGCTTGCCGCCCGCACCGACCTGATCTTTGCGACCGGCCGTTCTGATTACCCCAATCAGATCAACAATGTGCTTGGTTTCCCCTATATGTTCCGCGGTGCGATCGATTGCCGGGCGACCACAATCAACGAGCCGATGAAAATTGCCGCCGCTACGGCAATCGCTGCTCTGGCCCACGAGCCTGTGCCTGAGGACCTCGCTCAAGCCTACGGACTGCAGAATCTGAGATTCGGCCGCGAGTATATTCTGCCCAAACCGTTCGACAAACGATTGCTTACTACGGTCGCTCCTGCAGTCATACGTGCGGCCGAGGAATCGGGCGTAGCCAAGCACCATATCGACGACTTCGATGCATATGGCCGCGGTCTCGAGGCTATCATGTGCGCCAACGACGCTCTGATCAACTATCTGATACACTCGCAGACCGCCTGCGACGAACATCCGCTTTAACATTATTATAGCAGGTAAGGATTTGGCAGATAATGCCATTATCCTTACCTTTGTGCATCAACAACTGTCACATTATGAAACGCGCGATATATTTCAGCTCGGGCTTCGTGCTCTTTGTCGCTCTCTGCCTGCTGTGGCTTCCGTGGCTGGGCGAAACGCTATTTTACAGCAAGGGCGAGCCACGCGAGGCCATTGTCGCCATGTCGATGCTTGAGTCGGGTGATTGGATACTGCCCGTCACATGCGGCAGCGACATCCCCTACAAGCCCCCGTTCCTGGCATGGATAATAGCATGCCTGGCATGGGTGTTCAATGGTGGTGAGGTCAATGAATATATATCGCGCCTGCCGTCGGCTTTGGCAGCCATAGGCATGATATTCGGCGGTTATGTGTGGGTACGTAAGATCCGTGGCGAACAATTTGCACTGTTCATGGCATTGATCACAGCCACCTCTATCGAGGTATATCGTGCCGCGATGGCCTGCCGTGTGGATATGGTGCTGACTGCCTGCATGGTCGGCGCAATGTATGTGCTGTTCGAGGTCAGACAACATAAGGGACAGGATAATTTCTGGCGTTATCTCATTGCAACAGTATTGCTTACGTGTGCCGTGCTGACCAAGGGACCCATAGGGGCATTCCTGCCGTGTCTGGTCATGGGATTCTACTTCGTATTCCGGGGCGATCGGTTCTTCCCGACTCTCGGACGCATGGCGGCGCTGTGTTTCGCATCGTGCATCGTGCCGGCAATATGGTATTACAGTGCGTGGCTCGAGGGTGGCAGCCGTTTTGTCGAGCTTGCGTGGGAGGAAAATTTCGGCCGGCTCACAGGCACTATGAGTTATGGAAGCCATCTCAAGCCATTCTGGTATAATTTTATCACCGTCATCGTGGGCATGTTGCCATGGACTCTGCTCGTGCTGATGGCGTCGGGCGCTTTGCGCCGGTTGATACAGCAGCCATTCAAGCCTGCGGGCATGCTGTCTGTCACGGCCATTATAGTAGTGATCGGATTCTATTGCTTCCCGTCGAGCAAGCGCAGTGTATATCTGTTGCCGGCGTATCCGTTTATGGCTTACGCTGTGGCGTCAATGGCTGAGAGTCTTGTAGAGACGCGCATCAACAATGCCTTCACACGGGTGCTGTCGATACTTGCCATAGCGGCCCCGGCGGTGGTCGTGGCCACGATATGGGTGCCACTTGGCGGGTTTTCGTTCACGTCTGTCGGATGGTGGGTATGGCCGTTGCTGGCTGTGCCTGTGATAGCGTCGATCGGGTGGATGATACAGGCTCACCCGCGAGGCGGCATAGGCGGTGCTGTCATGATCGCGTGGGCGATGCTCGTATGCTATGGCGGCGCGGTAATGCCTGCGGCACTTAACCCCCAAAGCGATATCGAGACAGCCGAAGTGGTGCGGTCGTTGGCCGGCCCTCATGGCAAAATCTACACAGTCGGCCGACCCGAGTCAGCGCCGACCTACTCGCTCAATTACTATCTGGGCGACCGTATGGAACGCATCGAGCATGCCGCCGAGGCGGCCAAGGCTCCGCGTGGCACTATACTCATATTTGCCAACCGCGCCGACACCGTAGGGTTGTCACCCGACTACAAACTGACGTTGCTCACGCCACGTCTGGCCGACACACGCGGTCCGGCGCTTATGGCAATCAAAAAGCGCTGAGATTCAATCGTAATTGCGCTTGGGATTGCGTGGAAACCAGCCTTTGCGCACGCGCTCGCGTTGGTCGACAATTTCACGTACAGTCCAGAATGACGAGAAAGCCACAACGCCGGCTAAAGTCGACCAGAACACATCTGCCACCACGACCGATACCGCGCACATGGCTATGCCGAGCACCACAAACCACCAACGGCACCCAACGCCGAAATGGTATTCGCATTTAATCACCACAGGGTGAAAGATGCCGATGACGAGAAATGTGCACAGGCCGATGGCAAGCCCCAGCACATGATATTGAGATAAGAAATCGGTAATCATAAAGCTTTATGCGGAGATATGATAGGCTTATCCGCAGTGCAAAGATACATAATTTGGCTCTAAAAACAGTAAAACCTGCATCTGACACTTGCATAAACGCTGCAAAACGTGTAACTTTGCATTCCGAAAAATCTCTCTATCGGTTCCGTAGCTCAGCTGGATAGAGCAACAGCCTTCTAAGCTGTGGGTCTTGGGTTCGAATCCCAACGGAATCACGCTATATGGATGAAAACCCTGACAATCGACGCGTAGATTGTCAGGGTTTTCCCTCTTTTTCAGATATTCGTATAAGTTAAGCGATAGTTCGCTGCGATTGTTATTGAAAAGAAAACAAGAGCCGACTATTTCATATCTTTGGGCCATAGTTTAGAAGGACTGTCAATAATCGGTATTGACATGAACGAATGAGTTATCATCGACATAACAGCCTGTGCAATATATTGGATAACCATAGTCGCCTGTCGAATATGGTTCTCTCATAAATGTATTAAGAACTTCAAAAGATGTAGAAAGAGTCGCATTCTGACCCTGAGATGAATTTGAGATGAGAATAATCGATGATTTAGACAGTCTTGTTGAGGCGTCTTCAAAAAGGGACGATGATGAAATGACGTTTTTTAATTCATCATAAGAGAGATTGCTGCCAATTATAAAATAGGCCGTAGCTCCGTATGTCATACTCTTCACATATACCATACCCTTTGTCTTTATGTTGCTGTCCTTAAACAATCCGGACATTCCCGGAGAGTCCATTGTAACGGAGAATCCTCTGAATACGATCTCTCCAACTATCCAATTTTTTAAATCTTCGGTTTTGATCTTTTGGTGAATTATATCCTGCAAGGTATTGGCAAGGGCTCTGTTGTCCTTAAAGACAGTCGCAATATTTTTATAAGTACCGATATCACACATCCTAAACAGATGCAAACGTGGATGTTTGTTGGACGCGTATTCTTCAGAATCCAATAGTTTTTTCAGAAATTGCTGATAATTGACTCCTGAGGGATTGTTTATCGTTGAGATGAAAGGATTGCTGAAATCTGTATAAACTGATATCGGATTCTTTTCATACATTATTTCTTTGTCAAAAGACTTTGCAAAAGTTGTCTCAGGAAAAACCGCTGATGGGTAAATCCGGGGAGGATTGCCGGCACAATCCCAATTCTGGATACCAAGATATTGGCTACCTATAAAAATCTCGTTTGCCGACAGTTGGTTGCAAACGATGTTATCCCATTTGACATCGTCTTTAGGATTATCTACGACGGCTCCTTTCTGGATTATTGTCACCAGCGCTGTTGTATATACACTTCCAAATCTAAGGATAAATTCGCGGTCAGAGGATGTTTTGTTTTCTGATATGATGACCTTTGTTGTATATGGGTCCGGTTTAATCAGTTCAATATGACCCCATTCCCCCGAAACTGCTACGCTCTGGTTTGAACTTTCATACTCTTCTTTATTGAAATAATAAAATTCATTTCCAATTTGAAAATCAGAAAGAAAACCTAAATTTGCATTTTCGCCTGTCGCAACAAATGTCAGTTCATTTTCAGCGGAAGGAATTTCTCCATATAATGAAACTGCATTATTCTGCAATTTCAATGATACTCCTGTCGTTTCTAATTCAATTAGTCGAAATTGTTCTTCCTCATTACCGCACGATTGTATGCCGATCATCGCCATGATGACAGTGAGAAAAAAGAGAAATTTTTTCATAGTGTGTGAATGTATCGGTTATTAACGTTCACGGTTACCTGGGATTAGTTGATTTTGCCGTTTTTGGTAAAATAGATTACGAATCTTATGGCATTGCCACTCCGAGTATATATCTGATTTGAATATTCGACCTGTTCACAAACGAGAGTGCCGCCCGCCGCAGCCGGTGGTCTGTTTGCTGTGTATTTCAGAAAGCATTTCAGAGATGCTTTCTGTTTGCCGAAATTGACCGTCATTTTAGATATGCCGGTTGCTTCACGACGGTCTTTCGACCACTTCATATCGTTCTGGTCCGGCAAGTCGGCCTCAAAGCATAGGCGGTTGTTGCTGATTGAGAATTTCATATTGCTGTGTGAGTTGTCTCCTTCTATCTTTATTTTGTCGATAAAAGACTTTTCTGTGAGCAGATTTTCTCCTGACGCTCCAAGACATTCAATCTCTATGGTACAAGATTTTGAATTTGTCTGGATCGGGGTATAATCCTCTTGCAGGAAGACAATAAGAGGACTGAGATAAGCGTCATGATGCTTATCCCTAAAAAGGAATTTTTCATTATTTTATATCGCTATTTTATTGTTTTGTCGAATGTTACAGTCACCTGCTCGGCTCTGTCGGATGGATCCAGACGCACTGTCGCGCAAGAGGATGTCACCAACAGAACCGAGATGATAGTGAGAATCCTGACTGCCGTTTCAGTTTTGCTTTTCATTACTGATCCTTCCAATAGAGATATTGGTAGAGTTCATGTTTTTGCCGCTGATTCCTTCCACATAGAAAGTGTCATAGACGCCCTCCGCCCCGGCATCTTCAATCGGGGAGAAAGATATTTTCAAAGTATTGTCGTTGACTTTGGTGACAGTGCAGCCGGTCGATATGCTCTTAAAAGAGCCGTCTGCGTTGTTGGCTTTGAATGACAAGGACGTGTAATTGGTACACTTGAGCGTTATATTACCGCTGTAATCGGGTTTTGCCACGATCTGCACCTGATTTACATAATCCGGAGCGTAGACAGCGGTTATCTCTTTGTTGTCGTAGTTTGCGAACTCCCATATCAACTGTGAGGGAGCATCATCGCTGCATGAAGCGAATGAGAGGGCCGAAATAATTACGGCCGCGATTAAAAGAATCCTGTTCATGTTATTTGTTGTTTTGTGATTGAATTTTATTAAGTTCTATTGTTAACGGAATGTCAAGGGTCTGATATTCATTTATTTCTACCTGAGCGCGGCCAAGGATTATGTTATCAATATTGGCTTCAGATTCGATATATTCGGCACTTACGATATATCTGCCCGGCTCGACATCAGCAATAAGCCAGGATTCCGTAATCTCATTGGCATGACGTTCAATGAAATTGCCGTTTTCATCTGTGATGAATATTGCTATCCGAGATAATTCCCCCTTGAAATCTTCCAATCCTATATATTCAAGATGTATTATCATCCGGGTTGGGAAACGTGGAGGTTCCGGGCCGTCTATACTTTCGCAAGACGTGAATGTTGCCGACATTGCCATTAAGACAAATGGGATGAACCAATATTTGATTACGTTCATTTTATGGCGTTTTTAAGAAATTCTTT
Source organism: Bacteroidales bacterium (assembly GCA_030524765.1). GTDB lineage: Bacteria > Bacteroidota > Bacteroidia > Bacteroidales > Muribaculaceae > CAG-873. Next base: position 35,932 of record JAUNGA010000011.1, on the reverse strand, counting down.
CAAATCGACGATATATTTTGTCGAGGCTTGAGCTGCCACAACACCTGCCCCTGTCGATACATTGCTGTAGCCCCATTTGGATTCAGCAAGCCCGATGTCGGACAAGTCGCCGGTTATACCTTCATCGACATTCCATTTATACACCGCCCAGTTATAGTAGCTTTCCGAAACTGTGGTCAGATATAGTGTCACTCCACATTCAAGCAGAGATTCATCATAAGTCTCATTCTTGATGTTGAATGTATTGTTGGTGAAGTTCAGGTGCAGGGTATAAGTCCTGCCGGGAAACTGGCGGTCGGAGAAAAACACAAAATCCGTATCTTCTCCGTTACCCATCACAGTCTCGAATACTCCCACATGCTCCTTGAATATCGGTTCGGCATCGTATTCAAATGTGCCTATTGTAAACGGATCAAGACGAGATGCTTCAAGATTATCGTCCGAATCTTCACACCATGCTCCACTAAACCAATCATATTCGAATTGATAGTAATTGTTCGTCCCGGCAGGATCGTTAACATCCATCTCGATATTGAGATTGAACGTGATGTCGGCAAGCATCCGGTAATGGAAAAAATCCTCGTCACCTTTCCATATATTTGTGACCACGGGCGTGAATCTCACTTTTCCTATCGGAGTGGCGTATGGCACCACCACCTCCGCGACAGCTTCTCCGTAAGTCGGGCTCTCCGCCATGATGCGTATCTTATCACCCTCCTTGGGAAGATAGTCGTTTCCCACAATCTTCTCGTTGGCAAGTATGGTGACACTGGCATCACTCACTTTATGGTCGTTCACGCTTTTCTCGTCATTGAACATCCATGTGTGCGAGACCTTTACATCGATCGGTTCCCCGGCCGTGATAAGCGAGTTCAGGCACAATACAGGCTTGGTGTCTATCTCAGGATCGAAATCCTCATAGCAGCCGGTAAGGAGGACTGCCGCCAACAGGTATAGTATGTATCTTAGAATTGCCATGTATATGAAATTGAGGGAATGATGGGTAAAAGTTTCACTTTCTGGAATACCGGGCGGTTGGAGTTGGTGTAAGCCCGTCTTATAGCTACAGTATTCATGTGGCAGTATGCGTTGAATACACTGAATGTCCAGTAGCCCCGTCTGTTTCTGACTGTGCAGGAAAGGTCAAGACGATGGTAGAACGGAAGCTGATAGTTGTTGATCCGTGTCTTCAACGGCGATTCGTCACCGGTATAGCTGTTGCCGAAATCTGGGGAATTCCACACTTGGGTCATAAGCGTGAAGCGGTTGCCGGAGTGTCCCGTCCATGCGGCGTTGAGATTGACCTTTTGGCTGATATTCCAGTTGAGGAGGATATTGACGGTATGCCGATTGTCGAAACGCGCGGGGAAAGTCAGTCCGTCGTTCTTGTCGGGAAAAGTGCGGTCAGACCATGCGAGCGAATAGGCTATGTGTCCGGTAATCTTTCCATACAATTTTTCAATCTTGAAGTCAATGCCTTTGGCGGTCCCCTTGCCGGAACAGAGCTGCGCGTTCCACATCTCTGTAGGCGGCTGCAGGTAATATTCGTCGCGGTAATCGACAATATTGCGCATGATCTTGTAATAACCTTCGGCTGAAGCCGCAAACATCCGGTTGTCGGACTGCCAATAGACACCGAGCGAAGCCTTGTCGGCGTTCTGCGGCTTGAACTTACCCGTGATGGGAACCCATTGGTCGGTAGGCAGCGACAGATATGTCTGTGAAAGCTGGTGGACGTATTGGTTTGTCCGTGCGTATGCAGCCTTGACAGCCCAGTTTTCATCGGGGCGGTAGCTGACCGAGAGGCGTGGAGCTATGCCGTAATTCGTTTTGCCGTCGATATTGAACAGCGAGAGATGCAGTCCGGCATTGGCGCGGAAGCGGTCGCTTATCCTCCAGTCATCCTCGATATAGGCGTTCGCCTCATTCGCTGTGTATGTCCATGTGGAGTCGCGTGTGAACGTCTTTGTTGTTCCTACCGTATAACTGCGGTCAGCCCTTGCCGGGAGAAAGGAGTGGAGCGTGTAGCCTCCACCGAAGCGGATACGGTTGTTTTCGCCGGGACGCCAGTCGAAATCGGCGCGGAATATCCAGTCGTTGATGTTGTTGCGTGTCTTGGTGATGGAATGTGAGTCAACGGTATTCCCATCGTTTATCTCCCTCAACAACCAGTCGTGTGTCATTCCGGAGAAATAACGGGTATAGGCTGCGGTGAATTCGGCAGACATCTCCGGATTGATCCTATAGTTCAGTCCGGTCTGTGCCACAAGGTTTCCCCAGTAGAAATCGTCCTTGTCATCATCATACCAGCCGTTTTGAGGCTGCTCCTTGTCGGAGGAACCGGTTTTTAGAACATCGTTCCCGAAATATACCGATGCGAAGACGGTGGCGTTGTTTGAGAATCGGTATGTCACTTTCGCGTTGATATCCATGAATGCGTAGCGGAATCTGATCTTATCGTCATCACTTGAGGAATTGGCTATTGCCAGCATCGGTATCGACAGGACATCGAACCATGAACGCCGCAATGCCACGGAATAGGAAGTACGTCTCCCTATAGGTCCGTCGATATTGAATGAGCCGGATGTCAGGCCGAGTTTTGCCGAGCCATGATGTCCTTCGGGGCTTCCGCTCTTGGTGCGCACATCAAGGTAAGAGGACAACCGCCCGTCGTATTTGGCCGGGATAGAAGACTTGAAGAAGTCGATATAACGGATGGCTTCGGCGTTGAACGCTGAAAACAGGCCGGCGAAATGATTGACCTGATACAACGGCACATTGTCGAGCATATAGAGGTTTTCATCAGCATTTCCTCCGTGGACGTTCATTCCCGCCAGACCTTCCTGCCCCTCAGATATGCCCGGTTGCATGTGCAATGCCTTTATCACATCGCTTTCGCCAAACATCACCGGCGTGTTGATAATCTCCTTTGCGGTGAGTTTCTTGGCTCCTATTTCGGAGGTCTCTACCGCAGGGGCCTCAAGACGTGATACTACCACGACTTCCTCGAGCATTCTTGTTGTGGGCCGTGTAGTGTTAATTGTTGCATCAGGGATTTTCGCCGTGTTGTCGGCACGTCTCGGTCTCTCTGATGTCTGTCTTTTTTTGAGAATTATGTTCTTCCCATTGATCTTCCATTCGATTCCCGAATCCTTGAACATTATCGAGAGAACTTGCCTGAGAGGCTTGTTTTTTACATTCAGATTGACGTACATGCCGGTAAGCAGATCTGAAGAATATACAAAGTTCTTCCCGGTCTGCTCGACAATGCTCCTGAACACCAGGGCGGCAGGCTGGTTTACAGCCCTTATCGTGACATTCTGCGCCATCACGACAGTGCATATGCACATCATCAGGGAAATTAAAACCAGTCGTTTCATTTTTCAGAGACAGTCATTTGTGTACCTAATATGTCGTTGATTACATCAATAAGATCAGCGGGAGTACCCTCGTAATGCAGAGACAGTACGTAGTCGTTGCCTTCCTCTGGCAGATTCTCGACCTTGACATTGTAGATTGTCTCGATCTTTCTGACAACATCTGACAATGAGGCGTTCTCGAAGTCGATGACCTTTACTTCGGCCATAGCGCCTTGAGTGGCGGTTCTGACTGTCTGTTGTGGAACCTCGCCCGTATGATATTCATGATAAACTACCGCTGCAGTAGCCGATATTACGACAGCGGCGGCAATGGCGGCGGCCACACGGTATCTCTTCCAGAGCGAGACTGACGGCACGCCGAGACGTTTCCAACCTTGGTCTACAGCAAAACGCCCCTTGCGGTAGTGCACTGATATAAAATCTATTTCCTCGTTTTCCATGATTATCAGAAATCGATACCTAACCTGAATGTGAAATAGGGGTGCACATGGTGTCTGGTAGCTACATATTGTATCTCATAAGAGTCGGAATCCACCCATGTGCCTTCATAATGTTCGGTTTTATATCCTGCGAGGGTAAGTCCGGCCCCGATATTCAGTCCCGTTTTACGTCCCCAGTTGAATCTGTATCCTATGGCAGGCGAGAAGTACAATCCGCCTCCTTGGGCCATATTCGCTCCGATTCTTATGTCTCCAAAGGGAGTCAGCCTGTTAAATTTAAGATCTATACGCCCGTCAATAAAGAGGGGAACAATCCAGTTGTCGAATTTACCGCATCGTTCCATACCTAATCCGGCTCCGATATAAAACATTGAATTTATCTGATAACCGTGAGAGGTTGAAAAGCCGGTGTAGAAAGTGGTTTCACGATAAACGGCAATATTATTGCCGGATGTCCAATAACCGAAATTATCGGAGCGCACGCTACTGCTCCATTCAACGAATCCACGGTAGCCACGTTGTGGCTGACGGGCTGACACGTTCAGGCAAATCATTATGATTGCCAGTGCAAGCGTTATTGATCTTTTCATGATGATGAATGGTTTGTTTACCATTATGACTCATCATTGGCGAAAAGGTCCTACGCGGAAAATGAAAAAATTAAAGAAATGGTAAGAAAAATGGCTTGTGCCCGTCGGTCAAGGCATCGCGCAGCCGCCCGAAAGCCTTGGTCATCTGATTTTTTACTGTTTTGATTGAGATTCCGAGTTCCTCGGCTATCTCCTCGTTGGTCAGGCCGTCGCGTTTGCTCAAGAGGAATACTTCCCGGCATTTTTCGGGCAGATCGTCGATCGCCCGCCATATTCGGGCGTCTCTGAAAGATGTGTCTATATCATCGTCATCGACCTCCGGTATAAAACTTGCGTCAAGGATTTCGTGCTTGTCTCGCAGATATGTCAGGCAGATATTGCGGACGGTACGATACATGAAAGATGAGAAACTGTCAATATCGTCACCATTACCGATATACAGCCACGCCTTCATAAAGGCGTCCTGCACCAGGTCCTCGGCTACATCGGCATCATCGACAAGACGCAGGGCATACATGCCTAAAGGCAGGTATAATCTTTTGAAATGTAGTTCGAATTCTCTGGTTGTCATTGACATTTGGCTACTTTGTCAGATATTGGGGTCCATGCCGGTTTAAGGGCTGCAGCCACTCTATTTGTAGAATAAGTCGATCAAGGTGTTGATGTCGGCGCCGGTAAGTATCTGACACCCGTCGGTATTGCCGGATTGCAACTGACTGATGATTTCGCGGGTGCGTTCGGGCGGCAAAGGGAGTCGGTCGATGTTCAGGGTGAGTCGGTCGATCAACGGCAGCAGTCGCAAATGGTTGATGGCTCTGCGGGCGTCAGACATGAGCATGTCGTGTTCGTGTCGTCGCTCTTGTTCGGCCTGTTTGCGCAGGTCCTGCTGTCTGCGCGACTCGGCGATAAGGTTTTCGAATTCCTGCCGTCTGACCGATTCCTTAGTCAGCAAATCGATGATACGGTCGATTTGCTGCTCGAGTGGTTTGTCGGGGCAGTCTCTGGCCTCGCGATCATAGATCGAATGTCGGCCGCGAACGATAAATTTGAGATAGCCGGTGAATTTTAGCTTATATGAACAGAGAGGATCTGAAGTGGTCTTCTCGCGCCGGCGATGCTCCTGCAGAGCCACCTCTATCCGATGGGTGTTGACAGTGATGAGCGTGCGGCAGTCGTCAATAGAGACTTTCATGCCGAGAGAGTCGGCAGTAAGAAGTATGTCGCGGTAGATCGCAACGGCCCGTCGCAGATTCTTGTGCGATACGAACAGCGACAGACCTTGCCGGCATAGAGGTATGGGGTTGATCTCGGGAACGCGGTCGGGGCGTGCCTCGTTCTGATAATTGACGGTAATCGCAATCAACCGCTCAATCTCAGCGTTTTTGCTTTTTGAGAGGTGGCGAGGCTTTGATTGTTTTGCTTTTAGCAGTGATTGTTTCGGCTTTTTTGTCGTTACGGCAGCCGAGATCTCTATAATATCGGGAAGATCGTCGCGAAGTGGCAAGGGAGTGATCGCAACCAGTTTGCCGAATGCCAGTTTTGACCAATATCCTTGTGGGGGCAGCGGTATGTCGTGACGGGCGCAGATTGCTTTGATTGTTTTGTAATCTATGCCAAACCCGTTGCAGACCGTCCGCATTGGCTCGGCCCATAATCGGTCATAGAGTCCTTGGCGTGAAACGGTCACTTTACCCATTCCGAGCGTTCGCGTTTTGACGGCGCGTATTTGACCGATGTGATGGGGTAAACACAATAGTCGCAGAATGGCACTTTTGTGTCGCGCAGACGTTTTATCTGGCTGACATCGGTGATTTCAGACACTTCGAGCCAATCACCCTTGCAATGCTCGAATTTTGTGCCGTGGGCCTTGTTCAGATGGTCGACACACGCGCTTATCGAGCATGGATATAATCTGTCGCCTACAACCGACAGACATCCACGGTTATAACATTTGAAGTGCGAGAGCCGGCCATTCTGTTTCTTTTCCGGATCAAGCGCGAATTTGAAGAACGAGTTTGCCATCGACCGGTCGTCAAACACTATATGTCTCACGTTCTGTCTGCGGCAAAGGTCCTCTACTGCGTCATAATCGAATTTGATCGGATAGCGTGTAAGCGCGATGATGAAGCCGAGATCGCGCGACATCTGCCAGAATTCATCATCCATCTTTGGCAGCATAAGGCCGTTGGTGAATATATATAGCTCGCCGTCGGGAAAATAGTGCCGCAACATGTTCATGGCCGGCTTTAGGTCGGGATAGAGCAATGTTTCGCCACCGATGAGGTAAAGACGTTTTATTTTGCCTTGGCACACTTTTGCCAGATGGGCCATGTTGCGCTCAAGCATATCGAGCGGTTCAAATTCTTTTTTCGCGAGAGGCGAGTAGTGGGTGCAACCGACGCAGTTGAGATTGCAATAGTCGGTAACGACAAACTCAAGTCTGAGCTCGCGTGTGCGGCTTTTATACCAGGTGCGGTAAATACCGATTAGTATGCTGATTGGATTTCTCATTTGTTGATTGTTGAGAGCAGTGCAAAGGTAGTATTTATACTCAACAAATCAAAACTGTGGGTCAGACAATGTGTATGAATTTACGGCTCTTAAACGTGACGCGGTGATGTAAGAACTGTAAAACGGCAGCCGGCCACCCGCGCGGATGCGGATGGCCGGCATAGCGGCAGCTGTCGCTGCCAACCGATTGCTGCAATTACTTGCTTGCAATAGAATCTGAAACGGTCAGACGTGCACGACCTTTGGCACGACGACGGGCGAGAACCTTGCGGCCGTCGGGGGTAGACATGCGCTCACGGAAACCGTGCTTGTTGACACGTTTGCGGTTTGAGGGTTGGAATGTTCTTTTCATTGCCTTATTTATTTTCGATTGTTTATTTGCTTTGACGGGTGTGTGGAGAGGCACACAATTCGAGGTGCAAATTTAGCGATAATTTCATTAACAGGCAAATGTTGAGCGAAAAAGTTTATAAACACTGCGAATTTTCGAGTCTGAGCAGGTGCGATTTGGCCTCGGTGCCTCCGGCATAGAGCAACTGTCGGCCCGGCGATACGATGCGATGACAGGGTATTATGACTGACAGGGCATTGTCGGCGGTGGCTGTCGCGGCTGCACGTATGGCCTTGGGGTAGCCGGCCGACGATGCGAGTTGCGCGTAAGTGATGGTGTCGCCGCGCGGCACCCGGGCGATAGCCTGCCAGACGGCGTGCTGCATGTCGGTGCCGACTGTGAGCAGAGGCAGATCAAAAGATACGGATGAGCCGGCAAAGTAGAGATCGAGCTGTCGGCGGGCCTCGTCGGTAACGTCCGAGATGCCGTGTCTGAGGTCGGCATGCAGATATCGGGTGAGGCGGGACAATACCCGCGGTCGGCCTCCGAACCAGTCGCAGAGGCAAAGTCGTCCGTCGAAACTGCCGAGCAGTAACCGGCCACACGGACTGTCGTAGGTGACTGTCAGGATATCATTGACGCTCATCTGATGTGTCGCCGGGTGTGATGGTGTCGGCAGGGGCTGCGGTCGGGGTTGATGTAGAGTCCGGTTTTACATGACGCTTGGGCCGTAGCCACGAGAATATATTGTCAAAGTCGCGACGGACCATGATACCTATGCCTTGTGTGGTAGCCGCCGAACGCACATAATAGTTTTGGTCATTATAACGGTTATAGGCCTTGAGACGCCATGTGCCCTTGGGATTGAGCAGATATTCAATATCAAAGTCGCCGATAAACTGGTTTGAGTTGAGCGAGCGGTCGCGGTAGCCGAAGTTGCCGTTGAATAGCAGCCTGTTGTTGAGCAATCGGCTTGACAGAGCCACGTCAACCTCGAGATCGCTGAAGTCGCCCCGGTCGCTGCGCAGGTTGGGCGCAATGCTCCAGTTTTCACTGAGTTTGCCGAGCATGCTTGACAGCTGACTTGATATTGTCGACGATGCCACAGAGAATATCTCGTTGCCTTTGGTGGTCGATGCCATATAGTCAGGTGTATAGAATCTGTTGAGAGCCAGCAGATAGATGATCTGACGGTTCATCATGTCGTCGGTCGATATGATCGATCGGACCTTGCGGTAGATGTCGCTGGTGAGTGTGGGGAATGCGAGGTCGAATGCGAGATCAGGCTGCCGCATATCGCCGGTGACCTTGAGCAAAGCGTGTACGGGCACGTTGGTGCGGTTTAGATCTTTGTCCTGCAGGAATGATTTGTCGAGGTCGCTGAGGTTGGCGTTTACGGCATAAACGGCTTCGATGTCGAGCTGGGCCGAGTAGGGATCGCCGCGGAATGTTATCGAACTGCCGCGGTTGATGGTGAAGTCTTTGATGATAATATCCTGAAGCGTGAAGTTGTAGCTGCCACGGTCGAGAGTATAGGTGCCATACATGCGCAGATCGTTGTCGGCCGAATTGTATGTCATGCGCAGGTCGCCGTTTCCGTTGGCGCGTATGCGGTCGCCGCCCACGGGGTCCATCACGAGTATCATCTGAGCATCAGGTGTGATGTCTACGCGTATATCCATTAAATATGTCGATGGCGGGTCGATGTTCTGGGCCATCATTCGAGCCTGATACTCTTTGACGGCGGCCGGTATGTCATCGATTGCCTCGATCGTCTCGTCGACCTTCAGCTCAGTGCGGTCGCGGAAGGTAATGAATGAATATTGCTCGGCCTCGAGGCGGTCAGACAATACGAATGTAAATGTTGAATTGGGGGCTGTTGACATATTCACGCCTATTTCTATGACCCCCGGACGGCCTACGACGTGAGCCGAGCCGTTGCCATAGATAGTGCCGTACCAGTCAGGGTTGATGTGTGAGGTGACGTTGTAGCTCAGGAAGTCTACAGCGTCGGTTATGCGGAAGTCAAAGACGGGATTATGGAAGTAGTCGTGCCTGAGCCAGCCGTTGAGCTTGGCCGTGTGGCCGTTGACGTCGTGTATGGTGATGTTGTCGAGATTGATGCGTCCCGGCAGAATGTGGATCGAATCGGTGGCGGTGTACCAGGTGTTTGTAAAATCGATCTTGAGTTTCAGATCCTCGGCAAGGACATCACCCTCGAGGTCTATGTCTTTGAATGTGCCGAAAAGTCGCGCTTTACCCGATACAAACCCTTGCACGTCTGAAGCAAAGGCTTCCATAAACGGTTTCATGAATCCGACCTTGACGTGGCGTGCGTCAAAACTCAGGTCGAGCGATTCATTCAAGGGGAATATGTCGCCCCATATATGTGAGTGCTGCCCTTCGGGATTTATGACATCGGCATCGAGCCAGAATGAAGACCGTTCGTTGCTCCAGCCTGCACGTATGTCGGCGTCGCCCAGTGTGCAGTAGTTATATCCGATGCTGTCGACATGCAGATCGTCGGTGGCGAGCAGAGGCAGTTTTGACAGCGCCTGATAGGCGGTGAATGTGCCTGTGGCAGTGCCGCCGATCAGAGCCTTGTCTATCTCGAGAGTCTCGAAAATCGAGGCGAGATGTATCTTGTCGAGCCGCACAGTGATACTGTCGGACGGCTCGGGACTTGCCGTGCCGTCGATGGCTATGCTCTGATCGCCGGCCGAAAGAGAGAAGTCGGTAGCCGTCAGTCGGCCGTCGCACCAGTTGATGCTCGACGGGCTGATGCGCCACACATCGTCGCCGAAGTTGATCTCGCCCGGCGCGAAATGCGTGTCGGCACACAATTTTTTATCATCGCCGAGTGCGAGGTCGGTAGAGAAATTGATCTGGCCGTTCAACGGGATTTTGCGTTCGATCATCCAGTTGATCGAAGTGTCGAACGTATTGTCAGCGCCATTGATGCCGACGATGGCTGTCATTGGACCTTTTTTCGAGGGCATGCGTGTCGATGCGTAGAGTGTTGCCGTGCCGGCGTCGGCGTCAATCGAACCTGACAATACGGTCGAGTCGATGATCTTGTCGCCCTGCTGCAGATATGGCGCGTCGACCGAGAATGTGGCTATGCCGCGCGACGAGCTCACCGTGGCGTCTATATCGACGGGGTAGATGATCTGTAAAGGCAGGTTGAGAAATTTTGAGAGATTTTCGGCGTTGCCGAGTGTGAGGTCGAGTGTAAAGTCGTTATCATCGTCAGTCTTTTCGAGATGGCGGTGCAGCGACTCGTCATGGGGCAGCAGAGCGGGCACGATATGTGATGCCATGTCGCGTAGCACGGGCACGAGTGTCGATGGTGTGATCACGCCTTCGACCGTGCCGTTGAGCCAGTCAGAACTGATGCTGATGGTCTGTGGTGTCGAAGACCGGTCGGCATCTATGGCAAGTCTGGTCATGTGCAGCGACGGTTTTCCTTCTGCGGCGAAATCGAGATCTTTTATTTCGAGATTGCCATCGATGTCGTCCATATCAGATGCCGATATATCGGCTGTGAGACGTCCTGACAGCACATATCCTTCTCGGGCCCGGGTCAGATGCAGTGCATGCGGATTGATTCCTGTAAGGTTGATATCGGCAGTATAAGACCCGTGCCCCCGCTCGATCACAGCGGTAACATCGGCATCGATGATGGCATTTGGGTCGGCCGATGCCAGCCGTATGTCGGCGCGATCTGTGTCCCATGATCCTTCGGCGGTGATGCCGGTGTATGTATATCCGTTATAATCAAGCCGGTCAATGTTTATCTTGCCGTCGGCCGATGCTTTCTTGTCTATGATGCGGCCTGACCCCTCGGCCGATGCACTTATGCGTCCGAGCTGTGGCCGGTTGGCGATGAGTCCGGCATTTATGTCGGTGGCCGACAGCGACCCTTCAAAGTTGATATTGTGCCAGTCATCGCCGATTGCTGTCGCTCGCCCGTGCACTGTGGCTGTGCCACCGGTGGCAGCGATCTTCAGGTCGAGGTCGGCCGAATGTTTGTCTCCGCTGCCGGTACCGTTGACAGTTATGCGTCCGCATTGTCCAAGTATCTTGGCCGCATCCGGCGAGAATCCGTGCAAAATCTCGGCGGCGTCGCTACCGTCTACAGACATCTCGAGCCTGTCGAGCGACGCTTTGATTGCGTCGGGTGTGTCAATGTCGCGGGCCGTTCCGGTTAGCATGAGGTCAAATCCGTACCGGTCTGTTATCTTGAGTTTGCGCAGGCGTGCGTGACGCAGCGAGACAGCAGCGTCTATCTCAAGGATGAGATCACGGTTGATGCCGGCTATCCCGGGTGTCAGCCACAAGAGATCGGCCGGTGATATGACAGCTGCCCGGGCTGTGGCTATGTCGACAGCGTGTTCGCGTATTGATGCGGTGATTGAGTTGAGGCCGTCGAGCGGCAGGGCGAACGGCTTGAGTTCGATTGACGATCCCGGCATGCGCAGACCGAATTCGCGTAGCTCAAGCTTGTCAGGCGCTATATATGCGTCGGCATGCAGGTCGGTGAGACAGAATCCGCACTGTTCGCGCAGTGACATCGACTCTATGTCGGCGTTGACAGTCTGTCGCGAGGCATGTCTTAGATAGGCATAAAGGTTGAGGTCGGTGACGGCTATATGCGCGGCATCAAATCCGTGTTCCCGGCGGGCAATCGAGCGGACATCGTATTTTAATGAACCCGAGCGTATGACCAGTGTTCCGATACGCAGATCAAAATCAGTGGGCGGTTTGGTCTTGTCTTTGGGTTGCAGACGGTCGATGATCGGCTGGATGTTGAGCTGGGTATCCGGCGTTGCCTTCCAGAGCGCCACATGCGGTCCTTCAAGTACGGCATAGTCAAATACGAGGCGCCGTGTGCGCAGGAAGTATCCGAGTTCGAATCGTACAGCCGCCGACGCGACTTCGAGCGCCGGCGCTCCCGTCGGATCGTCGACGTGTATGCCGGTGACGGCCAATGAGTTGAAGGGGTGATAGCTGACTCCGTCGATTCGCACCTCGGTGCCGAGCAGCCGGGTGAGTTCGGTCTCGGCGGTCGAACGCATTTTCTCGCGGGCCCAGGGCGTCGAAAGCACAATGAAGAGTGCCGCCGGCACAATGACGGCGGCAAACAGCAGTGTGAGCACGACGGCTCGTAAAATCTTACGGAACGCTTTCATGCACGGCGTGGGCCAGCGGATGCGCGGCTATCAGAAGAAGTAGGCGACGCGTACGGTCCAGCAGCGGTTGCGGGCCGAGAAGTCGTCAAGCAGTTTTGTTTTGAGGGCATAGGTCATGCCCCACGTGTAGGATACGGTGACTTGCCAGTCGCGCCACAGCTCTACACCGCCGCCTGCAGTAACACCAAGTTCTCCGCCGGCATAGTCGAATGCATCGCAACCGCCGTGGGCGGCAAGTATAGTGAAATCAGGTCCGCCGAAAATGAGCGGAGCGATTTTCTCTTCAAGGCCGTTGAGGCGAGTGTATTTGAACCGCAGATGCAGCGGGATCTGTATGTAATGCAGCCACACACGCTCGTTGCCATAGCCGAGCGACGACCATACCTTGCGTTCGCCAAGATTGACTTTGGCGCCAAGCTGGTTGTAGAGCAGTCCCAGATCGATGCCGAATCCTATGCCGGGAAACATCAGTTCGCCCTGTATGCCGGCAGTCGCTCCGACGGTCTGGTCGACGGTTACGAGATCTTGTTTGAATTTGAGATTTGACAGATTGGGACCGGCTACGGGACCATAACGAAACTGTGCCGAGGCGCCGTTGGGCAGGGCGCAGAGGGCGACAGCGAGTATGACAGCTGCGATGAATCGTTTCATTTTATTATTGATGAGAGGGCAAAGGTAAGGCTTTTTCACGGCCTTACCTTTGCCCTAAGGCTTAAAAAAGTTTAAACAGCGCGATTCGGGGCATTGCAGATACCCTTATCCGCCGAAGTTGTCGTAGTGCACGCTCTCCGGATCTACACCCAGACCGTCGAGCATCTTGTTGACGGCTGCGCTCATCGGGCCGGGGCCGCACATATAGTACTCGATATCCTCGGGATTGTCGTGATTTTTGAGATATGTGTCGTAGATGACCTGATGCACGAAGCCCGGGGTGTACTTTACGCCTGCCGCATCGGCAGCCGGATCGGGCCGGTCGAGGGCGAGGTGGAAGTGGAAGTTGGGGAACTCTTTCTCGAGTTGCAGGAAATCGTTGAGATAGAATACCTCGTTGAGCGCGCGTGCGCCATAGAAGTAGTTCATCACCCGGTCGGTAGTGTGCAGCGTCTTGGTCATGTACATGATCTGGGCGCGCAGCGGTGCCATGCCGGCACCACCGCCGATCCACATCATCTCGTTCTTCGAGTCGACGATGGGGTGGAAGTCTCCGTAAGGGCCGCTCATCACAACCTTGTCGCCGGGTTTAAGCGTGAATATGTAGCTTGATGCGATACCCGGGTTGACATCCATGAATCCCACGGCCGGTTTCGGTTTGAATGGCGGAGTGGCTATGCGCACGGTGAGCATGATGCGGTCGCCCTCGTCGGGATAGTTGGCCATCGAATATGCACGCACCGTGTCTTCCTTGTTGACACATTTGAGCGAGAACAGCCCGAATTTCTCCCAGGCAGGCAGATATTCGTCGCCGATCAGGCTCTTGTCGATATTCTTGTCATAATCGATGCTGAAGGGCGGTATCTTGATCTGCGCGTACGAGCCGGGCAGGAAGTCCATGTGCTCGCCCGGGGGAAGAGCCACAATAAACTCTTTGATGAAAGTTGCGACGTTGCGGTTTGAGATGACAGTGCATTCCCATTCCTTTACATCGAGAGCCGACTGGTCGACATGTATATCCATGTTCTCCTTGACCTTTACCTGACAGGCAAGTCGCCAGTGGTCTTTGATTTCGCGTCGCGAGAGGTGTACTGTCTCAGTGGGCAGCACCTCGCCGCCGCCCGAGAGCACTTGCACCCGGCATTGGCCGCAGCTGCCTTTGCCGCCGCATGCCGAGGGTAGGAAAACGTTGCTCATGGCCATCGTCGAGAGCAGTGAGCCTCCGGCCGGAGCCTCGACGGTGCGCTGGCTGTTGATGTTGACGGCTACGTTGCCGCTGTGTACCAGAAACCTCTTGGCGACGAGCAGTATGGTCACCAGCACCAGTGTGATGACCAGAAATATGCCTACGCCGGCGAGCACTGTGGCGCCCATCAGCGTGGCTGCTATGAATGTGGTAAGGGTAGTCATGTCTCTGTCAGATTTTGATGCCCAGGAAACTCATGAATGCGATACCCATAAGGGCAGTGATGATAAAGGTGATGCCCACACCGCGCAGCGGAGCCGGGACCTTGCTGTACGATGACACTCGCTCTCTGATGGCCGCTACGGCCGTGATGGCCAGAAGCCATCCCAATCCCCATCCGCCGCCGGCGCAGAAGGCTGTCCATACCGAGCCGAAGTCGCGCTGCTGCATGAAGAGCGAGCCGCCCAGAATTGCACAGTTGACGGCGATCAGCGGCAGGAATATACCCAGTGAGGCATAGAGCGAGGGGCTGAATTTCTCTACAGCCATCTCGACGAGCTGTGTCATCGACGCGATCACGGCTATGAAAAGGATGAGCGACAGAAAGCTCAGATCGACGTCGGCAAATTCGGGGCCGAGCCATGTCAGTGCGCCGGGACTGAGCACATAGGTGTTGAGCAGGTAGTTGACCGGCAGTGTGATCACGAGCATGAATGTCACCGCCAGACCCAGGCCGAAAGCTGTCTTGACGTTTTTGCTGACCGCCAGAAACGAGCACATGCCCAGGAAGTAGGCAAATATCATGTTGTCGACAAAAATCGACCGTATGAATATGTTGAGATTTTCCATTTTTGCGTAGTTGACGTGTTAGTCTTCCTGAAGGTCTTTGTTATAATGGCGGTGTACCCAGATAATGCACGCCACGACGATGAGCGCCATCGGAGGCAGGATCATCAGACCGTTGTTGACATATCCGGCATCGTAGGCGGCCTGCGGTATCACGCGGAATCCGAGCAGGGTGCCGCTTCCGAGCAACTCGCGGAAGAAACCTACGATAATAAGTATGCATGCATAGCCGACACCGTTGCCCACACCGTCGAGAAACGACGCCCAGGGGCGGTTGGCCATCGCGAACGCCTCGAGGCGTCCCATGAGGATACAGTTGGTGATAATCAGGCCGATGAATACCGACAGCTGTACGCTGACATCATAGACATATGCCTTGAGCAGCTCGCTGACAATAATTACCAGGCCGGCCACTACAACCAGCTGTACGATGATTCGTATCGAGTTGGGTATGGTGTTGCGCAGCAGCGAGATGATGACGTTGCTGAACGCAAGCACGGCGATTACCGACAGACCCATGACGATGGCGGGCTCGAGCTTGGCCGTGACGGCGAGCACCGAGCATATGCCGAGGATCTGTACAATTACAGGATTGTTTTTCGAGAAGGGGTTGAATAGTACCGTCTTCCAGCTTGTATTGTTATCTGCCATGGCTTAACGGTTTCGCAATTTGTTAAGAAAGTTCTGATAGGGCGAGAGGCAATCGTCGAGCATGGCGCCTACACCCTTGCTGGTGATGGTGCCGCCCGAGATGCCGTCGACATAGTCTTCGTCGCCGGCGGGTTTCTGTCCGGCCTTGACGACAGCGACAGGCATGAAGCGGCCGTCTTTGAAGAGTTGTTTGCCTCTGAATTGATCCTGGAATGCGGGTTTCTCTATCTCGGCACCCAGACCCGGAGTCTCGCCCTGATGGGCGAAGTATGCGCCGTAGACTGTCGATGCGTCTGCATCAAGCGACACATAACCCCAGATCGGTCCCCAGAGGCCTGCGCCGTAGACGGGCAGTATGTATTTGACTGTGCCGTCGGCGAGAGTGCATTCATATACGGGCAGCTCGCGCCGGTCGGCCGGTAGTTTGATCTGGGCGGCGACATTTACAGCGAATGCATCGCCGGCAGCTTCGTTGCCGGCGGCGTCTACCAGATACTGGCGGGTTACATAGCGGTCAAAATCCGACAATATGTCGGCCTTTTCGGGCACGATGTGCACCGATGCGAGAATCTGGCGCATCTTGTCGGCGTCGATATTGGCCTGCTGACGTTCGCGCAGCGACATCGATGTGAATGCGAGGGCCGTGCCTACCACCACCACGAGCACGATGATATATATGACCGTGTAAAGGTTGCTCTGCTTGTTAATCTTCATGACCGTTAGTTTTTAGATGTGTTGAGTCGTGCCATGCGTCGACGTGTGTTGGCCCGCACCACACACCAGTCGATGAGCGGGGCCAGCGCATTGCCGAGCAGCACGGCGAGCATTGCGCCCTCGGGATAGCCATTGTTGTATGTGCGTATGAGCACGGCCATCACACCGATGAGTGCGCCGTAGATCCACTTGCCCGTATTGGTGCGGGCGGCGGTCACGGGGTCGGTGGCCATGAACACGATAGCAAAGGCAAATCCGCCGAACAGCAGCTGGTCGAGCGGTGACAGGTAAGATGCAGGATAGAGCGGAGTGGCACACGAATTGGCGATCCAGCCCATGACCAGAGCGCCGGCCACGCCCGATATCATGATGCGCCATTCGCCTATGCCGGCCAGCAGCAGGATGGCGGCGCCTATGAGGATGCACAGCACCGATGTCTCGCCGAACGAACCGGGGATCAGACCGATAAATGCGTCCCATGCCGATATGGCCGAACCGTCGATGCCGGTAAGATGCAGGCCGCCCTCACCACCCGATGTGGCTATCTGTCCCAAAGGTGTGGCGCAGGTGAATCCGTCGGGTGCGACAGGGCCGAAGCCAAACATTTTGCCGGTGGCCACAAATGCCTTGTCTCCTGACATCTGTGCCGGATAGCCGAAGAAGAGTACCGCGCGGGCCACAAGCGCCACATTAAATATATTGTAGCCTGTGCCGCCGAATACCTCTTTGACAAAGATGACCGAGAATGCCGTCGCTACGGCTATCATCCACAACGGAGTCTCGATGGGGCAGATAAGCGGGATTAGGATGCCGGTGACGAGGAAGCCTTCCTGAATCTCCTCGCGGCGTACCTGGGCGACTATGAATTCGATGCCGAGACCCACGACATAGGTCACGACAATGCGCGGCAGCACTGCCAGCAGTCCATACCACAGCAGGGGCCATATGCCGGGGATTGCCTCGCCGCATGCGAGCCAGTGCTGGTAGCCGGTGTTGTACATGCCCATGATCAGGCATGGCATCAGAGCCAGCACGACTATGATCATGGTGCGTTTCGAGTCGACGCTGTCGTGCACGTGCACGGCACCCTGACGTGCCGACGTGCTGTGCGGCGTATAGAGGAAAGTCTCGAATCCGTCAAAGACCGAATGCAGGGCGCTCAGGCGTCCGCCGGGCTCGAAATTCGGCTTTATGCGGTCGAGAAATTTGCGTAATGGTTTCATATACGTGATGTGGTGGGATGTTTATTCGAGTTCTTTGCGCAGATAGTCAAGGCCGTCGCGCACCATTTGCTGCACAGGCAGCTTTGATGTGTCGACATACTCGCAGAGAGCGAGGTCCTCGGGGGCCACCTCGTAGATGCCGAGAGCCTCCATATCATCGATATTGCGGCTGTTGATGGCTTTGAGCAGGTACTCGGCCATGACATCCATCGGCAGTACCTTGTCATACTCGCCGCTTATTATCATGGCGCGGCGGCCACCCAGCAGACGTGCGTCGGGCGAGAATGCGCGGCGCAGCCAGTGCAGCGGCAACGAGCGGTGAGCGCTCATTTTGTCGGGCGACACCGATGCCCAGCCCATGAATTCGTCTACGTCGTCGCCCTCATCTATTACGGTGATCTGACGCCAGGGGAAGTGCAGGAATCCGCTTTCGGGATCGTCGGCTGTGCCGGTGAGCACGTTGCCGCTGATCACGCGCAGATGCTTGTCGGTCTTGTGCAGCATGCCGTCGAGAAGGTCTGACAGCGGAGCTCCCTCGACAGTGCGTAGTACAGCCGGGGTCGACACTTCGGGACCTGTCACAGCCACATAAACGGTCGGGTCGACTGTGCCTGTGAGCAGCAGCCGGCCGATTTTTACGAGTGTGACGACATCAAGTGTCCACACCGTCTCGCCCTTGTTTACAGGAGCGATATTGGCAATCTGTATGCCGACATTTCCGGCGGGGTGGGGGCCCTCGACCTCGACCATGACGGCACCGGTGATGTCGCCGAGTGCCCATGTCGGGTCATGGCTGATATAGACCTTGCCGTCGGTGAGTGTCGCGAGAGCCTTGACGGCAGTCTCGAGCTCGCGTGTGGCATTGTCGCCAAGACGATCGGTGAGCGGCGTGGCCAGGGGAGCCGTGTCGAAGGCCGTGACAAAGATGTCGCGTGGCCGTACATCGGGCACGGGCACCGTGTCGTAGGGCCGGCGGCGTATCATAGCGAAAAAGCCCGAGTTCTCAAGCAGATCGAGTACAGGGGCTTTCGTGTCAAACTTTTTGGCGCGGTCTGAGCCGTCGGCTTCGACGATCACGCGCATGATTTTGCGTCGCTCGCCACGCACTACGGCCTTCACGTGGCCTGCGACAGGCGAGACAACCTTGATCTCGGGATGAGCTTTGTCAAACAGCAGAGCGTCGCCTACAGCCACCTCATCGCCCTCATGCACGGCTGCTTTTGGCATCAGACCGGTGAAATCGTCGGGCATCACAGCTGCGAGACCGGGCGTGACGGTGCGTACCGGCTTGGTGTCGGTCGTGGCGCCGGCAATGCGCAGATCAAGGCCCTTATTTAGCTTGATTTTCATTTCAGTCGACTATAAATAGATAATTCGCCGCAAAATTAGCTAAAAAAACTAAAATATGCAATATAAGAGTCGGCCTGAAAATAATTTGACCGGCGGCATCGCCCCGGCGGCATCGTCATGCCGTGTGCATATCTTGATGACCATCGTCAGAAAAGTCGTACATCAGTATTAATAAAATTATAAAAATCATGGCTGTTTGAGCGAAATGTGCTAACTTTGTGGCAAAATACAGTTATTAACACCACAATGCTGAAGAAATTTTTTATCTCTATGCTCGGCACCATCGCCGGCGTATGGGTCGCTATCGCGATAGCATTCTTTTGTATGCTGGGGCTGGTGGGAGCCATAATGGGCAGCTCGGCCGAGACCGGCGTCAAAGTTGACAAACATTCGGCTCTCTATATCGATCTCAAAGGCGAGATGCCCGAGCGGTTCCAGCCCGGCGATATCTGGCAGATGATACGCCAGAGCGAGAACTCGGGCGACGCCCTTGTTGACATACTTGAGTCTATACGTATGGCTGCCAACGACAGCCATATCGACGGAATATATATAAACTGCGCTTCAGGTTCGACGGCCGGCATGGCTTCGCGTGAGGAGATTGTCGAGGCTCTGCGGCAGTTCAAACGCAGCGGCAAGTGGATCGTTGCCTACGGCGATACTTACGGTCAGGGCGACTATCTGCTGGCGTCAATGGCCGATAGCCTGTACCTCAACCCTATGGGTGCGGTAGACGTGCATGGCATGGCCAGCCGCATACCTTTCTTCAAAGGTCTGCTCGACAAACTCGGCGTCGAGATGCAGATTGTGCGCGTCGGCACCTACAAGAGCGCTGTCGAGCCTTTCATGGGCACCGAAATGAGTTCTGCGTCGCGATTGCAGACAACCGCTATGCTCGACTCGATGTGGACATATACCAAAGATGTCATTGCCGACGGCCGCGGTGTGGACGCCGGGCAGATCAACCTTTGGGCTGATTCGATCATATCGACCTGGCCGGCCCGTCAGGTCGAGAACGCCGGCGCTGTGGGTCCGTTGCTCTACCGCCGTCAGGCCGAAGATGTAATACGCAATCTATGTGATCTTGACGATGACGACGATCTGCGTCTGGTGACACCCACCGACTACATGTCGTCGAAAAAGCCGGCCGACAGTTCGCACGACCATATCGCCGTGCTCTTTGCTGTGGGTGATATTGTCGATTCGGGCGAAGGCGGTATCGCCGGCGACGAGATGGTGCCCGAGATTCTGCGTCTGGCAGATGACGACAATGTGCAGGCTCTCGTGCTTCGCGTCAATTCTGGTGGCGGCAGTGCTTATGCATCCGAGCAGATCTGGGAGGCTCTCGAGTACTTCAAGTCGCAAGGCAAGCCGTTCTACGTGTCGATGGGCGACTATGCCGCATCGGGCGGTTACTATATATCGTGCGGCGCCGACCGTATTTATGCCGACCGTACCACTCTGACGGGCTCGATCGGCGTGTTCGGCATGATTCCCGACCTTTCGGGACTTGTCACGGATAAACTCGGCGTCTCGTTCTCGACCGTTGCCACCAATCCCGTGGCAGTGCCAAACGCTCCTTTCGGTCCGCTCAACCCCGAGATGCGCGCAGGCTTGCAGCGTAGTGTCGACGACATGTACGAGACATTCACCGGACGTGTGGCTGCGGGACGTGATATGCCCCAGGATTCTGTCAAGGTAATCGCCGAGGGCCGTGTATGGACCGGCGGAGCGGCCCTCTCACTGGGCCTCATAGACCGGATCGGCGGCCTGCAGACCGTGATCAACGATATGGCCGAGACAGCGGGAATAGATGCCGACAAGGTTGTCTTCTATCCTGAGGTTGGTGACGATCTGCTCTCGGAGATAATGCGTCAGGCTGCCGGTAATGTCACTGTCGGCGGCGTGAGCGTAGACCGCGGCACCCTGCAGATGATGCGTCTGCTCGATTATCTGCGTCGTCAGCCTGCAGTGCAGGCCCGCATGACACCTGTTGAAATTTATTGATTACCTGCATAATCCGTGACCCTGCGCACTGTCATATCGAAAGCCATACTATTGCCGTGCTCAAAGATTTACGGCATGGTGACTTATGTGCGCAACAAGTTTTTTGACTGGCGCATACTGCCCCAGCACACATTTGAAGTGCCGATAGTGGTGGTGGGCAATCTCGCCGTCGGAGGCACGGGCAAGACCCCTCACACAGAATACATCGTCGATGCCTTGCGACAGACGTTCCACATGGCGGTGCTCAGCCGCGGATACAAACGCCATACCAAGGGCTTTGTGATGGCCACCCCGTACAGCAAGCCCGGTGATATCGGCGACGAGGCGTATCAGGTATATCACAAGTTTGACCGCAAGGTCACGGTAGCTGTGTGCGAAGACCGTGTGGCCGGCATACGCGAGCTATTGCGGCTCGACCCGGCGATCAATCTGGTGGTGCTCGACGATGCCTTCCAACACCGTTATGTCAAGCCTACGGTATCGATACTGCTCACCGAGTACAACCGTCCTGTATTCGAAGATCATATGATGCCTTACGGACGTCTGCGCGAACCATTGCGCGGTATCAATCGTGCCGATATTGTCGTGGCCACCAAATGCTCTGAAGAGATGATGCCACGCGACTATATGATCTTCAAGAAGAATCTCGGACTGTTCCCTTATCAGGAACTGTTCTATTCGCGATATTCATATCAGGATCTTGTGCCGCTCTTTCCCGACAAGGCCGGGCAGGTGCCCTATCTCGAGTGGATGACCGATGCCGACTCGATACTGGCCGTGGCCGGCGTGGCTAATCCCCGTCCGTTCATACGTCATCTCAAGAGCTATATGCCCAAGGTGCGCGTCAATATATTCGGTGATCACCATGCTTATTCGCGCCGCGATATGGAACTGCTGCTCAAACGCTATCGCACTATGCGTGGCAACAACCGCATCATCATCACCACCGAGAAAGATGCCGTGCGTCTCATGGCCAGTCCGTACTTCCCGCCCGAATTGCGGGCCGTGACTTTCTATCTGCCGGTCAAGGTCGAATTCGTGCAGCTTGGCGACACAAATTTTGCAGATTCTCTGCGTAGGTTGATCCGTATCAACAACAACCATTGACCGCAGACGTTATACCTTATATATTATACATAACTAAAAAACACAAAAAACAATCCGCAATGCTCGAAAAGATCAATCAGACCGCGCAGTATCTGCGCGAGCGTGCAGGCCGTGAGATGCCTCGCACCGCAATCATACTCGGTACAGGCCTCGGCGCCCTTGTCGATCATATCGACGATAAACTCTACATTCCCTATTCAGAAATACCCAACTTCCCGGTCTCGACCGTAGAGGGACACAGTGGCAATCTTATCTTCGGCACACTCGGCGGCAAGCCTGTGATCGCCATGCAGGGCCGTTTCCATTACTATGAGGGATATGACATGAAGACGGTTACGTTTCCCGTGCGCGTGTTCAAGGCGCTGGGTGTCGATACCCTGTTTGTTTCAAACGCCGCAGGCGGCATGAACAAGGAATTCCGCGTGGGCGACGTGATGATCATCACCGATCAGATCAATCTCTTCCCCGAGAATCCGCTTCGCGGCAAGAACTACAACGATCTCGGACCGCGTTTCCCGGCTATGACCGAGCCTTACAGTCATGAGTTGATCGACTTGGCCGACCAGATTGCCCGTGAACTCGAGATACGTGTCATGCACGGCGTATATGTCGGCACCACAGGCCCGACGTTCGAGACTCCGGCCGAGTATGAATACTTCCGCATCATTGGCGGCGATGCCGTGGGCATGTCTACCGTTCCCGAGGTGATCGTGGCCCGTCATGGCGACATGCGTGTATTCGGAATCTCGGTCATCACCGATCTTGGCGGCAAAGACATCACTGAGGTGCCCAGTCACGAAGAGGTGCAGAAGGCTGCACAGAAGGCTCAGCCCAATGTCGTGGCTCTCATCCGCGAGATGGTAAAACGTTCGTAAATAAATCGATTTTTTTGACGAAATAAACAAGGTGATAAAGGTTATATGGCCATATTGAATGGGTCATATAACCTTTGTAAGCCTTGCTAAACGCTATATATAACAATGTCTGAAATATCTTCATTGGGCGAGTTCGGCCTGATCGACCGACTTACAGACGGCCTCAAACCGGTCAACGACTCGACGCTGCGTGCCGTGGGCGACGATGCCGCGGTGATGCATTATCATGACGACGAGGATACGCTCGTCACAACCGACCTGTTGCTCGAAAACGTGCATTTCGATCTGACTTATGTACCTCTCAAACATCTCGGATACAAGTCGGCGGTAGTCAACTTTTCAGACATATATGCCATGAACGGTACCCCTCGTCAGATCACGGTGTCGCTCGGCGTGTCGAGCCGTTTCACTGTCGAGCATATCGAACAGCTCTACAGCGGCATACGTCTGGCCTGTGAACTCTATGGCGTCGATATTGTCGGCGGCGACACATCGGCCTCTCACCAGGGACTTGTGATCTCGATCACATGCCTCGGCACCGCACCGCGCGACAAAATAGTCTATCGTGATGGTGCCCGTCCCACCGATCTCATATGTGTGAGCGGCGACCTCGGTGCCGCCTATATGGGGTTGCAGCTGCTCGAACGCGAGAAGGTAGCATCGGCCGGTCAGCCCGACTTCGAGCCACAGTTTGCCGGCAAAGAGTATCTGATCGAGCGTCAGCTCAAACCCGAGGCACGTCGCGACATCATTGCCGCTCTGGCAGCCGCCGGCATCAAGCCTACCGCGATGATGGACGTCAGCGACGGCCTGTCGTCAGAGCTGATGCATATATGCAAGCAGAGCAAGACTGGTTGCCGCGTCTACGAAGACCGCATTCCTATCGACTATCAGACTGCCGTCATGGCCGAGGAGCTCAATATGAATCTTGTGACAGCCGCGCTGAACGGCGGCGAAGACTACGAGCTGCTCTTCACCGTGCCTCTTTCGGCTCACGAAGAGATAAAAAAGATCGAGGGCGTCAAGGTCATAGGCTATGTCACCGAGCCCGACCTCGGTTGCGCCATGATCACACGCGACGGCACTGAGATACCTTTGCGTGCCCAAGGATGGAATCCGCTTGCCGAGCCCGACACCGAGAAAGATTTGCACAGCCCGATAAAATGACGTAACTTTGCACTGTTAAATCAAACAGTCTATAAATCGTACATTGAATATGATAAACCGCATTTTAATCCGTATCAAAGTCGTGCAGATACTTTACTCTTATCTGCTGTCACGAAACGAATTCAAAATAGAGACCGCGCCCGTCGGCGCTTCACGCGACCGTCGGTTTGCATATGCCGTTTATCTTGACATGCTCATGCTCATACAAGAGCTTTCGGGCTGTCGCACAGCCGTATCAGGCCGCAAAGTTCCCATTCTTGACATTGATAAAAAGCTGCGGGCAAATCGTGTGGGCCGTGCTCTGGCCGACAACGAGCTGCTCAAAGACGCTATCGCCCGCCGTGGCGCCGACGGTCTCAATGCCATCGCTCCGCTCATCCAGCAGCTGTCTGACAAGATCACAGCTTCGGCCGTCTATGCCGACTATGCAAAACATCGCAACCATGAGCTTGACGACGATGTCAAGTTCTGGTCGGTCATTCTCGAGACAACCATTTTAAAAGATCCCGCTCTTATACAGGCCTTGCGTGAAAATCCCGAATTCTCGCTCAGCGGTCTGCATCACGGCATCTATTCGGCCGTCGACACGCTGCGTTCGTACAGTGATACCCGCTCGGCATACCAGAAGGCCCGCAAAGACCTCGATGCCTCGCTTGACAAGGCGGGCGAACTCTACTATGCCCTGTTTGTGCTCATCACCGAGATCACGCAAGAGCAGGCCGACCGTTTTGAGGCTGCCAAAGGCAAATACCTCGCCACTGCCGAGGACCTGAATCCCGAGACCCGGTTTGTCGACAACCGCTTTGCCTGTTTCCTGGCCGGGGACAGCCGCATGCAGCAGTTCCTCGAGGAACATCCGATCACCTGGGTCGACGAGTCGGGGCTGCTGTCGAGTCTGCTCGATCTGATTCTGGCATCCGATATATATGCCGATTATATGTCTTTGCCCGAGACCGACTGGGCCACTGACTGCGAGTTCTGGCGTAATGTGATGCGCACAATCATTCTGCCTTCAGATGCTTTGGCCGAGGCCCTTGAGGATAAGTCGATCTATTGGAACGACGACCTATCGACCATGGGTACTTTCGTGCTGAAGACCATCCGTCGCTTCGCGTCGGCCGACGATGGCAAGGGCGTCGATTTCCTGCCACGCTACAAAGACGACGAAGACGCGGCTTTCGGCCAGCAGCTCTTTACGGCTGCCGTCGACAACCGCGAGCAATATCGCGAGCTTATCGACCGTTTTATCAACACCGACTGGGATCCCGAGCGCCTGGCGTTCATGGATATCGTAATCATGATCACAGCCATCGCCGAGATCGTCAACTTCCCCGGCATACCTATCCCGGTCAGCCTCAACGAATATATAGAGATCGCCAACTCATACTCTACCCGTCGTTCTGGTCCGTTTATCAACGGCATTCTCTACTCTGTCATAAAGACCCTCATCGACGATGGCCGCATACTCAAACCGTTCAACGTGGCCGGCGCTGACGAAAATCAGAAATAATCAACCCACAAAACCCATAATTACAACATGAACCTTACCTTCATCCCTCTCCAGGCTGCCCAGCAGGGCGGTGGCATGAGCGGCATCATCATGATCGTGCTGCTGTTGCTCGTCTTCTGGCTCTTCATGATCCGTCCTCAGCAGAAACGTCAGAAAGAAATCCGTAAAATGCGCGAAGCTCTCACCAAAGGCGACAAGATTGTGACCGCCGGAGGTATCTGGGGCACTATTACTGACGTACGTGAGAAAACTTTTGTTGTCGAGATCACCAAGGGTGTCAACATCACCGTCGACAAAGGCTCGGTATATGCTTCGCCGGCCGACGCCGCCCAGGACCAGCAGAATCAGCAGAAATAATCTATCGTTTCTCTCCCGCTCTCCTCTGATATGAATCTGCGCAGACTCCCTGAAGACATAATGGCCGCGTTGCGTTCGCAGCGCGGCCACAATGTGCTTGTTTTTCTCGCATTTCTGGCTGTATCCACCATCCTGTGGTGGGTGCTCGCCCTCAACGACGAGGACCAGTGCGACGTGCGTCTGCCGGTGCGCGTGACCAATGTGCCTGATACGGTCACGATTATCTCTAAAATTCCCGACAATATAGGTGTGAGCCTGCGTACACGTGGCTCGCAACTGTTAAAACTTACACTTGGCCGTGTGCCTACCGCCGAGATTGACTTCCGCGTCTATCGCAACGGCAATGCCGTGCGTCTGACCGATGCCGATCTAAAGGCTATCGCCCGGCAGACTCTTGACGGCGCGTCGATCGTCGTCGTGTCTCCCGATACGCTCAATCTTGCCTTTACCACCCGCCCGGGCCAGGCAACTCCGGTCGAGATAGATGCCGTGGTGAGTCCTGGACCTCGCGCGACGCTGACCGGCAAACCGCGGTTGTCGGCCGATTCAGTGATGGTATTCTCGCTGAACCGCACCGACAATATCATCTCTGTTACCACCGAGCCCATACGCATCACGTCGCTCAACGAGACAGCGACCCGCCGTGTGCGAATTATCGCTCCGCCGGCGACTCGTGTGGTCCCCGACAGCATCGACGTCACCTTTGATGTCGAGCCGCTTATCTTCAAGACCCGTAAGGTGGCTATTGATCCGGTCAACGTGCCTCTCGGCCATAAGCTCATAACTTTCCCGGCCCAGATCGAGGTAAGCTATATGGTGCCTGTGAGCGTCTACAAATCATCTGAGCCCCGTCTGCGTGTAGTCGCCGATTACCGCTCGATCGACCGCTCTAAGCCATCGCGCAACATGCGCATCAAGCTCGTCGACGTATCACCCACGCTTTCAAATGTGCAACTCGCCTCAGATTCTGTCGAGTATATAATCGAAAACTTATGAACCGTCCCGCAGTCATAGCAGTTACCGGTGGTATCGGCGCCGGTAAATCCGTTGTCAGCCGCATGCTGCGGTGCATGGGCTTTGATGTCTATGATACCGACTCGGCGGCCCGAGCCATAGTTGATGCCGACAGTGACATACACGCTCGGCTCAACAGCGACATACATCCGCAGGCCGTTTGTGACGGGCGTGTCGACCGTCCTCTCATAGCATCGGTTGTATTCTCAGATTCCGATGCTCTGCGTAGGCTCAACAGCATAGTACATCCCACGGTGCTCGCCCATTTTGACGCATGGGTCAGCGGTCATGCCGTCGGTCGGCCCGTATTCGTTGAGACTGCGATCCTATATGAGTGTGATCTCTGGCGCGTGGTCGATGCCGAGTGGCATGTCGACGCGCCTGCCGATATCCGCACTGCCCGCATAATGTCGCGCAACGGCCTCACCCGGCAGCAGGCGCTTGCCCGCATCACAGCCCAGCAGGGTATGAGACGATGTGGCTCACTGCCGTTGACCACGATTGTCAACGATGGCGAGACGGCTGTCTTGCCACAGCTGCATGCGGCTCTCGCGGGTGTGTTATAACTCCTGTAGCTCTCTCCGGCTAAGACGCGAAACTCAGCCCCTCCATCATTGATGAATTTATAATAAAATGAGACTGTGTCACAGCCTCATTGGCGTTTTATGTTTAGAATTTTAATATGAAACCAATTCCGTGGGCATATGCATATAGACGTTCAGGTTGCGGAGTGTAAAGTCGTGTCAAAGACATTTCTAATGCCATTTTCTTGGCTTTGTTCTTATAATGATAGCCCATAGCGAGAATAGGCACACTTGCCACAATCAGAGAACCTCCTACGACTGTGCATATCAGTGGCGCCCCGATAAAGTCGCCTTTCTCAATCGCTACAGCCATAGCCAGTAATCCACCGAAAGCCCCGATTCCAAGTCCACAGCCAAAACAGCTCCACCCGACGGCACGCATGATCTTGAATTTTTTCCATTCGGGAGTGTTCTTAAAACCTAATGAATTGCCTTTGAGAGGGGTAGTTTGATATGTGTCAACAGTATTATATATTTCAGTATGACCTAAACTCGGTTCGGAAGTGGTTCCGGTTTTAAAATCTGCGGCTTTTGTGGAAAAAGATAATGAACAGAATAGTGATATGAGAATGACAAATATATGTTTCATGACCTTATAACGTGATTTGATCATAGGAATTATAGGTCGAACGTAATAAAACGGTTAATTTATGTAATATTGATGAAATACTGTAAGGTATGAAAATAAATAGGCCGCGCCGTAATTGCGACGCAGCCTGTTTATAAGGTTTTGGAAGGTTGTATGTAGATCAATCGATCTCTTCGTCAGCCTCATAGCCGCCCATCTCGCGGATGGCGTTCTTGAGCATGACATACTGCTGGAAGAGGTGGTTTACAGGCACCTCGCCCTGGGTATAGTCGTGCATCGGGCTCTTGAGGAAGAACGAGAGGAAGCGCTGGATGCCGTGACGGCCTGCACGGGCTGCGAGATCGCTCAGCAGTACGAGGTCGAGGCAGAGGGGAGCTGCGAGGATAGAGTCGCGGCAGAGGAAGTTGATCTTGATCTGCATGGGATAGCCCATCCAGCCGAAGATATCGATGTTGTCCCAGCCCTCTTTGTTATCGTTGCGCGGGGGATAGTAGTTGATGCGTACCTTGTGATAGTAGTCGGTGTAGAGATCAGGCTGGTTCTCGGGCACGAGGATCGACTCAAGGGTAGAGAGCTTCGAAACCTCTTTGGTGCGGAAGTTGGCGGGCTCGTCGAGTACCAGACCGTCGCGGTTGCCGAGGATGTTGGTCGAGAACCAACCGTTCAGACCCAGGCAACGGGTGCCGATGATGGGGGCGAAACCTGACTTTACAAGAGTCTGGCCGGTCTTGAAGTCCTTGCCTGCGATGGGCATGCCGGTCTTCTCGCTGAGCTCCCACATTGCGGGGATATCAACGGTGGTGTTGGGGGCACCCATGATGAAGGGAGCACCTTCCTGCAGGGCTGCGTAGGCATAGCACATCGAGGGAGCGATATGTTCGCGGTCGTCAGCCTTCATAGCAGCCTCGAGAGACTCGACGGTTGCGTGTACCTTCTCGTCGACGGGCACGTAAACCTCGGTCGAAGCGGCCCAGAGCACAACTACGCGGTCAACACCGGTCTTGGCTTTGAAGTCGCGGATATCCTGACGCAGCTGCTCGGCCATTTCCCAGCGGGTCTTACCCACCATGATGTTGTCGCCGTCGAGACGTTTTGCGTACTCGTGGTCAAAAGCGGCTTTCATCGGTTTGATGGCGATGAGCTCGTCTTTTACGGGCTCGATGTCTTTCTCTTTGAGAACTTCAGCCTTGATAGCTGCTTCGTAAGAGTTTTCGGGATAAACGTCCCAGGTGCCGAAGACGATGTCATCGAGTTTGGTCATGGGCACGATTTCGTCGTATTTCAGATATTTTTTGTCTGCGCCTTTGCCCACGCGGATTTTATCGTACTGGGTCATAGAGCCGACGGGTTTTGCGAGACCTTTGCGAGTCATGAGCACACCAGTCATGAAGGTTGTTGCGACAGCGCCGTTACCAACGACGAGCACACCGAGTTTGCCTTCAGCGGGTTTTACTTTGCTTTGAGCCATTGTCAAATAACGTTTTGATTAGTTATTATTGTATAGATTTAATTTCAGAGCTATTGCGACAAGCCACCGGGGCGGCTGTCTGCTTTCAGCCTCCAAAAGTAGAGATAATTTCTGAATTGCAAAAAAGATTTTAGTTTAAACAATCAAAAAATATGCAAAATATACATAAATATTCGCTCGAATGGTTAATGTTTGCGAAATTTGCATATTTTTTATAGTTCTATTGTTAACGCAAGTTAATCGCGCTATGCGCCGAAATAAAGCTGATTGTCAGTATTTGCCGTCCTCAAGCAGTATTGTGAATCGGCGGCATATCGACTCGTGGCGATGCATCATGTAAACGAGCAGTACATTGAGCACTATTAGCTCAAAGGCAAAGTAGATCCATGGCATGCGCACAAACAATGAAGTGAACAGAATGATAGTGCGCCAGTTGAATGACAGGATGTTGGTGTACTTCATCAACGGCAGTGACGCCATGCGGAAGTCGTGACGGAAGTCGGCCGGAAGTCGGCCGTCGGGCCAGCGTCGGGCTATCTCGGCGCGCAGTCGCTGCATGGCCGGAGTCCAGGCCTCCTGGTTGACGGTATATTTGGTGTAGAATGTCATGGTGAGTTTGCGCCAGAAATTGCGGCTCCACGACAGCTCGGCAAGTCTTGCCTCGAGCTCGGATGCATGCTCGAGCTCGCTGCCGCCCTCGCCCTTGACAAAATAAAGATGAAACTGACGATAATAGTCGGCCATCGCTGCCTGTTTGGCATGGCAGATGCCGGTGATGACGGCTATGGTCCATATCAGCCATGGATGAGCCGAGAAGAAGTCTGATGTGACGTTCTCGCGCAGACAGATAGCTATATATATGGTGGCAAACCACAGGTCGCCGCTCAGACCGTCGAGTATGCGCCCCAGTTTTGAGTATTGGCCCGTCATACGGGCCAGCTGGCCGTCGCAGCTGTCAAACGAGTTTGCCCATATTAGCAGCAACATGCCGATGACGTTGACCCATAGATTGTTGTAGTAGAACATTATGCCGGCACCTACTCCGAGAAATATCGAGGCGATGGTGACTGCGTTTGGCGTCACGCCAAGACGGCGGAAGAGGTAGGCCCATGCGAAACCGATCGGCCTGTAGAATGCGAGATCGATACCCTCCTCGGTGTCATAAGATTTGAGAGATTGCCGATATTGTCGCTTTAGGTCTACAAACATGATGTCAGGCGCTTATATAGTTGGTGTAACGGTTGATGAAACGTGCGAAAGCCGGTATGCGCATCAGCACATACTCAAACAGGGCATAGCCCAGCAGGGTGCAGCCGATGCCGCTCAGCACGTCTATGATATAGTGGTGCGACGAGTAGACTGCTGTGAACCAGATCCCCAGGCAGATTACGGCGCATGCGATGCGCATCCACATCGGACAGCGTGCCCGCAACGCGTATATGAATGCGACGAGCATATAGGCCGAGTGTAGCGAGGGCAGTGCGGCAAAGACGTTGGCATTGCGTGCATATAGGGCGTGGAAGATACCCAGACCGGTCATTTCGTCGAATCGGCCCAGGCCTGCCACTTCGCCGGGCGTACCCTCAATCATCTCGAAGCCATGCGAGGCCACATACCACGGCGGTGCTGCCGGATGTATGTAATAGAATGTGAATCCGAGCAGATTGACGAGCAGGAATACCAGAGCGAAGTGCAGATATTCACGCCGTTGTCCGTCGTAGTAGAGCCACAAGCCGAACGCTATGGGCACAGGTACCCAGCAGAGATAGAAAAAACCGGCCATCGCATCGGCAATGGCCGAATGATGTATGGCAAAGAATTCGTTGGGAGTCAATATGCCGCCTTCGGTGACTATGCCGAAGAGGCTGAGCTCACTTTCATAGAGCCCGCGGATGTCGACGGGATTGACATGGTAATTTGGCACGATATTCATCCAGTCATAGCTGATGCCGAAGACGGCAAACGGTATCAGCGCCACGACCAGTCGCCTCGTCATGCCCGAGGCAAAGAACAGTGCGGCCAGCAGCAGAGCCAGATAGATGTGTTCGGTGCGGAAGCCGACAAACGCGGCTGTCACCGACAGCCACACGATCAGGCACACGACCATCAGTACTGATTCGCGGCGTGTGGGGGCAGTGTGTCTTTTCAGCATCATTTGCGGTCGTTCAGTGCACGGTGACAGTGTGCTACACGTGCGAATGCTGTGATATTGGCAAATACGGCGATGATTGCCATAGCCACGATAAGTATGATCATCGGGTCAAAGCCGTTGGGATCGCCGAACATGCCTGTCAGACCTGTGATCAACGCGGCGAGGCTGGTGACCACCACTCGCTCGGGGCGCTGCATGAAGCCTACCTTGCACTCTATGTCAAGGCCCTCGGCGCGGGCGCGCACATAGCTCACCATGATCGAGCCGACAAGGGCGAGGAAGGTGATCAGCGCTCCGACAGCATAACCCGTGTTGATGAGATAGAATGCAATGGCACCCAGCGAGAAGAGCTCGCAATAACGGTCGAGCACCGAGTCGTAGAGCGCGCCGAATGTCGATGTCATGCCGCCGAGACGTGCAACCTGACCGTCGAGCATGTCAAAGAGCGAGAAGCCTATGATCAGGGCGCCGGCCAGGGTGACGAGTCCCCAGTGGTATTCGCCGGGAGTGTATATGAGAGCCGCGTAGGCAAATACGGCAGCCGCGGCCAGGTTGCCGAGCAGACCGATGGTGGTGACGATATTGGGAGTGATGCCGCACTTGATCATCAGCCGCACCAGCGGGTTGATGACCATATAAATGCCTTGCTGAAGGCCGTCGCGGCAACGTTTGAAAGTACTTTGAGATTGCATGATATATTATTATATATAATGTGAGTGGTTGGTTGCTTGAGTGTGGTCAGCCGCGGTGCGGACTGAAGAAATCTATAAAACGTATCGCATAGGAGTCAAAAGCCGACGGACGGTAGACAAAATTGCGCTGTAACACAAAATTCCAGGCCAACGACACGATAAGTGAGATGGTCAGGCGCGAGGTTGCGAAAATGCCGTCGGGCGTGAATCCCATGTCGAGCAGGAAATGCCAGCGCGACAACAGATTGCCAAACAGTGTCGTGCCATACATATTGAGCAGCAGGCTGCCTATCCACACCATGGCGTATTTGACGGCCACGGATTTGACCGGCTGGCCTGTGGCATGGAATGTAAAGCGGTAGTTGATACAGCAGTTGACCACGCCGCCACAGACGGCGCCAACGGCTACCGACAGCATCGAGCGCCAGAAATCGTCGAGCGCGAAGAATACCCATGCAAAGAACACAAAGCTCGTGCCCATGTCGATCCACGACGATATCTGCGACGATATCGACGAGCGAAGAAAGGTGAAGATGCCGCCTCCGCTTACCAGCTTGTCTTTTGCTTTTTCGATAAATTCCATTTAGAACGCAAATGTTATAATCAGTTGCAGGATAATGGCTCCGTAGACGCCTGCCAGAATGTCGTCGGCCATTATGCCAGTGCCGCGCGGTAGCTGTTCCATGCGTCTGACGCCCAATGGCTTGACGATGTCAAAGAATCTGAAAAGTATCAGCGACAGGGCTGCTGCCGTCCACAGGCGTCCGCAGGCGAGACTGCTGCCGGCCAACGAGGCCATAGGCAGCATCGTGATCCACTGGCCCACGGTCTCGTCGATGACTACGCGCGAGGGATCGGGGCCCCAATAGCGTTCGGCCACTCCGGCCGACCATATGCCCAGAGCGGTGAATACCACTATCAGACCGACAGTAATAAGCACTACGGTCGCCGTCGACGGGATAAGCGCCAGCGGCATCCAGACGAGCATGCCGAATATGGCACCGGCGGTGCCGGGCCCCCAGGGCCAGTAGCCGCAGCCGAGCGTCGTGGCGATCAGCCGGGGCAGCAGTGCGAAATGTCTGTTATCGGTCATTGTCAGGCGTGTTTTTTGATTTCGTTCATGATCATGCGGGCGATGACGGGGCCGGCTTCGGTGCGGCAGGGCGCAAACGATGGCCAGTCGTCAAAGTCGATTATGCGTATTTCGCCCTCGCGGGTGATGATGCAGTCACCGCCATATATTTTCACGTCGAGGATGTCGGCGGCTTTGGCGCAGATCTGCTTGAGTGATTCCACGTCAAACGGCGTGTGGACAGGTTTGGCGGCCTGGTCGGCGCCTATACGCGATTGCGCCCGGTCAAAGGGGTAGAACCAATAGAAGAAATTCGAGCCCGTCACACCGTAGAATTTGATCATCTCGCCCTCTATATGGCGGCTGATGACGGCGCGTTTCATGCCGCGTAAAAAGTATTCCTGCAGTATCTCCTGCGCTTCCTGGGCATGTCGGGCATAGCTCACGTCTTCGCGGTGCATGGTGTGCAGGTCGCCGCGCTTTACCCAGCACCCGTTGTTGAATCCGGCCTTGGCGATGCGGTCTTTGACTACCTCGTCGGTATTTACCATCAGGCTGTCGGGGTAGGGTATGCCCGACCCGATCAGGATGCGTGTCATCCGCTCGCGGGTGCAGTTCTCGATGCCGTAGCCCGAGTTGATGACCAGCGCGCCGCGGTCTTCCAGCTTCTGCAGCAACGCCAGCGAGCGGGGCTCGCGACACATGTTGAGGATGATGCGGGCATCGTTGCCCGCGCCCTGCACAAACTGCTCCTCTGAATATGTATTGACCTCACAGCCGCGTTTGCGCAGCTGCTCGGCCACTATGTTGAAAATGGCTGCGTCATTGCCTATATGGTTGGGCGAGAAAGTGCCCGCCCGCATGACACCGGTGATCTTTATATCAGCCATGGCGGATTATGGTTGGTTTATCTATGCACCGACCGCTGTTGACGGTCCGTTCAATCTGCAAAGATAATTAAAAGTTGACAAATGACCAACACAAGGTGGGCGATGACTCACGGCTGACGCATCTTAATTTTATACAACGTCAAAACTTTTTAAGGCATAGAGCAGGTAGTCATTGTCCCAACCGGCTTTCTTCCGGTGCCCTTTCACGCCCATCGATGAGACTTTGGCATTCTTGATTATGTTCAAGCCGATGCGGTTCAGTAATGAGAAATTCTGTGCCGCATTGTCTTTCTGTTTACGTGAGGCATCATCTCCGAACGCAACGTCGAGAGTCCAGTGGAGCTGATTCTCTACACTCCAATGAGTACGTATGGAATGGTTAATATATTGGGCATCAGCCTCAAGACTTGACAGGTAATATCGGGTTTCCTTATGTATCTCGCTGCTTTTGATGTCTCGGGAGCGTGACTCGATTCTTACTATGCTCTTGAGTCCGGTCCATCTGTCTTTATCGATGATGTTTTCAAGATTGGTTATTACGGTGCAGATTCTGGACTCCACCCTCCCGTGCGATCTGTTCTCCATGATGTGTTGTGACGAAGGCTTAAGATATGTGAAAGATCCGCTCACACGGTCAAGCATTTCGGCTTGATTCCCCTTCAAGGCGAGAATGTAGTCGGCTCCGCGCTCAATGATTGTCTTCGCTATCTCGCGTTGACAGCCCATCGCATCGATGGTGACGATGCAGTTTTTAAGCTCCAGGATACGCAGCAGTCTGGGTATTGCCGTTATCTCGTTGCTCTTGCCCGCGACCTTTTCCTGCGCCAGCAGCAGGTTGTTGGCCGAGGCCCACGCGCTGACAAGATGCGTGTATGTTCCGGTTCCGTCATCACTGCTGCCACGCAGACATTTTCCGTCTATGGCGACCACCTCTCCGTCGGTGAGTTCTGCGATGCTTTTGGTCCACCCGATAAACGAATCGTTCAGCTCTTTAGGATCTAACATGCTGATTACACGGTTGAAAGTGTCATGCGAGGGTATGCCGTTGGGCAGGTGCAGGAATTTCTCAAGCCAGTCAATCTTGGCGTTGCCATAGTCCTCGATTTCATTCCATGACTCGGCACCGCAGATGACGGCGCAAAGCGATATGAACAGGATTGAATCAAGGCTGTGCTTTTGAGTACGGGTTACTCGCGGGTCGTTGACCGAAGCGAAAAAATCGATAGGAGATTGTGGGTTTGTCATAACAGAATAACGGCTATCAACCGTTTTATATTGGTCAACAGCCGTTAAGTTTATTTAAGATGCGTCAGCCGTGGGCGATGACTCACGGCTGACGCATCTTAAATTTTTACAACGTCAAAACTTTTTAAGGCATAGAGC
>JAUNGA010000090.1 GCA_030524765.1 Bacteroidales bacterium | reverse complement strand
AGTGTCCCAGCCACCTCCGGCGCACTGTCCCAGTCTGCTCCGGTTTTTCCAATATCGAGTTGCCGATCTCGAGCACTGTGCCGTCCATATCTTGCGACAGGTATCTTATAGCCTTGTTGCACAGTATGTTGATCTGATCGACCGATTTGATGCCATATAGGTCGCAGATAGCCTGATCGGCACCTTCTATCGAGTTTGCGACCATTGATGTGCCCAGACATATGCTGAGGGGCGACATTATGAAATTTTCGCTTTTGCGATTTTCAGGATCAATGCAAGACTCATAATTTTTGGCCACTTCATTCATCAGTCTGACCGAGGCATCCGACAGACTTTTTCCGGCGGCAAGCTCGTCATCGCTCAATTCAAAAGTCTTTGACGATGTGATCTCGATAAGCTCGCCTTTGAACCCCTTGTCATCACTCGAGCAACCGGCCGACAGCAACACTAACGCGGTGCCGAGTGTGTAAAGCATTTTTTTGTTCATGATGATATAGTTATGAAGTTCTATTTGAATTACTGTCAAAGATTACATATTCGTCCGCTCATCAGCGTAAGTCCGGTCTTGTAGTCGGTGATGAAGAACAAGAACGGGCGGTCGACTGTGAACGTTACTTTCATCGGCTCTTTTTCGTCTATATCTGCTCCAAGCAACCCGATAAATGTTGTAGAGGCGAGTTTTCCGCCCTCTTCGTTGATATCAATTACCGATCTGTTTTGCATCACTATGCTCTCGGCTATACGGTCTATGCCCATTGGTGACAGCATGCCGCCTGTCGGGATATCGATGATACCGTTGAGGTCGACTGTTGCATCTTGTCTGAATGAAGGCAGCGAAAGCGTGATGTCATAGAATTGTGAGCCATAATAGAGTTTTCTCACTCTCTCGTGAGTAATTGTCTTTGACGCTTCGATGGCCGACATCTTTTTGGGCATGATGATCTGCATATAGCAGTAGTTCTTAAAGTTAAATATTATTGACTCGAAATCATCATCAGATGCGTATCGGCCATTATAGACTTTGTGCATCATGTCGACTGTATTGTCGCCCTTTGAGCCTCTGAAGATCTGACGGTCGGTGTCATCGGGGTCGAAGACCGAATACCAACGGCCCTGGAAGTACAGTGCGTTTATCACCACAGCGAGGGTCTGCGGATCAAAGCCGTTGATGACGTGGTCGATCATGTTGCGCGTCTTGGCTGCCACCCACGAATTGATGATGTCGGCCGTCTTGTGTGAGTTGAAATCCACAGCATTGCATTCGGCAAAATACATATCGCGCATG
Organism: Bacteroidales bacterium; assembly: GCA_030524765.1. Lineage (GTDB taxonomy): Bacteria > Bacteroidota > Bacteroidia > Bacteroidales > Muribaculaceae > CAG-873. The sequence goes on along the minus strand of JAUNGA010000090.1, from coordinate 6,159 downwards.
ATGTCTGAGTAGACCGGATCAAGTGAGTGGGACTGTTGATACCATATCGAGTTGCCGATCTTGAGCACTGTGCCGTCCATATCTTGCGACAGGTATCTTATAGCCTTGTTGCACAGGCTGTTGATCTGATCGACCGATTTGACGCCATATAGGTCGCAGATAGCCTGATCGGCACCTTCTATCGAATTTGCGACCATAGATGTGCCCAGACATATGCTGAGGGGCGACATTATGAAATTTTCGCTTTTGCGATTTTCAGGATCAATGCAAGACTCATAATTTTTGGCCACTTCATTCATCAGTCTGACCGAGGCATCCGACAGACTTTTTCCGGCGGCAAGCTCGTCATCGCTCAATTCAAAAGTCTTTGACGATGTGATCTCGATAAGCTCGCCTTTGAACCCCTTGTCATCACTCGAGCAACCGGCCGACAGCAACACTAACGCGGTGCCGAGTGTGTAAAGCATTTTTTTGTTCATAATGATGAGGTTTTATTTATTTTATACAAATGTATTTAGTTCGGTATGTAAAATTTTCAGACTTACTGCTCTCAATTACATACGGATCTGGAATGGAAATTCTTGACGGATCAAAGATATATGACAGAAACCAGCCATTTGATAAATTATCCCAACCCCAATTGTAGTGGATATATTCGAATATTTTACCTTCTGTTCGTGTTAATATATAGCGTGGTTTAGATGGATCATCAGGGAGAGTAGGTGGGACTTCAAGGCCACCACCTTCAAGTTCGTAGTAATACCTTGCCATACCTAATCGCCAGATACCGTCAGCAATCCAGGCATGCCCATTTCGAGCCTTAGTTACAGGATCTTTCTCAGTCTCTAGTCCGATTACGATCGCTACACTATAACCACCAAGTTCGTGGAATGCATTGAGGGTGCATTCCTTAAATTCTCTGTTTGGAAGATAGTATTTAATGGCTTTAAAGGCATTATTATAGTCTACAGAAATAGAAAGTGTATCTTTGGTATAATCGACGCCTAAAATCTCACCGATCTGTCGTATAAGACGACCGGCGGTTTTATGGCTTTCTTTTGATGCTTTGCATAGATTGAAATGTTGGGCCATTGAAGACGCATTATTAGGATCTGGCGAGAATGTGAGTGATTCGGCATGACGCTTTATCTCTGACCAGTTGATTGACTCGCTGTTTTTATCTCTGCCTGTAAATGTATAATTGATGGTTTTCGGCTCCTCAAATACAGACATTGCCATTAAGGTTGCCAGCTGAGTACAGCCTGCAGATTTTGGAGAGTAAAGATTATAGGGCCATTGTTGGTTCCACCAGCCTTTTACTGTTGGCTCATGTTTGTAGTTGACTGAGTCAACCACCCAATAAGATTGAGGAATTATTTCTATGGGGACTTTGGTATTTTTTGAAAAATCACCCTCATTAATTATATAGTCTTTTGCTGCGGCAAGACAAAACTGATAAGCATCAATCTCGGCGTTTCGGGGATCATTGAATGATCCGCTCTCGATTACTGCAATTACAGGAGGCATGTTGTCGGGTGCCGAAACAAGTACAAAACCTTGTTCGTCCTCAAACTCAACTGCGTACATGATGGTGTCAGGGCTCTCGGACCGCGACAAATTATTGTTATGTACAATTGTGGTTACGCCATCATGCTTTAAGGAGCGGGTCGTTCGGCTCGTGCTGTTAAGTGTTGATGCAATTTGTGCTGCGATATCTTTAGCGGCAGCAACTGATCTGATATGAGAGTCGCTGAATAAAGCAATTCTTTCATCAGAATCTTCTTTTGAGATCTGAGGTGCATCATCAGAACATCCAGCAAGAAAGCCCAACAATGCGATTAGGATTAGAAATCTGTTCATAATTGGTTTGATAATTAGGATTTTGGAAAACTTCGATGCAAATATATGTTAATAATTGTAGATATAAAAATATTATGTATAAAGTCGCGATATTTGCAGCAACGATGTGCCGCGGTGTGTTATACATCGGTTTGCATTAAATAATTAAGCCGGTTGTTATGACTTGATAGAAAATTTTGTAACTTTGTAACCCAAAAGAAAAACGTCAGATGTTTAATTTTTTCCATAAAAAACGCACACCCGAAAAATTATTTTTCGGCACCGATATACATTGCCATATCTTGCCGGGAATTGACGACGGCTCGCCCGATGTCAAGACCTCGGTCGAGCTTGTCGGACGCATGATACCCTGGGGTATCGGCCGCATCATCGCATCGCCGCATGTGACATACGGCACCTTCCCAAATACGCCCGAAATAGCTGATGCGGCCATGCACGAGCTGCATGATGCGTTGCAGAATGTGCCCGATGCTCCGGTAATCAGCCATTCGGCCGAGAACCGCATTGACGAGCTGTTCATGCAGAATCTCGAAAACAACACCTTGATGACTCTACCTGACAACTATCTGCTGATCGAGAATTCGTTTATACAAGAGCCGTGGAATCTCGACCAGATGGTCTTTGATCTGCTCGTCAAGGGCTACAAACCAATTATGGCGCATCCCGAGCGTTACGCATATTATTATGGAAAGAAAGACCGATATAAGGATCTGCACAATGCCGGTCTGCTCTTCCAGATAAATCTGCTGAGTCTGGCGGGGGCGTACGGCGTGGCCGAGAAAAAAATCGCGGAATATCTCATAGACGAGAGTCTCGTCGATTTTGTCGGCACCGATCTGCATCGAGTGCGGCATGCCGATGCGATTGACTCTTATCTTGCCTCGAAAGATTATGTGCGCCACCGCACCGCGCTTGATGGCCGCGTGCTCAATGACAGTCTCTCAGACTGACGCCCATGTCGTTGTATTTAATTGAAATCGGCCATGACAGATTTGCGACGCTCGCTGAGGTGCGCCGCATATATGGCATGTCGATAGGCGAGGCGAGTTCGCTGTTGAGCGTATTGCCTGTCAGACTGCCTGATGCCGACGGTATAGATGAAGACACCGTCGAGGCAACTCTCGTCTCTCTCGGCGCCAAGGTAAGTCACGACGCGGGTCATGACGCGAGTGCCGTGGATATCGTGTCAGTCGATGAGCCTGCACCGGCTGACCGGCCTGTAAAGCTGAGACTCACCGATGCCGGTTGCAGCAAACTTGCTGTGGTAAAGGCTGTGCGTGACGCTATGGGGCTGCTACTTGCAGATGCCAAGCAGATCGTCGACAGCGCGCCGGTCGATATCGTTCTTGAGAATCGAGAACGCGCAGATCAGCTGTTCAAACAGCTCAATGAGGCGGGCGCGACGGTTTTCTGTGACGATGAAGAGGCCTCATCGGGTGATGGTGGCGAGGCGGTCGTCTCAATAACTGTGACGGATGCGGGGCACAACGGCATGAAGCTGGTGCGTCTGCTCAAAGAGCGTCTGGGCATGAAATATGCCGATGCGGCCTCGATCGCCGAGCATGGTGGCCGGCTTCCGGTCACTTACGACAAAACGTCTCAGGGTCAACTCGATGCCGACCGCATGATCAATGACCTTACCGCGTTAGGCGTGGCGTTCACGACCGACTGAGGTGCAGACTCAGAGTCCGGGCATGTGATTCAGATATCGGATGACAGAGGGTAATAACCGGCTTTTATTTTAGAGGCGAGATGCGCACGCGGATGCCTTTTAGTCTCGCGTCTTTCGCGGCTGCTACAGATGGCAGGGCACTGCGTGGCACTGCTACATAGGCCGAATGGTCGCGTACGTCGATCTTGCCGATGCTGTCAGGGGCGAGACCTGCCTGCTTGACGAGAAAGCCGACGATGTCGCCGCGTGAGATTTTCTCGCGTTTGCCTGCATTTATATATAATGTGACGGTGTCGCTGTGCAACGGCGAGTCGTTGTGGCCGGTCGGCACGTAGTCGTGCTGCCAGCTGACATAGTCGGGCACGTTCTCGCCCTCGCAGGTAATTACATATACATTACCGTCGGCATCGACGCGGGCCGTGCGTCCGTTGCGATGTGTCCAGGCGGCGGCAGACGGTGGCAGGTGATAGTGTATGACGGTTTGCACGTCTGATATGTCAAGTCCGCGCGAACCGAGATCGGTGGCCACAAGCACCGGGGTAGAACCGTTGTTGAGTCTGATGATTGCCCGGTCGCGGTCTTCCTGTTCCAATCCGCCGTGATACAGGCCGGCCGGCAGTCGCTCGGCCACGAGACGGGCGGCCACGCGTTCGGCACTCTCGCGGTGGTTGACGAATATTATCACGCGTCCCTGAGGCAACGAGCGCAGCAGCCCGACCAATGTGTCGAGCTTGTCGCGGGCCGGGCTTTCGACATGTGCTATATGCAGGCGGTCGGCGACGTTGACTGTGGTATTGGCTATAGTCTCGGCCCCATGCATGTCAATGAAGTCGGGCATTATATCGAGTGCTGTCGCCGATGTAAGTATCACTGAGCCGGGGGTGCCTGTGCGGCGGCATATACGGCTCATCTCGTCGTGAAATCCCATCTCGAGAGCCTTGTCATACTCGTCGATGACGAGCACTGCGGGATTATGGATGGCGACAGTGCGCCGTTGCAGGTGGTCGAGCAGACGACCGGGTGTGGCCACGATGATGTCGGGCACGGCGCGCAGGGTATTGATCTCGTCGGTCATAGAGTGTTTGCCGTAGAATGCTGCTACTTTATAGGTGCCGGCCAGACGGCGCACGACTTCGTAGATCTGCAGCACAAGCTCGCGGGATGGTGCCAGCACGAGCGCCTGCACCCGACCGTCGGGCCGGCCGATGCGTTGCAGCATGAGTCCGGCGAAAGCGAGGGTCTTGCCCGAACCGGTAGGCGAAAGCACACACAGCCGGCGAGCGGCCGACGACCACACGCGCTGCTGCAAATCATTCAGCCCGGCAATGCCTAAACGCTGCCGGGCTGTATCAGTAAGTTGTTGACGTGTCATTTTGCCTCAAGGGCGTCAGTGATGATCTTGGCAAATTTCTCAATAGGCATGAGATCGCCGGTGCCGACATAGTTGTCGATCTTGCCGTTGGGCCTGATCACGGCTACGTGGGGTATGCCGTTGACACCGAATGCCTCGGCTGTCTGCGGATTGACGTCGGTGTCGACCGATACGAAATCGACGCCGGGGAACATCTCGGCGGCGTTGTCGAATACGGGCGCGAACTGGCGGCAGGGGCCACACCATGTGGCGTTGAAATCGAGGATGGTCAGTCGCTCGACTTTCATGTCGGGACGGTATTTGCTGTCGTCTTTGAGCACGGTGAAGTTTTTGTGCTCCTGACCTGCGATACCTGCCTCGACCTCGGCTGAAGCGTTGGCGGCCACGCGCTCTACCTTGGCGATGTCGTTGTCGCCGACAGCCTCGTCGGCCGCGGCCTTGTCGGCTTTAGAGCATGCGGTCATCGCCATAGCGGCGAGAGCGGCGCAAAAAAGGATTTTTTTCATAATGAGAGATTGTCAGAACGGCAGGGACGCCGGGGCGCCCCTGCCGTGATTATTGATGAGAGATTGATTTACGCGAGAGCTGCGTTGGTCTTGTGAACGGCCTCGGCGCTCTTGTGGAAGAGAGCCTTCTCCTCGTCGTTGAGATCAAATTCAACGATTTTCTCGATACCGTTCTTGCCCAGGATACAGGGTACGCCGATGCAGAGGTCTTTTTCGCCATACTCGCCGTCGAGCAGAGCCGAGCAGCTGATGAGTTTCTTCTGGTCGTGGAGCACGGCAGCTACAACCTGAGCTGCGGCTGCGCCGGGAGCATACCATGCCGATGTGCCGAGCAGCTTGGTCAGGGTGGCGCCGCCTACCATGGTGTCGGCAGCGACTTTTGCCATCTCGTCGGCGGGGATGAGGCTTGCGGCGGGGATACCGCGGTAAGCGGCAAATCGTGTGAGGGGGATCATGGTGGTGTCGCCGTGACCGCCGATCACGATGCCTTCGATCTCAGTGGCGTTGGCACCCAGAGCGATGCTCAGGAAATATTTGAAGCGGGCGCTGTCGAGGGCACCGCCCATGCCGATAATGCGGTTTTTGGGAAGACCGGAAATCTTGTGGATCAGGTAGGTCATGGTGTCCATCGGGTTAGCCACGCAGATGATGATGGCGTTGGGCGAATGGGCAAGCACGCTGTCGGTAACCGATTTCACGATTTTGGCGTTTACACCGATGAGCTCCTCGCGGGTCATACCGGGCTTACG